>JBAQFY010000049.1:0-22609 GCA_049287505.1 Sedimentisphaerales bacterium | reverse complement strand
ATGTGTCGATAATATCAAACTCATCGACACGCCAGTAGTAAGTCTTGCCTGATTTAAGTGGGCCGGGATTATAGGTCATAGTTCCCTGAGGAAGGCCGCCTGTGGCGTTGTTCACATTGTCAAAATTGTCACCGAAATATACGGTGTGCAATTTCGCACCGAAACCTCCCGTCCAGCTAAGCTTCACATCTGTAGCTACAAGCTCGGCACCATCAGCCGGTCCCGGGTAGTACGCGGTCTTGGGAGGAATACCAAAGCTCCAGACATCGCCTTTCCATGGACTGTTCGGGTCAGCATCATTGACCTCATCGATTCGCCAGTAATATGTCGTGCCCGGAACAAGACCATCCGGATAAGGAAATCCGGGAAAACCAACTACAAAAAATGTTCCAACCTGGTTTCCTTGGAACGTGCTCTCGGCGCCGGCGTTCACATCATCGAAATTCTCAGTGAAATACACATCGTGTGAGACCGCATAATCTCCTGCTTGCCAGCTCATGTTCACCCACGTATCCGAGTGTAGAGTACCATCAGCCGGGTCGGGCTTCTCGGCGATTGTGAACGTTGGAGGGTTACCATTATACAGTTTCTGTATCTGGACTGCTGACAGAGCCCGGTCGTAGAGACGAATGTCATCCAGAATTCCGTTGAAAAAAGAATACCCATCCTTCCTGCCACCTATTCTTACAGGCTCATCGTTCAAAACTCCGAAATTAGTCAACTGCTCGGCGCTTCCGGCAGAAACCCCGTCGATATAGAATTCCACAAGCTCTCCTTTCGTAACTGATACTGCAACGTGGTACCATTGTTCGGCAGTAATAGACGTCTCGGAGGTGTAGAAGATGTACTGCTCGCCCTCTGCTTGCTGATGTCCAAACTGAAGAGCACCGGTATTTATCTCTGTTCTAAATTCGTAATTGCCAGGATAGTTATCTCCTGCCGTACCACTGGGTTGTTTACAGACGAGAAAATAGTAAGTACTGAGATCGCCTACCTTCAACCATACCGTGATTGTCAACTCATCCGTTATACTCAGTGATTCATCATGGCCAACATCCACAAGGCCATCCGACCCATCAAAACTCAAAGCACCGCTACCAATCATTCCGGCAACCCACTGCGGATCACCCTGCAGAGTACCATCATGACCGTTACCGGAGCTGTCCCGAGCGATCGTGCCGGCCCCATCATCGAACTCCCAGTGCGCCACCAGACCTGCCGAAACGTCACTAACCAGCACTAACACCAAAACAAAAGAAACTAAATAAGTCAATTTTCTACACATAATAATCCTCCTTCACCTCGCCCCTCTGTCCACTTTGAGGGGCTGGGTTCACCCCATCCCGTCTTCGACGGGCGGGGTTCAAAAATTGAACATAGGTTGTTAACTGAAATGTAAAAAACGTAACCACGAAGTATAAAGTCTTCGCCACAACTCTGTACGCCACACAATACGTCCTCCTCCATCGAAAAAAGGACACAGATCCCTCGGCCACGAGGGCTAAAAATCCACACACTTAGTTCATTATTCTTTATACCAAATGAGCCACCTTCCCGTCAAGGGAAATCTCTGGAGCATATATTTGGCATGTGTTGTTGATGAAGCTGTGCAGAAATGCAGAAAGGGCAAGGGAATAGCAATGGCGATAAATCCACAATCCCCAGGCCTTCAACTCGTTGACAGTTGTTCTGTGGCGGGGTAGTGATGATGAAAGAGTTGATTTCTTTAGAAAGGAGTTTTTTCACCTCGTATCCCTTTTGTTATTAACAAGGTTACGAATCCAACAATGCAAGTTGGAGTTTCAGAAACAATGGTAGCTATCGTCAGTCTAAGGTTCGATGATCGGTTAAAAAATATTTTTCGTCTTTTTTCTCGAAATATAGCATAAGTTTCTCTTTCGGGATTTTCCATATCTCTTTACCTGATAAACAACTGGGGACTTTCTCAACAGACACTTTCTTCCCAGGCGCCTTCAAAAGGACATATCTTCCATCCGCTGTCTTGAAGCCCCGAAGGCGCCAGTAGTTTCTTTTAAGCCATTGACCAGGGGCTTCGGGAATCACCGGGCCACCTACAAATATATCTTCTTCAATTGGAACTTTTTCGGGTTGGTTTTTGCCAAAGACAAGAAGAAAGCGGTCGCGAGCCGGTCGGGGGCCGCGAAACCAAAGAAAGAAGCCTGCTTCGGCCATCTCCTGCTTTACTGTCTTCGGTTGTATCTTTCTGTGATGGCTTGCCTCGCGCCGAGATAGCGGCTTCTGAGCTTTGCGGTCAAGAATATATATGCAGCCGGTTGGTGAGAGCTTTTCATAAATCTTAGCCAGCAGAGTTTTACCATG
Source organism: Sedimentisphaerales bacterium (assembly GCA_049287505.1). Taxonomy (GTDB): domain Bacteria; phylum Planctomycetota; class Phycisphaerae; order Sedimentisphaerales; family Anaerobacaceae; genus NIOZ-UU13. The sequence continues at coordinate 20,269 of JBAQFY010000049.1, read as the reverse complement.
GAAAAGAAGGTGATAGCTATCTATAAAGAAAACCACATCGATCAACTCAGTTGTCAAATTTGGATCACCACTCTCAGTGAGGACTGAAGGGAGGGAAACACCAGAGGGAAGCGGCGGTCTCTCTTCTTTTTGTGTTGCCCACTCCTCTAAAACTATCTCCAGTCCTTCGCCAGAAGAGTTTTCAAGGATTGGAACCATCAGTTTGCGTGTTTCTCCCAGCGCGACAAAAACAGGATGCTTATAAGGACGAGCAAGGGGAAGGAACAGGTGGGAACACTTTTCCAGTGGAATGGGAAGAAAAGTGTCGGGGTCATTGCCTGGATTTTCCAGCTCTTTCGGACGCTGAAAATTGAGAACAAAGTCATCCTTTGTATGCCAGCACTGTTCAGCGCAGCCAATAAAAGCAAATCCCTCTTCCCTCGCCTCTCTAACCACAGTTGTTTCGGCTATCCAGAAATGCTTCTTTTCACGGAGCTTCCGAGGAACCCAGTCACGTAACGTCCCACGCTGTTGATCGACCACCACAAAATGGCCACCTGGCCTCAGCGCACGCCAGATCCCTCGCAACATATCTCTGGGCTTCGCAAGATGGTGGTAAACGTAATTCAAATAGATAAGGTCAAAGGAATTTGAGGGTAAACAGGGGTCATCTGTGCGGCCCAGCACAACGCGAACTTGACTAAGATCTCTTTTGTTAGCCTCTGTCTTTAACGACTCTACCTTGTCTTCTACAATCTCCTCGGCGAAAACCAATCCTGTTTCTCCGACAATCTTCGCAAAGACCCATGTGTCTCGGCCACTCCCTGCTCCGATGTCGGCAATAACCGATCCTTTTCCCAAGCCAAGGTGGGAGGATATGGCACGAACTGATCCCGCTCGGTCATTTGGTTTAGTTAAGTGCAATGTGTTAGGCTCTCCGGGAACCTCCTTCGTGCTATTGTCGATAGATTCAAGAGACGCGACTGGCCTGGCTGCTCTGTTTTCGTCGGCAGATGCCGAAGCAATTAAGTGCGTCGTCATTTGCCATATCACAAACATAAATGCTACTGTCACCACGCAAAGATTAGGGACTTTTCGATATTTCATAATATTTCTCCAAAAGCAATAGCGAATATCTCCGACAAATCGTGCAATAATTGCGATGAGTATCAATTCGCCGCCGAGAAACAACGCAATAGAAGGTCCAATTGAAAAATCAAGATAATACGAAAATAGCAGGCCTGTTATTGATGCCATTGTTGCTGCAGCCCATATAATCATCAACTGCACGGCCAGGCGTGAAGAAATAATCACCGATATTGTGGCAGGTATTATAAGGTAGGCAAATACCACGACAACGCCACCAATTTGAACGGATAGCGTTATTACAATACCAAGCAGCAAATAAAAAATAAAATCCCAAAATATTATCTCAATACCCTTATCAAGAGCCTGCTGATAACCGTTCGAGACTTTGGCCAACGGCTTTCGGATAAGATAGAAGCAAAATCCTGCTGCTGAAAAAGTGAGCAGAATGACTGCTACGTCCCTCCAGCTTGTCCAGAGAAGACTGCCGGAAAGTATGTGCTGAATATGTATATGACCACCGGGTGCGATGCCGACCAGGAAAAGAGCTGCTGCTGCAGCAATTGCATAGGAAATACCGATGAATGCTTCAAGCGAGATCTGAAAAATTTTGCTTCGTATCACAGCATAAAATAAGGCTGTAATTAAAACACAGCTTAAGGAGCATACGTATGCGGCCAGAGAATCCCCGTGTACCTCAAACGCAAGATGAGCAATAATAGAGCCAACTGCCGCAACTTGAGCCAGAGCAATATCTATGAAGATGACTTCTCTTTTAAGCACATGTATCCCCAAATAACCAAGAATAGAGCTCATCAGGATACATGCAAGAAATGGCAGGCCAAGAATTTGAATCATTGATAACTTTACCTATCCTTTCATACCAAATAATCTATTATGAAGAAAACAGACACCGAATAACTATGGCAACAGCGAAGAAAAAGCCTAAGAAAAGGACGAGACTTGGACCATAGGGCAGGTCAAAGAAATATGACGAACAAAGGCCGATTACACATGCCGTAAAACCAGCAGTCCATCCTATTATTACAGCCCCGGCCCATCTCCTTGTAAACATAGCTGCGATAGCTGCCGGAATCATCAAAAATGCATACGCTAAGAGAACACCTGCGATGGGAACTATTAAAACTGTGATAATGCCCTGAGTTGTGAAAAGCAAAAAATCCCAGAATCTTTCATTCTTGATCTCGGAAGGATTTTCTGCCAGACTTATGAATTTGTGGCGAAACTTACAATGGAACGCTAATAAGATGATATATACAAGTGTTGTTACGCAAACGAGGGGCCAGGTTACCCACAGCATAGAACCTGCAAGCGTTTTTGTTACGTAAGCCTCGCCTCCGCGGAGCTTATCGGCTAATAAAAGCGAAGCAACTAATGCAAGTGCATACATGATGCCGATCACAGCTTCTCTTGGTATAGCTCGGTTTTTTGGTTTTATCAGGGCCAGCAATAGTGCGCCGAAAAGCACAGCTATCATCGAGGACAAGTAGGATTGAGCTGTGCCGAATTCTATTCCAAGACCTATCCCTGCAAGAGCACCAAAGGCTGCCAATTGATCCAAGACCAGATCAGAAAAAATCAAGGTGCGTCTGATTATATGAAGCCCTATGTAGGTATGTAAAATCAATACGACAGCCAGTAAAGCTATTTGAACCGAAAAGAATCTTACTGTTTCTGATGCCATAACATCATTTCCTAAATTAGTGCTTGCTTGGAAGACCTTTCTTTTCCGCTGCTCTTAAAATCCCGTCAATCCAATGGTCAACAAGTTCAAAATAATCATCTACACCAGCAGCACCACCAACGTAGAGGGGAACAATAACAGCCTCAGCATTTGTTCTTGCTGCTACTGTTCTTATCTCCTGCTCATCGAAATAGTTTGCAGCCAGAATGATGCCGATGTTTCTTTCTCGCATCAGGTTAATTAAATTGGCTACATGCTTAGGAGAAGGTGGTATGCCAGGCTTGGGCTCAACCGTACCTGCTTCTTCCAGCCCGAAGAGTCTGACAAAGTAAATCCAGTTCTTGTGATAAGTAACGAGCGGTGTGCCACGAAGCGGGAGCATCGTTTTCATCCAGCCGCCTAAATATTCAATTAGCGGCCTTCCTTCAAATTTTTGCTCTTGGAGAAAAGGTATTAGCTTATCCTGCTCGGCAAGATTGCATAATATATCACCACCAAGCATTTCCACAAGTTTGGGGCCAAACAACCGCTCATCAATCCGTCGATGTAGATTTTTTAGATTTTGCAAATATATTTCCTTGCCTTCTGGGTCGTTCTTAATCAATCCTGTGGCTATATTGCGAGCAGCTATCTTCATCTGGATAGGGCTGCATGTAACATGCGGATTGCCGTAAATATGAACACCTCCTTCGGCTCTCGATAAGGTCTTTGGTTTTTCCAGAAGCTTCATTTCAGCAGATGCAGATACATAGCCTGCCTGACCGCTTCGAATCTTTCCATTGCCGGAACTGTCTATCACAGTCTGCACCCAAAGCTCCAGGTCCAGTCCTGTAGCGACCAAAACGTCCGCGTTTCGCAGCGCAGTAGCAAATGAGGGTTTAGGGCGAATAAAATGTGCATCCTGGTCGCCTCTGACGATAGATTTTACAGATACACGGTCACCACCGATAAGCTTTGCAAAATATGCATAATCGGGCAGTGTTGTTACGACATTCAGATGCGGTTTGGCATGTACGCCCGTAATTGGAAAAACCGAAACGAGTGCGATTATGACCAATATCTTTTTCATAGTAACCTTACTCCCTTCTATCAATAACGCTCGTGCTTGTGCGGCCCGGCTGAGAATATTACCTGAAGCCAAATGACATGTTCAGGATTCTCTATTCCTTTCCCGTTACTATAATCATACTCTGCCCGAAACTTCACAAATGGACTTTGCCACCAGGTAATATATGGGCTGACTTGCCACAGATATGGATTATCACTTGTCACAGCCAATGGCGAAAGCGAGAGCGGACCGGTGAGATTAGCGTAACTTTTGGTATCAGGCACATAGAAGTCACCTCTGATGCCAATATCAACAGTTCTGGATGTCTTTGTCTGCAGATAGCTGTAAAGCCCCCATGCATTTATAGTATCTTCGCCGGAACCATCAGGTGCAAGAATATCTTTGTTTAACCAGTACGCTTCACTTCGCCATTCGAGATTGCTGTAACGCATCTTTTCAGTTGGTTCCCAAAGAACCGTAAAATCAGCACCAAGTACGAATGTCTCCTCCCCACTGTCTTGTGTGGTAGTAGAACTGCTAACTTCCCATTGGTCATTCCAGCCAACAAGACCTGAAAGACCCCATTCCATATAGGTATCCTTTGAAATATCCCTGTAATTTTTATAATGAGCAAGAAGACTGGGCCTGTTAGACGTGTTGCCGACAAATAAGCGGTCATTTGAACCATCTGTCATCTGAAAGGTTAACTGCTGCGACGCATTACCGGCAGGCGGCATAAGCCAATCCAGCGATATACCGCTTTGATTCAAACCGCCATTGCCAAAAATTTCACGAAGTGCTAATGGGAAATCAACTTGGTCAAGACCATGCTTATGCCAGCGATTTACAACACCAAACTGTTGTCGGAATTTACCTAAAGTTAGGTTCAAATCGTCGCTAAGATTATATAGCGTCACATAAGCCTCTCCAAGTTCGACCTCATCCTCATTAAACTCAATAGCTCCTTTAAAATGTGTATATGGATCTAACCATGATTCAAGATGCAGACCAAGATTACGAAAATTGAAATCGCTGCTCTGGTCGCTTGTAGTATCCTGTCTTGTCGAAAACAGAAAATCGCCGGTAACACTGATTTCCGGGTTCAGGGCCTGTAGGCCGAGACCGCCGGATTTAAAAGTTGTTTCTTCAAGCTTCTCTTCAGCGATAGCTTCCTCTGCTGCTTTGGCCTTTGCTAATTCTCGCAAAGCAGTAAGTTCATCCTTGGCTCTTTGCTTACCGGCTTCAGCAGCAAGTTCATTTATCTGTTGTCTTAAAACATTGATTTCATCGTTATGCTTTTTCTGCATTTCAATAATCTGCTGCTGGAGTTCTAAAATCTTGGCATTTAGTTGTTCAATATCAGGTTTCTTATCTTGAGCAGTTGTAACATTAGCATATAACAGCAGAACGGAGAGCATTAGAATAATGAATATTCTTGGCATTTCTAATCTCCTTACAACGTCCTTTTCGAAATTGAGCCTTTTGGTTAAAAACCAGGAAATAAGCAGCACAATGCTACTATTTGATATTATCAAGTATGGACTTTTCCGGTAGATTGGGATGTAGAGAGGAGTATTGTCACTCCGCAATCACCTTAGGAGGTGATAATTGGAGGTGCTCTTAGTGGAATTGAAGAAAGCCACTCGAATTGCTTTGTGAAATTAAAATGGTATATAAATCGAACTTTTACAACAGCTTCAACTGAGACCAGAGAAGTTGCTGAATTTAATTTAAACAACTTTGAGGTAAGCGAGTATAGACACGCTAGGCAGAACTGCCCGTAGGAGAAAACTTTGTCGTCAGAGCTGTTTTGATTGAGCGCAATTTTGTGTCGTGTTCTGGCACAACTCTCTTCGGCAAAGTGGCAATTTGAGTCTTTTAAATGGCAATCGTGTGGATATTCCTTGGTTAAGTGGCACGTATGATTTAGAGGTGCGGTGAAGTTAACAAGCCCATACAATAAAGCGACAATTACCCGCATGCAAAGGGAAGCACTGAACCATTTTTTCAGAAGAGTAAACATGACTTTCTGGTTAATCACATTGCTTTTGTAATTCCACCATAAATCAAATGGAACTTAGTAACATACGCATTGTTATAATTATACAATCAGAAATTTTAAAGAAAACTATATTTTTTAGACTCGGCCGAAAAAAGTTTCTTTAGATGTCAGCCATAATAAAATATCAAGAGAAATCTCAGAAAGTGTGTTTAACTCGCATCTGGGTAGCTTGGAGCGTATGATTAAGGCTTCATTCCAAATTTGTGGTCTTGTCCCTGCCGTTGATTTCTTCACAGTTCCAACTGTCCGGTTCCGAATACTGTGCTGCTTCATCGTTCTCTACCATCATAGACGCAAAATCGTGCATTTCAATGTCACTGCAAATCCGGCTGCTCAATGGACTTCGCAGCAAATAACAGAAGCGTTTCCCTATGATTCAGCACCAAAGTATGTGATCCGTGACAGAGACAAAATCTATGGCAATTCTTTTGTTAAACGAGTTAGAACCATGCAAATTGAAGAAGTTCTCATTGCTCCAAAGTCACCTTGGCAAAATCCATATTGCGAACGTGTAATCGGCTCAATAAGAAGAGAATGTCTGGAGCACTGCATTATCTTAAGCGAAAATCATTTGTACCGCATTCTCAAAGACTATAAAGACTATATGGATTATTACAACAACTGCTGAACTCATCTTTCATTGAAGAAGAACTCACCTGCGCCAAGGAATGTTGAGAAACCAGAAGAGGGCAAAGTCGTTTCCATTCCGAAGGCCGGTGGCCTGCACCATCTCTATAAGCGAGTTGCGTAAATAGCTATCTACTCATTTCAAATCTTTGGTAACACCAGGAAATAGCTAATGTCTGCGCATACAGCAAAAAATCCGAAGATTCTACGCAGCCAGACAGCCAAATCTCATTGCTCAAACCAATAATTCTTGTCATACAACACTATAAACTTCTCAAAGAACGCTACGCAACCCTCGCCTTACTTGCCCGGATGTAATTTTTGGTAAGCGCATGATTGCCAACACCATTTTCGTAGCCAAGGTCGAAAGGCAGGAAATGCGTAGCCGGTCCCAGCAGCCGCGTAATCTACTTTGACCTGACTCCAGTATCTCCAGGAGCATTTCGAACGCATCTAAAGCCATAGATATCGTATCCAAAGCAAACATCAGCATAGGCAGGATCTTCATTATAACGATAACCTGAGCGACAGTTCTCGGCGCTGAATTTCCATGCACCTCCGCGCACCACTTTGTTATCGCCGGTCTTCGGTCCTTTCGGATTCTCTTCAGGGCTTTCCTGATAGTAGTCCACTTTGTAAAAGTCGTTGCACCATTCCCAGACATTTCCGTACATATCGTACAATCCCCACGGATTAGGTTGCTTCTGACCTACTGGCCGAGGTTTTGCACTGGAGTTCTTATCAAACCAGGCATAGGCCTTCAGTTTCGACGGCTCATTCCCAAAGAAATACTTTGTTTTGGTGCCTGCCCGACAGGCGTATTCCCATTCCGCTTCCGTAGGCAGCCTGTATCCATTGGCGTCAAAATCACATTCCCATGTATTTAGATCATAGCAAGGCTGAAGACCCTCCGAGCGGGAGCGGGCATTACAGTACCTTGCTGCTTTGGACCAGCTTACTTGCTCCACAGGATTCTTGCTTGACTTCCAACGGGAAGGATTTTCTCCCATAACTCTCCGGTATTCTTCCTGAGTCACTGGATACTTATCTATATAGAAGGTGCTCACAAAAACCTCGTGGGGCTTTGCATCTACCTCATCCTCGTCTCCCATTGTAAAACAGCCCCCGGGAAGCTGGACCATCTTCATTCCGGATTCATCCCGTCCCGTCTTTGACGGGCGGGATTCCGTCTTCATTTCGCTTGAAACATCGTCTGGAGCCTTGCGCTTGCAGCCTTGAAACAAAGCTAAAGTCCCGGATAAAAGAAGTGCGGCTATAATATGCTGTTTCATAATTGTCGATTTTTTGATTTTCATCCCGCCCGTCTTCCTATTACAACGGTCGGGATGAATCCCGTCCCGTCTTCGACGGGCGGGATTCATCTTTCAATTTGAAATTACATGTTCAATAGTCCGGCCATATTTCATAGCCGTCAGGATTTCTAAGGCATTTTCTGCAGCGCCTTCTGATTTCTTTTGCTACTTCGATCGCTTTGGGTCGATTTACGCAACCATAACCTGCCTCCTGAAGCAGTTTCCTGGTTATCGTGTGACACTGAGCGAGAAGGTTGTCCTGGGCCCCGCCCATTTCTCTCCATTTCTCGCTGAGGGCCATATAGGTTGACAGATTTCCTGTATCTTTCTTTTGAGTAAGAGCTTTCGTCTTACGCGACAATTCATCCGCGTATTTCAGGGTTTTGATATTCTCTTTCTGCCTGCTGTATTCCTGGGTTATCTCCCGGACTATTGACTCCATGCTGTCAAAAAATGGTTTCAAGTCAGGAGTGGATTTCCTCGTCAGATTTATAAACTCTATCATGTTACCGGCGAAATCCTGATATTCGTTGATTCTTTCCACGTGCCGCGTGACAAAATAGACCATATCATCAACGGCCTCACTGACATACTCTTTCTTCTCCACCTCTTCCTTCGCTTCAAAGACGACCTGTATTGCTTCCGTACATCCACAAGTACAAGCACGGCGGACGCCCTCACCGCCCCTTCTATGATGGGTTCGCAGCTTGCGACCTGCAACGTCAAGTATAGGTTCACATGTTTGCCTGCCCAGCGTTTCCTTCATAATATCAACAGGAGTAGAAACCGAGACTGGAGTATCTTTTCTCTCCAGACAATAGGTAATAGATTCCCCATTCGGGAGTATTTTCTTACCAAGACGATAGAAGGCGTTCTCCCCCCTAAACCAGACGGGGTAGATGTATGAGCCAATTACACCACGCCAGATTCTTTTTAGTTTGGATTCTCTAAACTTAAAGGTGGTCTTTACCCCCTCTTCATATAACTGGGTTACCCATTTCGCAGGAAAAGGTCTTTTCCAGTTGACGGCTACGTCCCGTTCCAAATAAGAAGGCAGCAGCTCCTCTTTATGCCAGATACCCGGCGCGCTCAATATGGCCAGATAAATACTCTTGCCGTCATTATCAAAGTCAACAGATTCGATGAGGCGAGGCTCGCTTTGCTCATTACCCAGCACTAACCTCATCTGTTGCTTTCCCTCCGGCCAGGTAACGACCAGCACATTGTTCTCTCCCTTAAGTAATCCCAGGAAAAGATTTTCTGAAGGAATACAAAGCGTATTCATCGAAGGGTATTCTCCGGGATTAAATATGACATCATCGCCAATAAAACTGGGCACTATACCGTACTCGATTGGACCGAGGAGACTTATTCCCTTCACGTTCTCAGCGGGTTTAATCTCGACTATCTCAGAATTACTGAATGCGATAATTGCAGACAAGGTCTCTTTTGTTTCTCCGGCAGAAAAAAAAATTTCCAGAGCTGCTTCGTCACCCGTATTCTGCAATATGCTGCAGGAAGTAATGCTCGCCGGCTCTCCTTTTAGTCGAAGAGGAACAAATTCCATTATCTTCTCATTCAAATCTGCTTTCGAGTAGATTACCACTCTTCCTTTTCTTGACCGGAACACAGCAATTAAGTGCTCATTCTCTACTACTACGTCCCCCTCGAAAACATATTCTCTCCCATAGTAACCCGGATCCGAAGAGGCGGCTGATGGGTCAAGTTCAAGCGTCAGAAGGTCTGCAGGGACAGGTTTCCAGTTACTTCTATCTCGGAGGTTGACAGTATCAACAAAAGGTAACAGTGTGTCCCATATCAATGTATTCGCTGTACCTTCCTTTTTCTGGGCCATTGACATCCCTGTGCTTGTTACCAGCAGAAAAATCAACGCTCTCTTCCACAAAAGAAATCCATAGCTACTAATGCCTCGACCGAATTTCATAATCCACATCCCTTTCAAGTTTATCACCTTTTTTCCAGGAGCCGGAATTTCCCCATACGGACTGTTCTCAGCACTCTTAAACCTCATCCAGTTCAAATAATCATACCAAACACCTAACGATACCATATCATAGCCATATTCCTTGAAATCTCAAGCCCTTATGATAGTCCCCTGTCATGGAATTCTGATATATTATCTATTAGAGCACATCACCAGAGCTGAGGATATCTCGCTTTTTCTCTCCCTCCGCAGCACTTTTCCTCCACCACCCGCTTACTTTATGCTATGAAAATCTATTTTTGTCTTTTCCTTTTATAAGATTTTTTGGGGCGATTCAGTCACGTTACATACGGTCCGGTGCAGCGGTTGGTTGGTCTGCAAAGACTGTGTTTCCCTGCTCATCGACCCAACGCTACCGCCGCCGCCGCGGCGGTCAGCCGAACCGCTCGTCCATTCCCCGATGCGCCGCAGCCTCTGCAACGTAGGTAGAACCGGCGCTCTGCCTGAGCACATACCATCTCAAATCACGCATGCGCCACACAGCAGCACAGAGTCCGTCTCTTGGAAACCAGGATAACCCGGAAACGCGCAACGAAGCCTCAGTATTCCCGCTGTTTAGTGATGCCTGGCTGAGGAACGGGATATTTGCCATCAGGCCCGGCCTGCAGGGGCGCAGGAGAATCCATCGTCAGCTTGTCCAGGCCGGGCGCCATCTCGTGGTCGCAGTTGAGGATTTCGTCGTAGGTGATTTCCTGGCCGGTATGCGCGGCCATGCGGCCCAGGCTCGTCACGAGGCTGGTCTGGACGCCGCGCTCGGTTTCGTTGTAGGGCTTGTCGTTGCGGATGGCGTCCATCAGGTCGTTCCATTCGTTTTGATAGGGATCCCGCTCGTCTGGGTTGACTTTGGATTGCCAGACCAAGTTCGAGCGCGTCGGATTCTGGCCCTTGTAAGTGCTGGAGGGCATCCCACAGTCACCGCTCTTTGAGACGATCGCCATGCCTTTGCTGCCATGCGCGTAGCTGGAGTAGATATCGTTGCAACCCATGATGCAGCGTCCATCCAAGATGAATTTGCTGCCGTCGGCGTAGGTGTATTCCACCGAATACGTATCGAAATTCTGGTCCACGTAAGTGATGCCTTCGGGACTCTGCCGATAATGGCGACCGCCCAAAGCCTGGGCCTTGATCGGCCAGGCGTTCTTCATCCAGCATTGATGGTCGATGATGTGGATGTAAAAGTCGCTGTAGTTCCCGCCGCTGGCCCAGATGAAACTGTGGAAGCGCTGCACCTGGTAAAGCAGTTCGCTGATACCGGGCGGCTTGGGCAGCGAGGAGAAGAATCCGATCGGTCCATGCATCCGGTAGCCGCGCTGCAAAATGACCTCGCCGATTTCGCCGTCCTGGATGCGTTGAGCCAGTTGCTCAAGCGCCCGGCTGTGACGGGACATCAATCCCACTCCTACTTTGAGGTTCTTTGCTGTTGACTCTTCGGCGAGCTTGAACATCCGCCGACTGGTCGGGCCGTCCACGGTGACAGGCTTTTCCATAAAAACATTGAGGCCTTTCTTGATTGCGTAGGTGAAATGCACCCAGCGGAATGCCGGAGGCGTTGCAAAAATCGCGACATCGCCCGGACTCAGACAATCCATCGCATGTTTGTAAGCGTCGAAGCCCACGAACCGGCGTTCCCTGGGTACATCCACCTGGTCGGCGTGAATTTTCTTCAAATTCTCGTAGCTGCTGTTAAGGCGACTTTCGAAGACGTCGCCCATGGCGACGAGTTTGACCGGCCCGTTATTTACGGACAGGGCATTCGAGGCTGCGCCGGTGCCCCGGCCGCCGCAGCCTATCAAGACCGCCTTGATAGTGTTGCTCTGCCCAGCGTACATACGCGGAACGGCCGCCGCCATAAAAGCTGATGTAGCGGCGATCCGACCGGTGTCCTTCAAGAATTCACGACGTGACTTGCTTTTGTTAGTAATGTTGCTCATAACTGTTTTGCTCCTAACTGAATGGTTTCAACTTCAAATGCATATTTGCTCCGGGAATTGCTATTTCCCTTCGGCCTAAACGTCATATAGGCCACACTATGCACTATCATAGCCATCGCATAGCATTTTACAAGTGTGTTTTTCACATCGTAGTATGAAAGTATATCCGCCGATTCTCGGGGATTCCTCGGACCAGTCCCGCCAGCCAACAAGAGCGCATTGTGCTGCGCACGGATGCCACCTAAACGGCCCCATTTTCGCGAGCCGACGCCTACGACCAGTGTATAACTAAACAAACCGTTATCTGCCAATTCTGAAAAAATGTTCACTTCATAAGCTCTTTGATACCAAGGAATTATAAAAAACACGAAATTTGTAAACATTTTCAATGACCGATTTTAAAAAGGGTATCCGGTGAGAACAGCTTTTACCCAAAAGTTATGTACTGAATCGACAAATAATCAATATCCAATAGACAATTTTAAAAAGGGCCTATACCGAATCATTCAGTATAAGCCCTTAATTGATGTAAACCTGCTATATTAACGACGCAATCTTAATTGCCAAATATATCGCACGACGAGTAATGTGCTCGAATGGCTTTACACTCATTATTAGCTGTATTGTTCGCGAGGCCCACAGATGTGTCAGAGTTTTTTGGACCGGTCCCACCAGCCAACTATCGCTCTGTCTCTGAATAAATGATGGTTATATTTGGACTTTCTTGCCGAATAGAAGTCCTTCGACCTGGCCAACTCCTCGGAATGAATCTGCGGATATGACCTGAGCATCCCCTTTTTGTAGGCGGATTCTAAGTAAGTGGCCGTCGGCCTCAATTTTGTTTTCCTTTGCGAGTTTTTCAAGGGCTTCATCCAAGGCGAGGAGGTCATCCGATAGGGTATTATTGTCACCCGAAAGAGCCAGCTTATCGAGATAGATTCGTCGGTGTTCGCCACCATGTTTGAGACTCTTCTTACGAAGTGCGTTATCGATGAGGATACGTCGCATGGATTCGGCTGCCGCTGCAAAAAATGGGTGCGGCCTTTCCAATTCCGGGCTTCTGAGCCGACCAAGCGAAGGTAAGCTTCGTGAACGAGGGCAGTTGCCTGAAGTGTCTGGCCAGACGATTCCCGCGACAGTTTCTTAGCAGCCAAACGACGCAGCTCCTCATAGACCGGTGGAAGAAGTTTATCTGCGGCCTTGGCATCACCTTGCTCAAGGGCAGTCAAAATGCGGGTAACATCGCTCATGTTTATTCTTGAAATTAGATTTATAGTATCTCAAGTTCAAAACCGTTGCTGAAAAACCAATATGACGTAACTGGACTTCTGTAAACACACTTGCTAAAACTCGGATTTCCTAATAGGGACAGGTTATTCTATCAAGGTTTTGGCAATCTTTCAAATACTACAATGTTGCAGCGGCCAGGGATTTGAGAAGCTGAAAAACAGAATAGAGAGAAAAGATTTTAGGCATGGACCACGCGTGGTTCACCGACGCGAACCCGGGCTCTATTTCTTCTTTCGCCTCTTTCGCCTGGCCAACCTGTACATGAGGAGAGGTAGATTAGGAAGTGCAACCCTCAGATCGCGCCAACTGAAAAGTCCAATTCGACCGGCTTTCCTGATGATATGGATGATCTGCGCCAGATCGTAGAACTCCGACCGGATCCGGTTGCGGATTTGCTTGAGCTCCTTGTGCCCGTAACGGTCCGAATACACGGGCCCACCGATACGGTCGCAGTAATAACCCGGCGTTGCCTCAACCACTTCCTTTAGGGGCGAGAACTTCTCAATACGAAGTTTCTGGAAACTGATGGAATCCAGCTTGATTTCTTTGGCGAACTTCGGGATGTAGAGCATCTCTTCTTCCGTCTCGCCGATATTTCCATAGATGAAGTACCCATGCAGATAGAAGTCGTACTGCGTCAGGACCGCAAACGCATCCTTAACCTCCTGCTGGGTGATGCCCTTCTGAAGCTGCTTCAAGATCCAGTCGTGCGGGGACTCGATCCCGATCAGGAAGACCTTAACGCCTGCTCTCTCCGCCTTCTCAAGGACCCGAGGATACTTCGCGATGTCAATCCGGGTCTGGACGATAAAAGTCTTCTTGATGTTGTTCTCGATAATCATATCACAAAGCTCTTCAGTCCTCTTCGGATTCGTGAAGAAGTTGTCGTCGCTAAAGAGCACAACACCGGCCTCAACTGTCTTCAGCTCCTCAATAACTGATTCGACCGGCCGTTCTGTGTAGCTCCTCTTCTGCCCGAGCGGATTGAGACTGAAGGTGCAGAATTTGCATTTGAACGGACATCCTCTCGTAGTCAGTACCGTGTCGAACGTGTGACTGCTGACTCGAACTCCGTACACAACGGCCCGATAGTCGTGCTTTCTCAGGGACCGGTCAGGAAACGGGATATGTGTGATGTCAGGCAGAGGATGAATCTCGTTATGGACGATCCGTTCGTTCTGGCGATAGGAAAGCCCACGGATATCCTTGTATGGGACCCCCGTGACGATCTGTTTGATGATATCCTCGCCCTCGCCTCGTACGATCACATCGACATTCGGACAATGGTCAAATAGGTACTCCGACTCCTGTGTCGCTTTGTAACCTCCGACGACTGTACAAACCTTATGAGGCAGCTGAGAGATGAAATCACAAACTTGCTCGAAGCGAGAGTGCCATTGGATGCTGATGCATAGAAGATCGATCCAGTCCCTGATGAGCTTGCTGAGTGTCGTCAGATCCTGGTAGGCCCTCTCATGCCGAAGGTCAAGAAGCGTTATCTTGCCGACCAGGTCTTTCATGCTCGCTACGATGTACTCAAGGCCGGTCGGAGGGAAAATACCCATGGTTACATTAGAAACCCCGAAATATGGGTACAGGGCTAAAGCGTGCTTGTACCTGGGACAGCCGCGTGTTGTCTGAATGGCTCCGAAGGCATATCCCGCAGCTAACAAATCATGACGGGCTAACGGGACATCGTTTATATCGGCAAGCCCTCCGTCGTAACAACGCTTCAGGTTGCCATGCAGGGCATCGTCCAAAACCTGTTGCCAGATGACCTCGGCTTCCCCCGTGACGACGGAGTCCACACGCTCCATGACCTCATCCAGGCACATGGTTGCATGAATACCGCCCATGACCACGGGTACACCTATATTACGGAAGTGAGCGGCCACTTTATAGGCACGGTTCGCCTGCGAGGTGAGAGCGGTAATGCCCACCAGGTCCGGCCGAGGCATGGACGGATAGTCCGGCAAGCCGAGATTCTCGTCTATTATCGTGATTTCCCACGACGGTGGTGTCAGGCCCGCCAGAACCATAAGACTGAGTGGTTTCCACACACGGTAACGATTCCAACGGCTTTCCTTGACTTTGACGATGCTCACAAGCGGATTTGACGGATTGATGAGGTATAGTTGCATGATAGTGTCTCACCTGTCCTGCTTGGACCGGGAATAACAATGT
Organism: Sedimentisphaerales bacterium; assembly: GCA_049287505.1. Taxonomy (GTDB): domain Bacteria; phylum Planctomycetota; class Phycisphaerae; order Sedimentisphaerales; family Anaerobacaceae; genus NIOZ-UU13. Next base: position 5,039 of record JBAQFY010000049.1, on the reverse strand, counting down.
GTGATTTGCCGGGGTTCACAATAGTTTCTTCTGCTTTGACTATTACACCTTTTCCCATCGTGCAAAGTCTCTTTTTTACCTTCCTGTATATATTATTCTGGGACTTCCAGCTTATACCTGCTCAGCTACACTGCTAAGTCACATTGATGTTAATATACAAATCCTGTATCAGTAGTACAACTATTATTCTAACTCTTTTGCCCTCATACATCACACCCCCACAAAGCCTTTGGATTGAGTTTATGGGGAACAAAAGTAGTGGAGGTGGTGTTGTAGATGGAATTTTGAGGGTTTTTGGGGTGCAGTCGGCATCAATAGCTTCTTGTTAGATGAATTTTTTTAATTTATTTCTTGCGTTACATCGGTTATTATCTTATATTATTTTTTTTAGTGGTGAATATTCTTTCATCTCTCAAGAGTATCCCCCAATAAATTAAGAATGAGAGATACTATTTATGTGGCCTATAAACAGGCCAAGGAGAAGTACAAGTGAGTAAAGGTACGGTAAAATGGTTCAATTCGAGCAAGGGATTCGGTTTTATTAATCCGGATGATGGCGGCGATGATTTATTCGTCCACCACTCGGAGATTAAAACGAATGGCTATGCATCACTCGATGAAGGCCAAAAGGTTGAGTTTGAAGTCGGACAAGGCAAAAAAGGTCCATGTGCGACGAATGTAATTCCCTGCTAAGCAGACAACAATGCTTGAGAACCGAAAGGCCCTGCTTAAATGGCAAGGCCTTTTTTTTTAATGTATATTGCATTAATCCATCCTCAAACAAGCTAATTTTATCTGAGGGTTGCATAGGATTAGTCTATTGACTACAATTGCACCAGATTCTTCTCAGAACCCAGCTATGCAAAAAATGCCGAATGGTTTTTGTTATGTTTGATTCGTCCAAAAAAAGATTCCGGTTGAGGATTGTGATTCCAGCGTATCCGGCCTTTAATATTTATTCACGCATAGCCAGAAGGACAACGGCTTTAGGTCCTGTTTGTGTGGCCAGTGCAGTGAATAAATTGGAACAATGGGATGTCGAGGTTATTGATGAAAACAATCTCGGTAAATTTGGGCCCCGGTCGGACACCGTGGGGGCCGACCATGAATTCTTACAAAGGCAAAGACCTGCAGATGTAGTTGGATTATATGGGGGGTTGACCAGCACCATCCCCAGACTGTATCAAATAGCGAATTTCTATAACAACCAGGGAATTAGCACTATCGCAGGGGGACAGCATTTCGTAGAAGAGACCATACCCGAAGCGCTATCTGCAGGTATTGACTATATTATTCTTGGTGAAGCCGAAGAAACAATCAAAGAGCTGTTGCAGGATATAGAAGGCAATCAAGATGTAAGTAAAATCAAAGGTATTGCTTATCTGAAAAACGGCAAGCCTGTTTTCAACGCAAAGCGGGAACCCTTGGTGGACTTTGGCAAATTGCCACTGCCGGATTTTTCATTAGTACGCTACGCTAAGATTAAGCTTTTTCCGGTCGAGAGAATCCGTGGTTGCGGCATGAATTGTGAATTTTGTACCGTCAAGGGCAAACCAAGGCATGCCGAGCCCGAACGGTTACTCGAGCACATCAGCCTTCTTGTGGAGACGTACAACGCGAAGAATTTTTTTATCGTTGATGATCTTTTCGGCCAGCAACGGGATGAAACGATAAGGTTTTGTTGGATGCTGGCAGATTACCAGCAAAGAATCGGCAGGCGATTGCGGATAACGGTTCAGATACGACTGGACAAGGCACGGGATCAGGAATTGCTTTCTGCTATGAGGGATGCCGGCATTAGAACAATATGCATCGGCTATGAATCCCCCATTGAGGAGGAATTGAAGGCCATGAACAAGCATATCAGGTCGGCCGATATGCTTTCGATGACGAGAACATTTCACAAATCCGGGTTTTTTGTGCACGGCATGTTTATCTTTTGTTATCCTCTCAAGGACAATAGCGGTTTTAAAATGTCTGTCAATGAACGGGCCAAGTGTTATAAGGATTTTATCCGTAAGGCAAAAATTGACACAGTACAGATATTACTCCCGGTGCCCATCCCTGGTACGGAATTACGGGGCAGGTTGCAAAGACAAAAGCGGATTTACCCCCTTGAGGATATTGGCTGGGAATATTATGATGGAAGTTTTCCATTGTTTGAACCGGATGAACCGTTGAACTCTGAAGAGATACAGATAGGCATCAGAAAAATTATGGGCAGATTTTACCAATTTGGATACTTGTTTCTTGTGCCCGTAAATATTCTCTCATTCACCTGTCTGATATTCTTTTTTCATAACATCAGATTGGGATGGAGAAAGTGGCACCGGTCATGGCGTAACTACTTGATCCGTTTTGGTGGTTGGGTTATTTTAAGAAGGTGGACGTCAAAGTTTAAAAGAGACACTTTTCTGCATAAATTGCAAAAGGCACAAGAACACTTGAATTTTAAACAGTGATTATCACTAACTCAGCTTCGTCGGCTTGTCTCCAATTTGTCTCCAAAGGTACCGTATTTGAGTGATTGTGAAACCTGTCCCTGCCGAAAATTCCGTCCTTGTTTGTTTACAAGGCTTTACGTACAAGTACCAGATTACGATAAACCATCACAAATGTGGGCTTTCCAGGGATTCATAGCGGGGGCGCGTTTCGAAAATACGACCTATCAGATCTTTATGTCGGGGTCTGCGTGGCCGACAATAGATAAGTCTTAGATGTGTAAAGAGTTACAGAAATTCGCGGCTCCTGTAAACCGACAACTCCGACATTCATTAAGGCTTTTTTTGTCTCTAGACCCCCATATGATGCCCCCGATATGAACCCCTGGAGACAATATTCAGACCTGTTTTTCAGCTCAAAATCACAGTTTCGACATATATGTTTAGCCGCTGTTGATTTTTGGTGGCAAGGCCATCTTGGCCGTAACAACAATTCGAAAGACTCCTTTTAGCGGTCCAAATATCCGTATTGGCTTCCGCTCATAAGATCCGCCTTGAGTGCCTTTACCGCAGTGTCACAATGGTATTCGAAGTCGTCGCGTGCCTGGGTTATTACCGACCCCACAATGGCTCCCGTTGCGCTGTTTACTATCCGAACACGCAGCTTCTTTCTGCCGGCACCTATGGTCCCGTCATAGTAGGTACACATGATAATGGCTTCAACGCCGAGAATCTGCTTTACCTTGGCCCGGGTTCTGTCATCTAATCTTCCTTGCAGCAAATCCTGCTCACTGATGATCTCTTGCAATCGGCTCCTTTCAACAAACGTAATGATTTGTCCGGGAAAGGCCCTGGTGTAGGAAGCCATGAATATCTGTTCCTGTTCAGGGGTCAGACCGAGTACTGCTAACCGTCCACAGGTAATAAGCTCGGCTTTGGTGAATAACGCCTGCGTTTTCCGAGCGCACCCTGTTGAAATGGCCAAGCATACTGCCACAAAAAACGCGGAAATACTGCAAAGAGATATGATTCGTATTCTCATTGTGTTACTCCCTAACAGCGTTTTAGAAAAATCATTTGCGCAAATGAGGTAAGTATCGCGCCGGGCATTTAGAGCTTATCCGAATAACCGGGTCGTTATGAGGCCGAGCGAAAAGTTCGAGGCCAAGGCGGCAGGCCAAAAATGCTCGGAGGCGTGGTTTTCTCCACGTTGAGAACGTTTTTGGCCGACAACGCAGGCATCGGGCTTCCCTTGGGGATAGAGCGGGTTATTTGGATAGGCTCTTAGTCCCTGCCAACGGCGAATATCAAATACTTATGCTACCATAACTTCTTAGCTACTTACAATAATCTACCTCTCAACAAGGTTGTATTAGAATAAACCACTATTACTACTTTGGCAAGAACCATTTCGCATCTTCGCAGGTGCTCTGAACAACGACAGTTGGACGAAACGGCTGGCGCCGTAGAATTTTCGATGGGATTATTTAGATTCGGTAACCAAGTTCTTTTGCAGGGGGCAATTACCCTGATAAAGCGCATATACTTCTTTTGCTCCGTATTACATCAATTACATTAAGTCGGTAACTGGGTAGGCACAAGAGATTGTGATACGGTTTTTCTTCACATTACAAGATTTGACAACGCCTGGATATTATGCCGGATTTTTCAATAAGATTCTACTGTCCGACACAACCATCCGGTATAACCAAACACGAAACATCCTCAGCAGTCAATACTCTCGAATGTGTGAAAACCATTTTGTCCGTTATAATTCGTTATTCCTTGCTTGTCCCGATATTCTTATTTGGGATTCGATATTCGATATTGTACGTGGTCATTCCGAGCGAAAAAAGCCTGCCCTGCCTGTCCCATAACAAATAGGCTCCTGCCGTCATTTGGTGCGGGAAGCACAGCCGAAGGGCCGAGGAATCTATTGAAAACGTCATTGCGAGCGGAGCTAAGCAATCTCAAATCTCGTTTCGCACGTTATATTATCGGTTTGCACTTTTGGTTTTCTCGAACATCTCTGACAAGCAAGGCTCATTCATTAACCGAATCGTCTCCCCCAATGCTGCTACTATCTTCTCGTAATGGCTTATATCTTCATAAGAAAGCTCTCTCTGCCGTCTGTCTTTCAGCCACTTTTCGCAAACCTGATAACCCCCAATATGAAATTTTACCCTTGACCAAATCATTGATTTCATTATCATTTACATTGATCTGAAGTTCAGAAGGAGCATTTTACAGAATGGAATCACGCACAATACAACTTACTGAAGCAGCTCATAAATACGGCAATTTGAATATCCGCTCCTGTGGCAAAGAATTTTTCCCACCGGACGTCTTTGGCGGCTCATGCAAAAAAGCCGGCCTTGGCACACCAATTACATTGCACGTTCAAGGCCTGCCGGAACCTATAAAGACCGACATTCCCACCGACAAAAGTGCAAAACGCCCCCGATGGATCTTCAGAAAAAGAAAATGGGTGAAGGAATTTGTTCGCTTCCATAAACTGTGTGTTAGCGATACGGTAATATTTGAACGCCTTGCTAAAAGAATATATGAAATCAGACCGAAGAAAAGCCAAAGAACCTC
>JBAQFY010000048.1:0-2145 GCA_049287505.1 Sedimentisphaerales bacterium | reverse complement strand
CGGAGGATGTTTCAGGCCGCTTTGTCACGGGTGGTAAGTACACAGTAAGCGTGGCAGTCGAAAATGGCAGTAAGGAAGGGCTGGCAAAGGTCGAAGTAACTGTCATTGAGCAGACGACAACGCGTTGGGTGTGGCTGCGACCCAACGAGAAGAAGGAGGTCGTTTTCCGAGGGCTAACCACGCCGGGGCCTGGGACATATAAGGTGAAGGTAGGGAATCTTAGCAAGAGCTTGATTGTCGAGGACCACCAGTAAGTTGGAGGAGGAAGGTTTGCGCTGGTCTTAGCAAGCCGGATGACCCGCAAGAATCAGGTAGCTGATGGCGGCAGAGGGGGCGCTCTTCAATCCCGTGTGAGTAAGCACTTGCAAGCCATTCTGATGACAATTATAATCCAATGTGATTTTGGGTTTATATTTAGTGCTCTGTCAAGGTTCAAATGACGGTTTGTCATTCCCGCGAAAGCGGGAATCCAGATTTATTGATTGGGCCGGATTCCGCATCAAAGCCTGCCCTGAGCGAAGCCGAATGGGTGCGGAATGACATCCCTCAAAGCACGCTTGACAAATCATTAGATTATTTTCGGGAGGAATACTATGGACCGTCGTGAGTTTCTTAAAGCCGGCGCAGCCGGACTGGCTTTTTCAGCTATCGGTAACTACACCCCCCTGTTTGCCGACCAGAAGTCGAAACGTGTCGGGCTGATTGGCTGCGGCTGGTACGGCAAGGGTGCTCTGTTCCGTCTGCTTCAGGTCGCACCGGTCGAAGTGGTGTCGTTGTGTGACGTGGACAGGAAGATTCTGGCCGAGGCTGCCGAGATGGTGGCCGCCCGCCAGGCATCGAAGAAAAAGCCGCGCACCTACGGCGACTACCGCGAGATGCTCAAGCGGGAAGAGCTCGATATCGTGCACGTCGCCACACCCGACCATTGGCATGCGCTGGCGATGATAGCCGCCGTTAAGGCAGGGGCCGATGTCTATGTCGAGAAACCCATCAGCGTGGATGTCGTCGAGGCACAAGCCATGCTTGCTGCTGCCCGAAAGTATAACCGGGTCGTGCAGGTGAACATGCAGCGGCGCAGTACGCCTCATCTAATCGAAGCTCGCGATAGAATCATCAAAGAAGGCAAGCTCGGTAAGGTCGGCCATGTCGAGATTTGCTGCTACTATCACATGCGGGCCCGGGGGAATCCGCCGGATACGGCTCCGCCCGAATATCTCGATTATGATATGTGGACCGGGCCGGCCCCGATGCGACCGTATAACTCATGGGTGCACCCGCGGGGCTGGCGGGCCTTTATGGAATACGGTAACGGTATCGTCGGTGACATGTGCGTACACATGCTCGACATGGTACGCTGGATGCTCGATTTGGGTTGGCCAAAGCACATTAGCTCTTCCGGCGGCATTTTGATGGATAAGGAAAGTAAGGCCAACATAACCGACACCCAAACGGCCACGTTCGACTTCGACGGCCTGCCTGTGGTCTGGACGCATCGCACCTGGGGCAATGCGCCCGACCCAGATTATCCGTGGGCTGCTTTCATCTACGGCGATAAGGGAACGCTTAAAGCCGACGTCTATAAGTACGATTTCGTTCCTTGCGGCAAGGGCGAACCGGCTCATGGCGACGTCCTCTATGAGTACGACCAATTCCCGGAGGACAAAACCGAGAAGGACCTGGAACGTCACGTGGCGTCCGCAATGCGCCGGCACTGGAAGAACTTCTTAGAGGCGATAGAGACTCGCAGTAGGCCCGTGTCCGATGTTGAGCAGGGTTACATTACCGCTGCCGCGTGCATCCTGGCCAACATCTCCTGCAAGCTCGGCCGGTCGCTTACATGGGACCCCGAAAAAGGCCGGGTCGTGGGCGATTACGAGGCGAACCGTCTGCTGCGCCGGCCGTACCGTCAACCGTGGGTCCATCCTGAGACTGAAAGCGTCTGAATCAGACCGTAGTCTTGTATTAAATCTATAGATTGTGCGGTTGCCGGCAGCGCGTTCTTTCCGGATATTCATATATCCAGTGCCCGAAGGATGGTTCGGAGATTTAATCCCAGATTATATCCGAAAATATCTTGACACATTCTTTTTTTGGCGAAATAATTATAATAAGTGCCCTTATTGAAGGGTTTTTTTGTGTTTTAAA
>JBAQFY010000047.1:0-19491 GCA_049287505.1 Sedimentisphaerales bacterium | reverse complement strand
AGGGCATTTCGAGTATTTTTTATTAAGCCATGCATAATAAAATTCAAGACGTCACGCTTGTATAGGGACTAGTCGCCAAAGGCGCTGATGTTTCCCTGCACGCAGCTGTTTTTATTGGAGATTTAGTTAAAGTAAAAAGTCTAATCGAAGAAACGGCTGACATTAATAAAAAAGACGCGTGGGGGGGGAATACTCCCTTACAGTACGCAGCTGAGCAAGGCCACAAGGAAATAGCTGGACTACTCATCGCCAACGGCGCCGATGTTAATGCCAAGAATAACAAGGGCGAGACGCCGCTTGATGTTGTTATAAGCCGGCGTCTTCCGGAAATTGTTGAGCTACTCATCGCCAACGGCGCTGATGTTAATGCTAAGGACGAAGGAGGCTATATACCGCTATACTCTGCTATCCGGAACGAGGATAAAAATATGGTAAAACTTCTCGTGGATAAAGGCGCGGATGTGAATGTTTTGCCGGATGATGATGGCACGCCTCTTGAGTATGCTGTCTGGAATGTAGATATGGATATGGTGAAACTTTTTGTTGCCAGAGGAGCCAAACTTGACGCAAAAGACAATGATGGTTGGACAGCTTTTCGCTACGCAGCTTGGCAGGGGAATCGGGATATAGTCGAGTTCTTTGTTAGCAAAGGCGCTGATATTTCCAGCGTTCATGGAGCTGCTTGTGTGGGTGATTTAGACCGGGTCAAAGGTTTTGTAGAAAAGGGGACTGAAATTGATACAAGGGATGAGTTAGGTTGGACTCCTTTATTCTGGGCAGCTTCGATGGGTAAAGAAGAGGTGGCTGAATATCTCATTGCCAGGGGCGCTGATGTTAATGTTGAGATAGAAGACGGTTCGACAGCTTTGCACCAAGCGGCTCTTTCTGGCGGAATAGAACTCGTTAAGATACTAATGTCCAAAGGCGCTGATGTGAACGCCAAAGCCAAGAGCGGGAATACGCCATTAGTTAATGCAGCCTCGAGAGGCCACTGGGAATTGGTAGAGCTACTTATCGCCAAGGGTGCTGATATTAATGCTAAGGCTAAGTGGGGCCTAACTGTTTTGCATCACGCGGCCATTAGGGGTCGAAAAGACATGGCAGCACTTCTGATTGCTAAAGGCGCTGATGTGAATAGCAAGGATGTGTACGGACGAACACCCCTACATCTCTCAGTTGGCCTGGGCCGTAGAGATATTGTTGAGTTGCTTATTTCCAAGGGAGCAGACGTGGATGCAAAGAACAAATGGGATCAGACACCTCTTGACATTGCAACTGGTAGAGGCTACACCGGAATCGTTAAACTTCTCAATAAACACAAAGGGAAGGAAGAAAAAACTTCGGTTATTCCACCGGCGGATATCAACAAAAAGACATACACCTATCAGATGCCGCTGCATAAGGCTGCTGCCGAGGCAGATCTTGATACAGTGAGATATATGATTAGTAACGGCGCTAATGTTAACGCGGAGAGTAATGAGGGCTGGACCGCATTGCACAGAGCTGCTGTGTTTGGCCATACTGATATAGTAAAATTCCTTCTTGCCCACGGCGCTAAGGTTAACACGGTTAACAGATGGGGTTGGATGCCTTTGCACAGCGCTACTCTTTATGGGCATAATGCTGTGGTAGAATTACTCCTTGCCCACGGAGCTGACATTAGCGCGAAAACGCCGTCAGGAGAAATGCCTCTGCAAATAGCGACAGAAAGAGGTTATAAAGAAATCGCAGAGTTGCTGAGGGAGAGTGAAGCCAAGGCTTAGGAAAGGTCAGAAATGAATAAGGACAAGACGTCATCGGCTTCTGAGGAAAATGGCCATACCGAAATTGTCGAACTTCTGTGCAAGCACGGAGCCAAAAAATAATTAACGCATAGAAAAGGGAATAATCCAAACCGGGTCAAATTTTACTTGAACCCTTTTGCTGTCTCTGCTATAATATGTTCGTTGCGAGTGCAGACAGAGATCAGTTGGTCTGAGAGCACTACCGCGGTAAAGTGCGTCATGGCACATCGCAATAAGGAGACAGGCCTACAATGAGTTCGAGACAAACTGCCTTCGTCTCCTTTTTTTTCTGCGCTTTGTTCTCTTTGTTCACGATAAGGACTGTGAAAAACCGAGGACATTGCTCTTGATTTTTAGTCCCCAAAAGTGTACATTTATCTTTTAGTGGTCTGTCAAATTTGATTTGGTAGCTTGGAAGGGTGGGAATAAGAACTTATCCGCCGTGTCGCGGACATTCGCCGCGTTGCGTCGCAACGCGGCGACGCGACAGGCAGATTCAAGCTTGACAGACTACTGGTTCACGACCCTGTGCATGAAAAACTGTGGTGCTATTATGTATAAGCGAAGGGCATTTACCCCGTTAGAAGTAAGACGCTGTTCTCTAACGGGCCCCGTTAGAAAAAAATTCTCTAACCGGCCGGGGTTTACCCTAATAGAACTCCTGGTGGTGATTGCCATTATCGCATTATTGATGGCGATTTTAATGCCGGCACTTAGTTATGTACGCAAACAGGCGCGTTCGAGCGCCTGTCAGAGTAATCTCCGCCAGTTGTGCCTGGCTATGAATCTTTACGCGCTTGATAACGATGATATCACTATGCCCTTCTCTCATCAGCCCGGCGAGTACTGGTTTCATCAATTGGCGCCATATCTGAGCGCTAAGGATTATAAGGACAATCCGGAGGAGCACATAGAGGGGGTGATGAAAGTAACATTTTGTCCGATGACAAAACGCCAGGACCGGTCGGAGGATTCGTTCTACGGCTCGGCGTACAGCTCATGGCGCTTCATGGGCGGGGAAGGCAGTTACGGGCTGAATTTGTGGCTGCTGCCTGACGACCCAATTTATGCTCCGGCATTTCCGGCGGGAAATTTCTACAAGAAATACTCAGACGCAAAATCTGATGTTCCGCTGTTAGGCGATTCGGTGTGGGTCGGCTCATGGCCTTTCGCTAATGATTTGGTACCTGAAGATATATCCGGCCAGATAGGATATCCGGGGTATCCCCACGGCGAAGGGTACTTTATGGGGCGATTCTGCGTTGACCGCCATAAAAAAGCGATTAATATCGGATTTGTGGACAGCAGCGTAGAAAGAGTTTACTTAGAAGAATTGTGGACACTAAAATGGCACCGACACTTTAAGCCCAACTACGATGTGTCTATGCCATGAATTGAACTACTCTCCTTTGCCCCTCTGCTTCGGTAAGTAGGAAATCTTAGTTAAAGGGAACCTACAGATGGCAAAACAATGGACTGCACAACAAATCTTAGATGCTGCCCGGACATTTCAGCCGGCCTGCGTGCTGACTGCGGCAGCGGATTTGGACGTTTTTAGTCCGCTGCACGAAAAACCAATGACGGCCCAGGCCCTGGCCTGCGAACTTGGTACAAACCCGCGAGCAACAACGATTCTATTAGATGCGCTTGTAGCAATGGAATTTCTGACCAAGCAGGAAAGTGTTTACAGCGTTCCTGAGGATGTGGCCAAACTGCTGACTGAGAAATCAGCTAACAATGTCCTGCCTATGGTTCACCACCTGGCCAATTGCCTTCGTCGCTGGGCCCATCTTTCTGTGGTAACACAAACCGGGAAACCCGCCGAGTGCGGTCCGAGCATTCGCGGCGAGGCCGCCGACCAGGCCGACTTTATAGGTGGTATGTATAATATCTCCAGGCCCATAGCCGATGAGGTTGTAAAGAGACTGCTGCCTTTGAAATTCGGCCATTTGCTTGATATTGGCGGCGCCTCAGGCACATGGACTATTGCATTTCTTCGCGCCGTCCCCGAGGCTAAGGCAACGCTGTTTGATTTACCACCCGTTATATCAATGGCCGAGCAGCATATCGCCGAGGCCGGACTGGGTAACAGAGTGACCCTTGTGCCGGGTGATTTCTATACCGATGAGCTGCCTGATGGTGCGGACATAGCCTTGCTTGGGGCAATTTGCCACCAGAACTCCAGAGAGCAAAACCGTGCACTCTTTGCCAAGGTTCACAAGGCCTTGAAGGACGGCGGCGTTGTGGTCATACGCGACGTGGTTATGGACGCATCCCACACCAGTCCAGAAGGTGGGGCATTGTTCGCTATCAATATGCTTGTCGCAACCGAAGGGGGTGGAACTTACACTTTCGATGAATACCGACACGACCTTTGTGAGGCCGGTTTTGGTGAGGTGATACTGGTACATCGGGACAAGCTTATGAATTCCTTAATCCGAGCCGAGAAGGCGCAGAAATGATTTTCCCATCACCTCTGCTCGGTGGAAAAATTTCATTGGTTGAGCAAAAATCAATGGTAAGGCCACAGGAGCTTTGTGCGGTCTGTGATGATATCTTCCGGCGGGATTTTCTTGATGAGCACTTCGTACACCGCGCCTAACGACCAGCATCAGCCGCGCCGCTTTTTGGTATCGGCTGGATGCGCTTGTTAGCTGTTACGCTATGCACTTTCCAAACACCCTGGTTCAAGACGTTTTACCCCCTCGAAGCCCTTGGTTTTTTTAAAGGACATCTTATGAACAAAGTTGCTCATACAATCAGATGGATCAATATTATCCATATTGAGGGAGTGTAATGTGTTACGTGATATACAGACCGATAAAATTGGAGATTCTTCTAGATGCCCTGTTTTGGTATTCAGCAATTTATCGAGCGCTATTACAAAAACCTTTTCATCAGGAAGAATTGAAAATATTTCATTTGCCACTCTAAGTACACAGCTACACACATAATCTTGATAAAGCTCATTAAATTGGCCTTTCGGCATTTTCTTTACAGACAGGCGACCGCTCTTTAATAAACTTTTCACATCACTTGGGATAACATCATTTCCATGAATATTAATCGCTGCTTCTATTGTTGAATTTTCTCCAACTTTAAACGACAAACTTGAACCAAGCGTGGAAATCTCTGAAAAAGGATCTAATTCTTTAATTGCCATTATTTTTGATTCTGCGTCACCATCAAGAACCCCGCGAGCCAACTGAACGCTTTCACCCCAATCACTATGCTCTTTCTTCCAATTCTCTATTTTGTTTTTATAGTCAAGCTCATCATCTTCGATAGCCTTTGATATCGATTTCTCAAGTTTATTTCTTTTGTTATCTTCTCTTTTAAAAAGCCTATCTATGAATCCTGGTTGGTAGTTACCTGCTTTGGTTTTTGCAATCTTCTCTCGCTCCCTGATCTTTTCTGGCTTTTCCGGTTCTGAAGCAGATGCTGTTATCTTCCAATCTACGGGGCTACTACACTCTCTTTATGTATTGATTGGAGTAAGTCAATATGGTTTTGATATACATCAACTTCGTATGCAGCTTGTTCAAGCTCTTGCATTTTTTCGTATTGTTTTTGTTGTCGTTCGAGTTCACGCTGGCGGCGTTTTGCATCCCTTTCTGCGGCTCGGCATGCAGCGCCTATAGATCGGACTGTACCTTTCCATCCCATTTGATTAGCCTCTCTTTTTATAAACAGCTAACTATGTATATATGGTTTCCGTATAAAATTCCTGACCTCTCCGAGTGTCAGTATAACACCCCTTTGCCAAAAGTCCATAAGTAATCCCTTGAAAACGACTTACTAATTCCGTGGACACCATACTTAATTCCAGCCGTCCTCTGCGTCCCAAAGCTCCGCAGTAATTCAGCCCAGACTCTGTCCTCTATCAAAACCTATCATCATCAAGCACAACTCATCGCAAAATGGACCGTACCCTTTTAAGTCCCCGTTGATTCATTCATCTCTCCCTGAAGCTTCACGAAGCTTTTCGAGAAGTTTAGAATCAATCTGGTGCCCCAAGTCCTGTGCTTCATAAACGTCCTTCCAGGCTTTGTCATATTCTCCCTTGTAGTAGTAGGCACCAGCCCTGCCTCTGTAGGGATCAGCAATCATTGGGTCTATTTCAATGGCCTTGCTGTAGTCTGCGACGGCCAAGTCGTATTCGCCTTTGTTTCCATAGGCCATTCCCCGATTGACGTAGGCACGAGCATCCGTTGGTTTTATCTCAATGACCTTGGTGAAGTCTGCGATGGCCAGGTCGAATTCGTCTTTGTCGTTATAGGCCATCCCGCGAATGACGTAGGCGCGAGTAAGCCTTGGGTCTATCTCAATGGCCTTGGTTAACTCTGAGAAGGCCTGGTCGTATTCACCATCTAAATAATGGGCTTCTCCCCGATCGTAATGGTCAGTGGCAGCGGACTTGTCTCTGCATCCTGTAACAAATAGGCAAACAAGCATCCCCAGCCGCACCGCTATCATCTTAAACGATTCTTTGTACTGAATACACACCATAACGAACCTTGCTTTCCTGTGGTTCCCTAATTAATGTAGGTAGGTCCCCTGTCTATTGGAAATTCCGGGGCCACCATACTTAATTCCAGCCGATGTCTGCGTCCCAAAGCTCCGCAGTAATTCAGCCTAACCGTTGTTGTACCCTCCTAAAATATAAACACACTTTAATCTGTCAAACAAAAAATGATAACCAAATAGGTTCTTTCTTTTCGCTTAATACAGTGATTTGACTTAGGCAACGGTGTACTCAACCGTTTTAATCCTTGGATTATCACTTAATTTTGGGCAATTCGACAAACTAATTGCATCTAAGTTGCGTTCTCTTCCCCGGTAAAACTCATTTAAGCGACAACCTTGAACACCCTAAACTTCCCCTTCACCGGCACTTTAGTTCACTTTAGGAACTTTAGGCACTTTAGTTCATTTTAGCTCACTCCTCACTAACGAGAATCCAGAAAACAGTGCCGTGTCTCGAACATTTTTTTCAAATCTACTTGAAATCAAACACAAAATTTGGTATAATATGGCTATGTTGGCCAGCAGGCTAACATAAACCGCCAGCAGGCGAAGATGACATTTCAGTTTGCATGTCGTAAGCTGCAGCGCAGCAAGGACTTAGAGCCAGTCGGCTTGAGTCAAATTTTATCGTGCCTATATGGCATCACGGCAATCTCATTGCCAATTTGAAATTCGAGATTTGAAATATGAAATTATCTCTTCACTCTATACGCTATACGAGTATCGAGAATCCAACTTTAGCTCACTTTAGGCACTTTAGCTCACTCTTAACTCCCTTGCCCCTCTACATCTGTAGAGGATTCTCTACAAATCAGCCCTTTTTATGCAAAACAAACCCAATTTCCAAAAAAGTCAAATGAATGTAAAACAATATAATACAACGGCTTATGAAAAGAAATCCAATTGGACACTTGGTGAAAACAAACCCAATTCAAACCCAACCAAACCCAATTTTCGAAAAGCCAAAATGAATGTAAACTCACTTATAACAAAGGATTACAGAAAAAAAGATGATTTCGCAGTCCAAAAAAACAAACCCAATTTCGTTAAAGGCCCAAAATGAACGTAAACGCTTTTTTACAAAATGATTATGAAAATGAAACCGCCTTCCGGCCCCAAAAAAACAAACCCAATCAGACCCAATCTCAAAATACCACCCCAATGGCCTGCCCTGAGCCGCGCCTAAGGGACGGCCGGATTAACCGCAAACTACTGCTTAAATTGATAAAAGGAATACTGTTATGAAAAGACGCGATTTTCTTAAAGTATTAGGTGTCGGTACAGTAACATTAACTGTACAGTCAAGGATAATGGCAAGCAATCCATCAGATAAGTCGAAGACCCCTTCTAACAGGGGGAAGCCCAACATCATTTTCATTATGGCTGACGACCTGGGATACCGGGAATTGGGCTGCTACGGGCAGCAAAAGATAAAAACGCCGCACATAGACAGATTGGCGGCGGAGGGAATGCGCTTTAGGCAATATTATACCGGCTCGGCAGTTTGCGCCCCTGCCCGCTGTAACCTGATGACCGGCAAGCATGGTGGTCATGCCTACGTTCGTAATAACTCTGAAATCGGCGGTTGGGACAGTTTCCGAGGCCAATTACCCCTGCCCGCCAACACTGTAACTATTGCCAGCTTGCTCAAAGAGCAGGGCTACGTTACCGGGGCGTTCGGCAAATGGGGCCTGGGCGAAGTCGGCTCAACCGGTGACCCGCTCAACCAGGGATTTGACCGTTTTGTCGGCTACAACTGTCAGCGTCACGCCCATAACCTGTATCCGAAATATCTTATCAGCGACCGCAAAAAAATTACACTTGAAGGTAATACCCGCGGCCTGACCGGCAAACATTACGCGCCACAGGTGATTGCGGACGAGATGCTCAAGTTTATCCGTGAAAACAAGGAAAAGCCGTTCTTCGTTTACTACCCCACTGTCATTCCCCACCTTGCCCTACAGGTTCCGGAAGAAGACCTCAGCCGGTACGAAGGCAAATGGCCGGAAACACCCTACAAAGGCAAATCGTACCTGCCGCATCCAACTCCCAGGGCCTGTTACGCCGCGATGATAAGCTTTATGGACCGGCAGGTGGGGCGGATTATGAAACTACTCAAAGAACTGAATCTGGACGACAATACAGTTGTGCTCTTTACCTCTGATAACGGCACGACGTTTCTGAAAGACCAGGTCGATTACGAATTCTTTAACAGCGTTGGTCTGCTCCGCGGATTAAAAGGCTCGCTATACGAGGGCGGCATCCGCGTGCCTATGGTTGTTCGCTGGCCCGGAAAGGTAAAAGCCGGTACTGTGAGTGAACACCCTGCGGCGCACTATGATGCGTTGGCTACTTTAGCTGACATTGTTAGTGCAAAAGCACCAAACGATACCGATGGAATCAGTTATGTCCCGACGCTGCTATCTCAGCCGGACAGGCAGAAGAAACATGAATATCTTTTCTGGGATTTCGCCGGCTATGGCGGACAATTGGCTGCTCGCATGGGTAAGTGGAAGGGTATCAAACACGACCTGCAGAAAAACCCGGATGCACCATTAGAACTGTACGACCTGGAAAATGATGTCTCTGAGAAGAATAACACAGCTAAAGAATACCCGAAGGTCGCCGCGAGAATCGAAAGAATCATGCTTGAAGCGAGAAGCCGGCCTATAACAAAGAAGTTCCAGTTTGGCCGATATAGGAATGATTCATCGTCAGAGCAGCCTGCACCTTGAGGTGTCGTTAAGAACACGTAGAACAATAAAGCAACCGAATATAATAACTTAACAACGTTCCATATCAGAGTGATGGTCAGTAGTGGGTGCATCTGGAGTTCGCAGGTGAAAACGAGCCTTTCAACATCTCATAACCCTTGCCGCATTTCTGCATAATCTTATCAAGAATACATGCCCACTCACTATCCAGAGATTTTCCTTGACGGGAAGGCGGGTGATTTGGTATAAATTAAATTGGTGAGGCTTTAGTCCGTGTATGCGGGTATGAGCGGATTTTGGCCCCTTGAGGTGCGTGTACTTTGTTAGTTTTTTGAATAGAGGAGGAGTTATTGTGCAAGGCACAAAGTTAGTCGTAACAGTTACTTTGTGTTTCGCCAGTTCGGTTTTCACGTTCAAATTAATAATTCATACGTTGAAAACAACGAGTGTTTTGGTGTGGCCAAAGCACAATTTATAATCATTTTAATTTTTTGAACCCCGCCCGTCGAAGACGGGACGGGGTGAACCCAGCCCCTCAAAGTGGACCGTGGGGCGGGGTGAAGGAGAACTATTATGTGTAGAAAAGTGGTTTAGTTACAAAGTTTTGAGGACAGAGGGGTGCTATGGTAACGTACGATGATTCTGGGTAGTTTCTGGGAGAGTGTTGGTAGATGAGTGGAAGTCAATTGAGTTAAGTCGCAGAGCGACTGATAGTAAGGAGGAAGTATTATGAGAAATCGAGTAGTCTGGTTGACAGCAGTTTTATTGATAGGATTCATGGGATTCAATCCAAGCCATGCACAAGAAAATATACTGGCTAACGGCGGCTTTGAGGACGGTATTGCTGCGCCGTGGGGTACTTATGGCGGCGTTACCACAGAAGTGGTTGGAAAATTGGAGAACGCAGTGGTCCGCGAAGACCCGATTGAGGGAAACTTTTGTTTACATATTACGGTTCCCGCAGCAGGTGCAAATTTCTGGGACAGTGGTCTGCAGCACGCAGGACATGTTTTTGAAAAAGGCAAGAAATACACTCTTTCAGCCTTTCTCAAATCCAAGGAGGGTACACTGGATATCAATTTCAAGCCGGAGCTGGCACAAGACCCATGGGACGGTTATGGTGAGCAGTCCTTCACTATGACTGAAGAATGGACGGAATTTAGCATAACAACTCCTGTTTTTGCCGAGGACGTCAGTCCGGCGGAGATCACATTCCACATAGCTTATGCACCTGGTGATTTCTGGATAGATTGTGTAAGATTCTACGAGGGCGACTATGTCCCACCTGAACTCGGAGATAAATCCTTGGCTGCGAAACCCGTCCCGGCTGATGGCGCCATACATCCCGATACCTGGATCAACCTTAGCTGGAAACCCGGAGATTTCGCTGTCTCACACGATGTATATTTCGGCGAAAATTTCGACGACGTGAATGCAGGTGCCGAGAGTACATTCCAGGGCAACCAGGCCCAGACATATTTTGTTGCCGGCTTTCCCGGATTTCCCTATCCAGACGGCTTTATTCCAGGCACAACTTACTATTGGCGAATCGATGAAGTTAATGACCTGGACCCGAACAGTCCTTGGAAAGGCCCTGTCTGGAGCTTTACCGTTCCTCCCAAAATCGCCTATAATCCCAACCCGCCTGATGGCGCCGAGTTTGAGAACCAGGACGTGAAGCTTAGCTGGACGGCAGGTTTCGGTGCGAAATTGCACCACGTGTACTTCGGTGACAGTTTTGATGATGTGAACAGTGCCGTTGTGGGTCTGCCTCAGGCAAACACAACCTATAATCCCGGCCCCCTTGAATTGGACAAGTTTTACTTCTGGCGTATCGATGAGTTCGATGGAGTCGCCACGCATAAAGGTGATGTCTGGAGCTTCAGAACCTTACCCGTTATTCCCATTAGCAACCCCAACCTTATCGGCTGGTGGAAGCTGGATGAAGGTCCAGGTTCTACTGCCTTTGATTGGTCAGGCCACGGCAACAATGGCACCCTCCAAGGCGACCCGCAGTGGGTAGCCGGCCAAATAGGCGATGCTCTAAAGCTTGATGGTAGAGGCGACTACGTTGAACTACCAACCGGCTTTGTCGGCTCGGACAAGGGCTCCGTATGCGCGTGGATAAAAACCACACAGTCAACAATAGGTATGATTTTCTACGGCTCTGATGGTACCAGCGGCAACGGCTATGGCGACCAGAATGAGCTGCACCTCAATATGGAGAGCAGCGGTCTGGTCGAATTCTACATCGAGGGCCCCACCGATGTTAGTGCCGAAACATCGGCCCTGAATGACGACGCCTGGCACCATGTTGCAGCCACGTGGCAGACCAATGGTCAGGTGAATCTATATGTGGATGGCGGCCTGGCTGCATCGGTCAATCACACGGGCAACAACTTCCAGTTTTCAGGCCGGGTCCGGCTGGGTAGGCCCAACGATAACGAGCGTTACTACAACGGCCTGCTCGACGACGTGAGGGTCTATAACTACGTGTTGTCGCCGGCCGAGATTACCGAAACTATGCGAGGTGACCCATTACTTGCCTGGGGTCCGAAGCCGGGTAATGGCTCAGCACCATACATCAAGGACGCGACGCCCCTTAGCTGGTCACCCGGAGATAATGCAGCTCAGCACGATGTTTACCTCGGCACCGATAGAGACGCCGTTGTCAATGCCGATGAATCCGACACGACCGGCATATATCGAGGCCGACAAGGTGCTACAAGCTATAATCCACCCGATGTTGAATGGGGCGGCGGGCCTTACTACTGGCGTGTCGATGAGTATAATAACGACGCGACAATCAGCAAAGGCAACGTATGGAGCTTCACGGTAATCAACTTCATTACCATAGATGATTTTGAGTCCTACGACATTGGCAACAACGAGATATGGTGGGTATGGAAAGATGGGCTTGGCTATGCCGCGCATGGTAATGAACCGGCCTATCCCGGCAATGGAACCGGCTCTATGGTTGGCGACGAAACCACCGGTTCTTATATGGAGGAAACCATCGTACACGGAGGCAGGCAATCGATGCCGTTCTTCTACGACAACAGCGTCTTAAAGTATTCAGAGGTGGAGAAAACGTTGAGCTCCCGACGAGACTGGACTGAAGAAGGTGTCGGAGTATTGTCGCTGTGGTTCTATGGCGATGCGTCTAACGCCGCTGAGCCGATGTATGTTGCTCTCAATGGCAGTGCAGTGGTCTCTCACGATAATCCTAATGCAGCGCAGATAGAAACGTGGACCCGATGGACTATCGACCTGCAGGCATTTGCCGACCAGGGCGTGAACCTCGCCAATGTCAATACGCTCGCCATTGGTTTTGGAAACAAGAAGAATCCGGTAGCCGGCGGTTCAGGTACGATGTACTTTGACGATATTCGGCTGTATCGACCGGCACAGTAAGCTGAGATTTAATCGGCCCCCATTGCTTTTGCCGTAAGGCATCTGCCGCAAGGCATCCTGTGGACTGCGGATTGCGAAGCAAGATATGGGGACGTGGTTGACCCCGTTAGATAACGCCGTATCCTTCATATCTAACGGGGTTGATATAGCAGATTCGTGACAATTCGGGGCCTATGCCGATTGATTTGGTATAGGCCCCGCTTGTTTTCATAAGCACTTAGGTTGATACACAACCCTCTTTCACTCTCGGCGTAGCCAGAAAATACGAAATGACCGGTCCCTTGACTTGACTTCTCGCTCTTCATAGGCATATCGGGGTGATGACAGTGAGGAAGGTATATGTTGAACACATACAAGTACGGATTTTCTGCAGCACAACCAAAAAGATTGGACGGGAGCAGCAAATTTGATTATAATTCTGTTCAGTGAAGTAAGCAGCGAGCTGACCTGACTTTGTATGTCAAATATCTTTTCTCTTGCTAATAAGGAGTTATCCAATGAAGCAGCAAGGCAAAACGAGTAATACAGAGCTTGTATCGGTGCGTTTTCGTATTATTATTGGCTTTTTAGGCTTTCTGATGCTGTTTGTTGTCTGCAGCGTTGGCATAGCTGAGGATAGTACTCTGCGAAGCCGCGCTTCGCTGCGAAGCACGAGTTGGGCGACTTACCGGTCGCAAATAACGCGAAGCGGGATTACCTCTGAAACTATTGGCCCAAGGCTTTTTCTGCAGTGGAAATATATTCCAACCCATCCGCCCAAGCCTGCCTGGCCTATGCCTTCGGAAGAGCTGCCAAGAATGCACAACGACAATGCGTATCACGTGGTGATAGCTGAAACAGAAGCCTATTTCGGTTCCTGTATTACAAATAAGGTTTATTCAATCGATGCGGCTGAAGGCAAGGTACGCTGGACATTCTTTACCGAGGGGCCTGTTCGTTTTGCTCCCACGGTTTATGAGGGGCGTGTTTATGTCGGCTCCGATGATGGTTATGTGTATTGTCTTGATACTAAAGACGGCTCGCTAATATGGAAATACCAGGCCGGGCCCAGTGACGAAAAGGTCATTGGCAACGGCAGAATGATATCTCTCTGGCCTGTAAGAACCGGCGTTCTGGTTGACAATGGGATTGTCTATTTCGCGGCGGGTGTTTTTCCATACGAAGGATTATACATCTGCGCCCTCAGGGCTGAGGACGGCTCGGTCGTCTGGAGGAACGATACTATCGGTGACCGTGCGCATGAGCTGGACTACGGCGGGATATCACCGCACGGCTACCTGGTTGCATCCAGGGAGGTCCTTTACGTTCCTTCCGGGCGTTCTATGCCGGCTGCCTTTGACCGCCAAACCGGAAAATTCCTTTTCTGTGCTTCCCCCGGCGCCAAACGGGGCGGGACATGGGCTTTGATAGACAATGACAAACTTATCTCTGGTGTCGATTTCTCCGGCACACCTCACAAAGTCGCTTACAATGCGAAAACCGGCAGGCGAGAGGGAGAGGCCTTTGCGTGGTTTCCAGGAATTGATATGGTCCTTACCCGTGAGGTATCTTACGTCTTAACCAAAGACAGGATTTATGCCATCAACCGGTCCAGGTACATGGAAGCATTTAGAAAAGCCGGCGAACTAATAAACGAACGCGAAAAACTGGCAAGCCAACTCTCAAGCCTGAGACATAAACTTGAATCAGCCGATGAGAAAGCCGGCAAAGAGATAAACCGGCAAATTGCTGAGCTAACCCGTAAGATTGCCCCTCTGGCCACAGAAGAAAAGCGGTTTCGAGACTCAAGCTTTGAGTGGAGCTACTCAAGAAGAGGCCTTCGTTCGCTAATACTGGCCGGTGATGTTATATTCGCCGGCGGTGAACCCCGCCCATCAGATGGGCGGGGTGAAGGGTTCGTTGTCGGCATTGACTCAAAGACCGGCAAGGAAGTGTGGAAGAGCGATGTAAAGGGCGCCGCCGTTGGACTGGCCGCTTCCGGTGGCCGCCTGGTTGTCAGCAGCGACAATGGCCCCATCTACTGCTTCAGCGGGACTAAAGTTACGGCGGTGAAAGAAATCAAACCGGAAATAAAAGCTGAACCCTACCCCAACGATTCGCTTACCGAAACATACAAGGCCGCCGCGGAAAAAATCTTAGCTGAAAGCGGCGTAAAGAAAGGATATGCCTTAGTCTTAGACTGTGGGCAAGGGCGCCTCGCTTACGAATTAGCGAAAAGAACGGAACTAAAAATTGTCGGCCTGGAAAAAGACCCGGAAAAATTAGCTGCGGCCCGAAAAAATCTCGAAGCCGCCGGCTTGTTAGGGAAACAGGTTGTTGTTGAGCCCTGGGATTTAAGGTCTCTGCCGAACTATTTCGCTAACCTTATCGTTTCCGACGAAATGTTGACCACGGGCAGAACAACAGGGACCAGAGAAGAAGGTCAGCGCATTCTTCGCCCTTGGGGAGGTGCAGCGTGCTTTAGCTTTCATCGTGACGGTGAGGTAACGTGGAGAAAATTTAACCGAGGCCCCTTAGAAGGCACCGGCGCCTGGACACAGCAGTATTGCGACCCTCAAAACACCGCCTGTTCCGGCGATGAGCTGGTCTATGGTCCGTTAGGGGTTCTCTGGTTCGGAGGGCCCGGACCCCAGGGAATGGTTGAGCGGCATGCGTGCGCCCAAAGCCCCGTTTCCATGAACGGCCGACTATTTATGCAGGGCGAAGAGCTCATCATGGCTGTTGATGCATTCAATGGAACCCTGCTATGGAAACGTGAAATTCCGGGAGCGGTTCGTGTCAAGGTTAAGGCCGATTGCGGAAATCTGGCCGTAACCCAGGATGGTCTTTTTGTGGCTGCTTATGATAAATGCTACCGCCTGGATCCAGAGACAGGCCAAACCATGCGTGAATACAAAGTCCCCCCATCTCCCGCTGGAAGCCCACGCCGATGGGGCTATATTTCAGTTATCGATAACATTCTGTATGGCTCGACCGCAACAGCTATGAACGAAGACTACGGCGCCATCCTGAAACGCTTTGTTGAAAATGGAAAATGGAAGAATATTGAGGATGTCCCCCAAGAACACAGGGATTCGTATAAGTATGCCAGAAACCTGTATCCTGAACCACAAGATTTGCGGATGGCAGTCCAAAGGTCGGGAGCTATGTATGGGTCAATGACATCTTTCGCCGGAGGTGGAGAGTTCCTCCAGAAAAACGCGGTAACCGATAATTTAATGGTAAGCAATAGCCTATTCGCCCTGGACACCGAAACGGGCGGGCTGCTTTGGAAGCGCACCGAGAAAAAAATTGCTAACATAACGATTACGCTGGGAGATGGAAAAATCTTCTACGCTGACAGTGGAGTATCAGAAGAGCAAAGAAACCGGGCCTTGAGGAGAAGACGAAGATTCACAAAAACGGGTGTGTACAAGGAAAGAGAAGGGATTCTTGAAGAGCTGAGGGAAAAGAAAAAGTTTTTAGCCGAGAAGCTGAAGAAAAACAAATCATACAATCGGAAAGCTCAGGTTGAGTATCTAATCAGCTCCCTGGAAGCCGAGCTGTTTAAGGAGGAATATCCCGAAGGGAGCTTGACATACGATGATGCCGACGTGAGAAATGTTTTCGCGCTTGACGCCGTTACCGGGGAGTTAATCTGGAGACGTCCCGTCGATTTAACGGGATGCTGCGGCGATAAGATGGGAGCTGCGTACAGTGATGGTATTCTGTTCTTTTTCGGCAACCACGGCAACCACGATGCGTGGAGATTCAAAGAGGGCGGCCTGAAATGGCGGCGCATCACGGCGTTATCTGCCGAGAACGGTGATATGGTTTGGTCCCGTGCCCTGAACTACCGCACACGGCCGGTTATTGTAGGTGATAAAATCATACTGGAGCCTCGCGCTTGTGTCCTTCGTACGGGCGAAATTATCATGCGCGAGCATCCAATCACGGGCGAGGCAGTTCCCTGGGAGTTCTTGCGGCCCGGCCATACCTGCGCTATCACCGCCGCTTCAGCAAAAGGTCTTTTCTATCGCTCGGCCTGCACGGCGTTTTACGACCTTGAGCATGACAATGGAGTTACTACCTTCGGCGCCTACCGTCCAGGCTGTGCCATCAGTATGATACCAGCCGGCGGTCTATTGCTCTCCCAGGAGGCGGCGGCCGGCTGCACATGCTCATACCCGGTCCGCTGCTCATTGGCATTGATGCGCAAACCAAACAGAACTCAGCCCTGGACAGTCTATGTTACGCCCGGCGAGCTGAAACCCGTCAAGCATTTCGCTGTAAATTTCGGTGCCTCCGCGGATATGAAGGATAATGAAGGAACCGTTTGGTTCGGTTATCCTAATCCGAAAACTAATCCGAGCTTTCATCATCATTATCCAAATTACGGTGTTAAATTCGACCTCCGTGTCCAGAGCCTGCCTGGAATGGGATATTTCAGCCACGACTTCAAAGGCGTCAGCATAGCTGATACTGACAAGCCGTGGCTTTTTACATCCGGCTGCCAGGGACTGCTGCGCTGCGAAGTACCTCTAACTGATGACACTGCCGGACAAAAACCTGCCGTGTACACTGTTCGTCTCGGTTTTAATGCACTGCAGGGAGACCAAGCAGGCCAGCGCATCTTTGATATCAAGCTTCAGGACAAGGTGGTATCGGAAAACTTTGATATATTAGAAACAGCGGGAAAAACCAACATGGCAGTTGTAAAAGAATTCAAAGACGTCAGGGCCGAAAGTGTTCTCGTCCTTGAGCTGCTTCCCAAAACGGCTAATCCACAGATTAATCAGGCCCCCATAATCAACTTTATCGAGGTCATCAGAGAAGATGCGGGAGATATTGCTCAAATACCGAAGAAGAGTATCTGATAGGAGTTAACTCCACAGGACACCTGACGGTGAAAACACGTTCTTTTTGTCTGTGGTCGAAAAACACAGAACAACCAGTCTCTTGAGTTAACAACTCGGCTACGGCCAAAAAAAATGAATAATCAGCCTCACGAGGTAGAAATTTATCCCCCTCCGTAATCGTCAATTCTTCTAACTTGGCCGTTTTTATTCGTTTTCAAAGGTAAAAACAGTGGATAAGAAAATTTTTTCAAAAAAATTTTATTTTTTTGTTGACAACTACGTCAACTTGTAGTACTTCATAATGAGGTACTTAATTGAAGAATTTATTAGAAGAAAGTGAGGTTGATTTTATGGGCAAGAAGTTACTTGACCACTTCGGCGAATTACAGCGTGCGGTAATCGAGGTGGTCTGGGAGCTTGGCGAAGCGACTGTGCGTCAGGTATGGAAGCGGCTTTGCCGCAAGAAAGAGCTGGCATATACGACAGTTCTTACCGCGATGCAGAGACTCGAGAAGGACGGATGGTTAAAGCATCGTGCAGAGGGCAAGAAAAACGTATATCTGCCGACGCGGACTCGGGCACAGGCCGGCGCAAAGTCAGTTCAAAAGTTCGTGCAGCGGATGTTCAATGGAAACGCCCTACTGTTGTTTAGGCAGCTCGTTGAGGAAGGCGAACTCAACGATGAGGAGCTTCAAGAGCTTCAAAACTTTATTAACAAAAAGCGAAAGGAGAAACGGAAATGATACGAGAACTATTCCTGAAAGATCTGTCATTGTGGGGCTGTGTATGGCAGAGTACATTGTTTGCCGTGATTGGGCTGGCAGGCAGTTTCCTTTTAAGACGCCGACCGGCCAGAGCCTGCCAGGTGCTATTCCTTGCCATGATTGCAGCAGTGATTGTGCCTACGATGAGCATCCTGGTTAAGCACTTTGAGTTAGGCCTCTTTACAGAAGTGCCGATTTCGCTGCCGTCAGTGGTGAAAGATGTACCTGCGGAAGCATCTGTGGTTCCCGCCTCATCAGAGACCCAGACCGAAGAGTATGAAGGAGTGACAAAATTAGAATTAATTGAGGCCGGTTCAGGAGGTGCCAACATCACGTGGCGTCCGATTTTGCTGTATGGGTGGATGATAGTAATATTAGTCTTGCTGGGGCGACTATTTGCTGCATTTTTCAGCGGACTTTGTCTGCTCCGTCGAGCACAATCCCGGGGCTGTGAGCAAATCCAGCGAGCGGCGGATTTTGCAAGAGCAAGACTTGGAATTACAAAAGACCTCCGGGTCCGCAGCAGCAAGGATATACGCAGTCCCGTAATATGGTGCTGGAGCACAACTCCCGTTCTATTAGTGCCAGGCGATTTGGATGATAGAGTCGATTGGGAGGGCGTGATATCTCATGAGCTTGCACACTGGAGGAGGTTGGACCACGTGAGCGGCTTAATTGCGGAGCTGATAGCGTGTATCCTATCGTGGAATCCGCTTTTGTGGTGGTCAAAGAAGCGAATGGTGAGGTTGAGCGAGCAGGCATGTGATGACTGGGTCCTCGCCGGTGGACGGCCTTGCGAAGATTACGCACAGTCGCTGCTGAATTTCAAACCTCAGAAACAGGCTGCATTCGTACCTGCGGTAGTGCACAGCAAAAGGGGACTGGCCGCCAGGGTTCGCCGGATTCTTCAAGACAGTTGCGGCAACCCGCGGACCGGAGCACTATGGGCTTTGTCAGTGAGTATTGTAATGGCATGTCTTGCCTTCGGTGTAGCATGTGCCCAAACCCGGCCCGCTGAACCAGCTAGCGCCCCTGCACAAGAGAAGGCTACAGCCGCGCCGACCGCAAGAGACAAAGCCACCGCCACTGCAGCACTCTTCCAAGCGATGAGTGTCGGCGACTACCGGGCGAGAAAAGCCGAGGATATCGCATTGGTGAAGTCGGCCATTGCCCAAGGGGCCGATCTGGAAGCCAAGAACAACCGGGGTCGAACTCCTTTGCACATTGCAGTACGCCAGAAAAGGTCTAAGATGATCAGACTGCTTCTTGAAGCCGGCGCCAATCCCAATTCCCAGGATCCCATGGGAGAGATTCCATTGCACTTCGCAGTGCGTCATTGGAGCATATCAAACGTAAGTCTGCTGGTCTCTGCGGGTTCTGACGTCAATGCCAGAGACAACAAGGGCATGAGACCAGTCATGATTGCCTTCGAACAGGGACAGACTGATAT
>JBAQFY010000046.1:0-6671 GCA_049287505.1 Sedimentisphaerales bacterium | reverse complement strand
CGGACGTTGCGATTTGTGGTAATGTTGACTCTAATGAGGGGGAGATAGAGATAGTCAGCGTGGGGAGTGGTTAGGTGGGGTAGGGAGAGGTGAGTAGTTAGCTAAAGTGCCTACCAGCCGTGCCAGGCCGCTGCGACGCATCGCGGCGAGAGCCACGGCTCGGCAGGAAGTGAGCTAAAGTTGGATAATAGAGGACGGAGGGCGGTGAGTAGTTAATTGGTTGATTAGTGAATTAGTTAATTGGGGATTAAGGAAGAGGACGGAGGAAAGACAAGGAGGGAATCTTGAATACCGAACAAGGAATATTGAATGATGAAGGATGAGTTGAGACCAAAGACTACAGACTCAAGACGCAAGACCGAAGAAACCGGATAAAAGATTCGATGCTGGATGCTTCCGCCTTCGTTATCCTTCTTCGCCATCCTCCTTCGCCATCCTCCTTCGCCAAGGCTACGAAGGAACCGGCTACGAAGGAACCGGCTACGAAGAAACCAGCTACGGCGGACAAGCGATGCTCGATGCTGGATGAGTTAATGAGTTAATTAGTTAATTGGTTAATTGGAGGATTGGCCCCGGTGAGATAAACTTAGCTATCTCACGGGGTGAAGTCGAAGAAAGAGAATTTTAGTTTATTGGCCAGCCGCCGTGGGGTGTTTTCAATTGATTATTGACTATTGATTATTTACTATTCGTTTTGACGGGAATTGTGGAGACTTTCGAAGAATGTGATAGCCTGTTATATGAGCGTGATAACGTATATAGTCCTTTTGATTAATCAAAAGGACTACGAGCTTTGATGAAATACGATGGGTTAAAATTAATAGTTGGGTAGTGTTAGCCACGGTTTTTGCGGACTATGTGGATTCATCCACAATCATTATCTCTTATTCGGTCAGGCCGTAGAGGTCATAAACAAATTCCGTCGGATGAGCAGGTCTGCTGCCCATGCTGAGGATTCGTGCTCTATACCGCATGGGCTAAAGCCCATCCTACCCAACTGCAAATCGAAAAAGTCAGGCGGGAGGTTTGCCGAGTTTCTTTCTCCAGGTGTTGAGGTCTCGTAGTTCCTCTTCCGATTTTTCTTGACGAATTTCCGGCCAGTGTTCTTTCATAAACTCAGGTTGGTTAAGCCAGTTGCTATTTTTTACTATGAGGTCAAGCAGTTTGTCGATGTCTTTTTCTATCGGTTTGCCCGCACATGTACCGTCCAAGTAAAATGTGGTTACGTACTCAGAACCAAAGCTGCATGTGAAGAAGATTTTTTCGATAGCGTTGTATGCACGGCGAATTTCTGAAACCGTGACACCCTCAGGATTTGAAAGGCAGCCGTGTTGGTCAAAGAGGCGGTGTGCCAGTAGTCTGTTCCGCATGTCGGCAGTCTTTTGAAGAATGTTTTTTGTGGTCTGGTCGAACTTAAGTTTTTTAAGGTTATGAGAATATGCTGTTTTTTCCGAATCTTTCAGCCACTGGTGGACATTGTTTTTGAATCGACGTAGCGTGTGTGCGTCGGGACTCTTGTCGTTTACCATCGCGCTGATGAAGACTGTTGCGATATAGAGGAAGTTCCAATAGACGGTTTCCCAGAAAACATTTTCGTATGGTGGATAGAAATGACGAAAGGGAAACTGTCGTATTCTTTCGATAATAGTTATGGTGGTGTTCGTTTCGATTAATCGATGCCAGATATCCTCATGAAGCTCTTTATATTGTTGAACAAACTGCGGCTTTAGAACGTCTTCTGGGTTTTTGAGATTGATAGTCAAGGGTTCTCCCTGTGGTTTTCATGTAGTAGGTAAAATGTCATTATTTTTCTATGCCTTCGACGATTCTTATTTCTTCTTTCGTTAGGCCGTAGAGTTGGTAAACGAGGTTGTCGATTAGTTTGTCTGTGGTGTTGATTTGGCGCTGGATTTTTGTTTTTTCGTCAGGGATTTTGGCGGCAGCCAATTTCTTGTGTAAATCCAGCATCATATCAACAAGTTTTACCATTTGATGGTGGCGGGCCTTATCATCAGAGCTGCCAAAGTCAATCGTGTGGATAGGAATCGCATCAAGATTAACCTTCTTGAGTTGAGCTATACTTCTCCTGTTTGTAATAAGCCTATTTTGGTAGTAGAAAGTCGTAAGAGTTGAATTCAAGATGCCGAGTAGGTACTTGAAGTCGAGACCACTTCGATTGTTGAATAGGAAATATAGGGACTGTTCAGGAAATACGCCCGAGTCATCAAATGTAGCCAGAATGCGGTCCCCGGTCTTCCGTAATAGTATCTTTGGTTTCGCTCCAAGCTTTGTTTTTTCAGTGGTGCGACCGGTAATGTTTTCCTTTCTAAATTCAAACCAGTAAGTTTTCTTGAAAGTATATCTGTTTATACTATCTCCCTTTATGGTTTCTACCTGTGAAGGGCTTACTTTAGTAGAGGTGATAAACTTTGATTTACCGCCGAAACCTGAGGTTGATTGGCAGATGTCAATAAGAGGAACAAGATTTGGCAGGCGCTCCATCTTTTTTATCAATTGCATCGCACCGACACTGTCATAGTAATGGAACGAGTGAGTCGGATCATGCTGAAATTCAAGTTGTGGAATCTCAAGGAGTTCGCACTGATATTCTCCAATTTCAATAGGAGACCTCGGGTTTATGCTTGCACGCCGATGTAGAATAAACATAAGAGTATCAGCAGTAATTCCGGGGAAGGGAACTCTATAGATTAGTGAGATAATCTGTGTATGATTTAATATTCGATTGCGGAGTTGTAGGAATTGAGAGTTGAATCCCAGACGGTCAGGCACGATGTAGCCAAAGTAACCACCTACGCAAAGCAAATTGAGTCCCTGTGCTACAAAGTATTCATACATATTTGGCATGTAGGTGTTGCCTGCAAATTTGTGAATTAAGTAACCAATCTCGGTCTTTTGATATGTACCGGCACCGAACTTGCCTGTTAGTGAAATCCAAGGTGGATTTCCGATGACGGCGTCGAAGCCGTCCGACTTCGCCGAGGCTTCGGCGGATCTCCGCTTCGCTCCGAGATTTTTGCCGGAGAAGATTTGGGGGAATTCGGCGTGCCAATCGAAGGGGTTTATGCGATTGCGAAGTTCATCGAGAGAACCCCCGGTGAAACCGGGGGCTAAATATTTTTTAGATTTCTTCGCTTGAGGCTGCCACCCTTTTCGCTGACCATCCCCAAGCTTCGCTTGAGGCTGCCACCCTTTTAGGTTGTCGAAGAAATCGGGGGCGATGAGTGAGTTGCCACACTTGATGTTGTTGGCAAGGTCGGGGAGTGCTCTTTCGTGAAAGAGGCGATACTGGTTTTCGAGGGTTTGAGCGTCTTCGCCTTCGAGGACTTTTAAGAGCAAGCTAAGCTTGGTAACCTCGACGGCCTGGGAATCGATATCCACGCCGAAGATGTTATTTAGCAGGATACGTTTTTTCTCGGTTACAGTCAACATATAGTTTGAGATTGCTTCGTCGTCCGCGGCGGACTCTTCGAAATGACGGAATGTAGAAGCGACCTGGTAAATAGGTGGATTTTTCTTTTTGAGCCAGGATTCGGGATTATTGTTTATGTACCAGTCGCGATGGTAATTTAGGAGATATGTATATGCTCCCAAAAGGAAGGAGCCAGAGCCACAGGCGGGGTCGAGGATTTTTAGTTTTTCGATTTGTTTTGGCGTTTTACCTTCACACAATTTGCCAACCGTATTTTTGACGATGTAGTCAACGATATATGCGGGTGTATAATAAACACCGCCTGCCTTTTTTACTTCCGGCTTTTCCTCAACAACCGCTCTATGTGCGGATGTCAACCGAATGACTTTGCCCAAAAACTGTTCATAGACATTGCCGAGGATTTCGGCAGGTAAAACGGAAAATTCGTATGGGCTTTGCGGATAGTAGAGATTGTATAAAATCCATTTAAGGTCTTTATCATCTATTTTGAGCTTTAGTGTAAGCTCATCCGGCGGTTCGTGCCGGCCAGGCTCATCGGCAAAATGAAACAGGCCTGAATTGTACTTCTGGTCGGCCTTTTCAAAAACTTCGCAAAGGCGCGGATAAGTTCTGTCACCGCTGCTTATTGCTCTAAGCTGGCTATAAGGCTCAATTCCTCTGTCCTCGCATAATCTCAGAAAAAGGATTCTATCAATGGTTTGCTGAACAGCGAAATTTATTTCACGTATGGATAGAAAGCGATTTCTTAACGCGATGATTTTAGCGAGCATTTCGCGCCATTTTTCGATTTCTTTTAGGAATTCAATGTCAACAGTGGTTGTGCCACGTTTTCCTTTAGCAGAGATTGCGAATTTATCGAAGGAGCCTTTTAATATTGCGTCTTTGCTGAAGATGTCGGCGATTTCAGCCCATTTTTCCCGGTAGTCTTTATAGGTCAAAAACTTAATTCGTGCGGTGTCGGCCTTATCGGTCTGCTTAGGCCTTATCTGGCAATCGTAAACTGCAAATTCTTCAAAATCAGTAAGAATCGACAAGGGAAGTTTAGCAGACCAGGCGTAACGTCTTAACTGATAAGCAGGGTGCGGGTCGCCTTTGATGTCGATAGATGGTTTTTTTGTTTCGAGAAAAAATTTGCGAACGCCGCCAATACGAAAGCAATAATCCGGTGCTTTGGTTGCGCTGCCGACCTTTATGGCATCTTCGTGGATGACATCCTTGTATGCCTGGGAGTAGCCGGCTTTGTTTGTTACGTCCCAGCCTAATTCTTCGAAAAATGGGTCGATGAATTCTCTTCGGAGCTGGGTCTCGTTATATTGCTGCGAACGATATGCCTCGATGTTGCGGCCGAACGTTTCGACAAGCTCTGTAACTCTGGAAGGAACACTAAACATACTTTAATTTTACCAATATTACGCTGTTTCCTTAAAGTATCTCTACGTGGTGCAGGAGAAAAATGGTGGGCATTGCCCACTCTACCAAATTGGTGGGCAGTGCCCACCCTACCAAAATCAAAGATACAAGGGGGGAGATGGGAAATCAAGTGGATTTTTTTTGAGATTGCTTTGAGAGATTTTGCTTGACGGGAAAGTAACTAAATTGGTATAAATACAGTTGAACCTTTGCCCGTACAGTAGAGTATCTGTAGATTTCGGTCTTCCAGCGGGCATAATAATGAAAGTTTTTCGACAGAGGAGGAGCTATTATGTAAAACACAGAGTCGCAGCGGAAGCGTTGTGCTTGTTATTTATGTTTTTTGCATTTCAATTAACAACCTATATTTTATTTTTTGAACCCCGCCCGTCGTCCTCAGTCCCGAAAGGGACGCCTTGCGGCGGATGCCTTGCGGCAAAGACGGGACGGGATGAAGGAGGACTATTATGTCTAAGAAATTGATTTATTTGTTTTCATTTGTTTTGGTGTTAGGAGCAGCTACAGGCGTGACGAATGGCGGAAGTCTCTGGGGATACTATCCTATCAATGAGAACGACTTAAATGACTATTCCGGTAATGGGCACCATGGAACGGCAGTAGATGACCCAGTAACGGTACTCGATGCTGAAAGAGGCTGGGTTGTTGCGTTTAATGACCAGCCCAGTAAGCCGAGCCGTATTAACTGTGGAACCGACGACCCCTCGGCCGGCGACGAACTGTCCGTTTCCGCCTGGATAAAATGGGATGGATTGAATGGTAACTGGCAGGGAATGGCCGGTAAAAGTTTCATGTATGAAGATAGAAGGTGGATATTCCAGCTTCGTGACTCTGATGGATTCATCCAGTGGGGAGGTTCAGACCAGGATAATCTTCATATATTCAGCACTGTTGCTCCGAAAGTGGGCGAGTGGCAGCACGCGGCTGGGACGTGTGACGGGAGCTATTCGAAGGTCTATATTAATGGTCAGATAGTTGGTGAAGGGCCCGGTGGATTCCGACCCAATGCTGCTGCGGAGGCAAATGTTACACTCGGCTTCGGTGAAGACCGCGATGACTACGACGAATCATTCAACGGCCTTATGGATGAAATCTACATATACAGCCGGACGTTGTCTGATAACCAGATACTGGACCTATCTCATGGTATCCCTGCATCGTTTGTAAAGGCCGATGAGCCGAGGCCGGCTAATGGTGCTCTTCATACCGATACATGGGCGAACCTTTCGTGGTCACCAGGAGAGACTGCGGTCTCGCACGATCTATATTTTGGCGACAATTTTGACGACGTGAATGATGGCACCGCAGATACTTTCCAGGGCAATCAGAATGGGACGTTTATTGTTGTTGGCTTTCCCGGATTTCCTTTCCCGGACGGCCTTGTTCCGGGTATGACGTACTACTGGCGGATAGATGAAGTCGAAGCCGATGGTACTACAATACACAAAGGCAATGTCTGGAACTTTATGGTTCCCCCTAAGACTGCATACAATCCCGCCCCGTCTGATGGTGCCGAGCTGGTAGCCCCGGATGTGAAGCTCGGCTGGACGGCAGGTTTCCGCGCAAAATTGCACACCGTTTATTTCGGCGACAATTTTGACGATGTGAGCAACGCCGCCGGAGGACTTCCTCAGGGAGTTGCAACCTATACACCTCCCGGCCCACTTAAATTGGCCAAGACTTACTACTGGCGGGTCGATGAGTTCGATGCCGTCGCCACGTATAAAGGCGATGTCTGGAGCTTTACTACTCAGGGTGCCGTAGGGAGCCCGGACCCCTCTAATGGCGCTGT
>JBAQFY010000045.1:0-12192 GCA_049287505.1 Sedimentisphaerales bacterium | reverse complement strand
ACGATGCGTTTTCATTTTCAAAACCTGCCCATTTATTTTTAATTGTTCAGTTTCATGGTGAATGTTGCCCCCTATTATATGTATTTGAAGATTTCCCGCAAGGAAATTTTCCGGTTCGGGACCGGCCGGACTTGACAGCAGGGAGAGCTTGTGAGACAGTGGGCCGTGTCGGGCCGTTTTGTCCGGTACACGTATAGAAAGGGATGCCATTATGGAAAGCGAGAAATGTTCACAGGTGAATATTGTATGTTCCAGTCACAACAGGATGGGCTTTCTGAGATTGGGTGCCTGCGCGGGGATTGGATTTGCCCTTGGCCAGGCGGGTCTTTCATGCTGTCCGCGGGGTTCGGGCGGCAAGAAGGAAATGTTTAGCGCCGACGAATTTGCAATGGTGTCTTATTGCTGCTTAGAATGTGACAAGTGTGATACTTATATTGCGACAAAGAACAATGACGATGAGTTAAGGGCCAAGGTGGCAAAGCAATGGAAAATGAAGGCCGAAAATATTAATTGTTATGGGTGTAAGTCGGAGAATGCACTTTTCAATTGCGATGCGAAGAAATGCGCAACGGCAAAAGGTCTGACCACCTGTGCACACTGTGATGATTTTCCATCGTGTGATAAAGAGATATGGACGAAGTGGCCGGAGCTAAAGAAGAAGGCGGAGGAAGTTCGGAGAAGGATTCGGAGTTAGTAAAACATAAAGAGTATTTCGTATTTCGTATTTAGAGACAGCTCAGAACGACAGAGGGGAGATATCAGGGAATATCCAATATCGAGCAAGGAATTTCGAATGATGAAGTACGGGGAACAAACGTGGGGAATGTCCAATCCCCGCACAAGAGCTAATCGAAACTATGTAAATTCTTTTGTTGTGTTCAGATGCGGCATACGTAAAGCGCGTACGCGCTTTACGTATATAAACATTTCCTGCGATTGATTGGTAAGGTCAAAACGAGGCAGTAGCCGTAGGTTGGGCAACTTGTTTGGCCATGCAGTCCTTTATCGATGAGTTCTGCTCAGAGCGGTCGCAGCCAGATGTTACGGAAGCGGACCGGGTTGTTGTGGGCCGAGAGGGCAAGGGGCAGCTTGTCTGGGATGGGCTTGTCGTACTTCGGTAAAATTCGGTGGCCGGTCGGGCCGTAGATTTTCTGGTTGTGATGGACGAGGACGCCGTTATGAAAAACGGTGACATAAGCCGGCTTTTCGAGTTTGCCGTTTTTGAAGACGGCAGCGAAGAAGATAATATCGAATGTCTGCCATTGGCCGGGCTTGCGGCAGGCGTTTACCATCGGCGGGGTCTGGCCGTAAACGGAGGCTGCCTGGCCATCAGGATAGAGTTTTTCTGTGTATGAGTCATAAATCTGGATTTCAAAGAGGCCCATTAGCATTACGCCATTGTTTCCGCGGTCCCAAATGCTGCCTTGAGGTGGGTCTGGGGCCATCCATTCGATATGCAACTGACAGTCGCCGAAGGGTTCTTTCGTTGTGAGGTTGCCAGAGACGGCGATAAGCTCACCGCTTTCGATTTTCCAGTCGGACGCCTGCCATTGTGAAAGGTCGGTGCCATCGAAGAGAACGATTGCATCGGATGGTGCGGTGCCGGCTTGTCCCTGTGCGCCGAGCGGGGAGGGGGTGACTTTTTTAGGTGCCGGCCGGTCGGGGTCGTGCACATGGTAGCCGCACCAGGGCAGGATTGGGGTGTCTTTGTAACCTATGATGCCGGAGCTATCTTCGGCTTTTACGAGTTTCGGATTGTCCCGGCCTGTCGTCGGTTGCACAGAGCCGAGAAGTAAAATAACGGCAGCCAATCCTGCGACTAAAATGATAACTACCGGATAACGATTCATAGCGACCTCCTTCAATAATTTGATTTTGCAAACGAGTCAACTACAGCAATCCTTCAAGGCTTTTGTTCCTGTACCGCAGGCGTATCAGAGTATCGAGCGCAATCCTCAAGACTTGAGGACCCCAACAGCATCTTCTACGTTTGCACCTTTGTGGACCATTTTGCTCAAGGCCCGGACCATTTTGGTCGGGTCTTTGTGCTGGAAGGCATTTCGACCAATAGATACACCCGCAGCGCCGGCCTTGAGAGCGCCTTCCACCATTTTGAAAATATCCTCGTCGCTGTTCATTTTGGGGCCGCCTGCAATAACCACCGGCACCGGACAGCCCTGCACTACTTCGGCGAAACTTTCTACGCTGCCGGTATAGACTACCTTAACGATATCAGCGCCGAGTTCGGCCCCGACCCTTGCGGCGTGCTTGACGTTATTGACATCGTATTCGTCTTTGATTTTCGCGCCGCGGGTGTACATCATCGCAACAAGCGGTATCTGCCATTCGAGGCAGCGCTCACTGACATGGCCTAACTGCCACAGCATTTCCTTGTCGGTCTCGGCGCCAAGATTTATGTGGACAGAGACGGCGTCGGCACCGAGCTTGATTGCCTCTTCGACAGTACAAACCAGCTCCTTTGCGTTGGGGTCGGGACTAAGCGATGTTCCGCCGGAAAGGTGAATAATAAGTCCGACGTCTTTGCCGGCGCCCCTGTGACCTGCGCGGACAACCCCTTTGTGCATGAGGATAGCATTTGCTCCGCCGGCTACGACGTTACTGATGGCCGTCCGCATATCCGCCAGGCCTTCAATAGGGCCGACCGTAACGCCGTGGTCCATCGGAATAATAACCGTCCTGCGGGAATTACGGTCGATTATTCTTTCGAGTCTTATCTCTTTGCCTATCATTGTCAAATCCCCAAATTATAAACTTCTCATAAAATCTATCTAAAGCCGTCTAAAAGGCAAGTAAAAAAACAATTTGTGATTTTCGATTTACGATTGCCGATTGAAAAAAACAATCCCTTAATCAATTAATTTCAAAGAATATAACCCTGGGGTTAAACAAAAACCCTGGATAAAACCCAGGGTTAAATATCTTCGTGATTGTTTCGTCCCGCCTGTGGCGGACTTTCAGCGCTGCGCAGGCCTCGCAATGACGATTCATCTAATCATACGTAACAAACCACCACTAAGAACACCAAGGGTTCTATCAATAACGCAAGTCAAGTAATATAACCTATTTACATAATGGATGCAACACTTTAAGCAGCGTGCCGGTCAAATATCGGCTGAGGGGTGCGATACTTGAGTTTTTGCACTTGCTTTTGGGGGTTTTGGCTGCTATATGTTTGGATTATGGAGACAAAATTAGTCGTCCCAATAGCGGCGAAGGATTTAGATACGGCCAAGCGGCAGGTCAAAGCGGCTACGGCTGCCGGAGCCGAGATGCTTGAGCTGCGAACAGATTATCTCGAATACCTTAGCGTCGATATGGTTAGAAATTTGATTGACTTTGTCAAAAGCGGCAGCGACAAACGACTGCCTGTAATCGTAACCTGTCGTGATAAGCGGCAGGGAGGGGTGATTGACTATCCGCAAAGGCTGCGAGTTGATGTGCTGGCAGGTGCGATGAAAGCAGGGGCAGAATTTATTGACTTTGAATATGACAACTATATCTCCGTTGAGATTCAGGAGAAAATAAGACTGGCGCTATCGCGCAGTTCAAGTGGTCGGTTGATTCTGTCAGCGCACAATTTCGAAACCAGATTCGCAAATATAGGAAAACTATATCGTGACATCTTAGCCATATGTCCGGAGGCGATACCGAAACTTGTCTATAAAGCGAATCACATCAACGACTGCTTTGAGGCATTTGACTTGCTGCACCAAACAAGCGGCGAACGAATTGTTTTCTGTATGGGCGAGGCCGGGCTTATCAGCAGAATCATAGCGAAAAAGCTGGGCAGCTTTGTCACTTTCGCAAGTATCGATGAGCAAAGCGCGACTGCACCGGGCCAGTTGACTATCGAGCAGTTTAAGAAATTGTACCGTTACGATGATATAAAATCCGATACGGAGCTTTTCGGCGTGATAGCCGAGCCGGTTGGACATTCGCTGAGTCCTGCGATTCATAATGTTTGCTTTGCCGAGAAAAGTATGAACAAAATATATCTGCCGCTGCTGGTAGAGGGTGGGCAGAGTGAATTTGACTCGTTTCTGCATAACGCGCTTTTTAGAAAGTGGCTGAACTTCGGCGGCTTTAGCATAACAATCCCGCATAAACAAAATGCTCTCAATTTTGTTCGTGCAAATCGTGGTTATATAGAGCCGTTGGCTGAAAAGATAGGGGCGGTTAATACGCTGATTATCAGCAGAGGCGGCAAGCTCAGCGCCTACAATACCGATTATTCGGCTGCGCTGGATGCAATTACTGAGACGCTTGGTATCAGCAGAGCCGATTTGAAAGATATGACGATTGCGGTTATCGGAGCGGGCGGTGTTGCAAGGGCGATAGTGGCCGGCCTGAGTGATGCAGGGGCCAAAATCAGGATTTACAATCGTACTGTTACAAGGGCTGAAAATCTTGCAGCCGAGTTTAATTGTGAT
This sequence comes from Sedimentisphaerales bacterium, assembly GCA_049287505.1. Classification (GTDB taxonomy): domain Bacteria; phylum Planctomycetota; class Phycisphaerae; order Sedimentisphaerales; family Anaerobacaceae; genus NIOZ-UU13. Next base: position 7,741 of record JBAQFY010000045.1, on the reverse strand, counting down.
TTCGCTCCTTTGGATGATTTAAAGAACGTCGATGCAAAACTGCTGATAAACTGCACGAGTATTGGGATGTATCCAAATGTTGATGCGACGCCTGTACCTCAAGAATACCTGAAAAAGGATATGGCCGTATTTGATACGGTTTATAATCCCGCCAAGACCTTATTACTAAAAGAGGCGAAGAAAAAGAGGGCAAAAACAATAGATGGCATTTCAATGTTCGTCAACCAGGCCTTATCTCAATTCAAACTCTTTACCAACATTGACGGCAACGCAGAACTTATGCTAAAGGTCGTTTGTGAAAAGCTTCACGAAGGAGAGAAAATAGAAAAATGACTGAAATCCATACAATACTGACACCACTGCCACAATTAGAACTACAAAGATCGATGTTGAACAGTATCCCAAATTCTCTTCTTCAAGAAGGATTGCTTTTTAGTCCCCTGACCGGCCCTTTGCGGTGCGTTCTTCTGAATGTTGCGAAGGATAACGCATGCTCCGATGATGTTTTGGGGATGCTATTGGAAGGCGATTCAGTTTTTTGGGCCCAAGTTCCCCATCCGCATCCTATGGACTCCAAGCCTACTCTTGCCGGACTTTATTATAGCAGCATTGCTGACGCGATACTTACAAGATTATTTGATTGCTGTCTTTTGTTCTGCCATGTTCCGAAGCCGTTCCGTCGGTTTCTTTGGTTTGTGGCAAAAGGCTTACCTGACAATATAGATCTTAAGAGTCTGAAAATACTTGAACCTCTTTGGGATTATAATGATTGGGATATTAAATTTTCCGATTCGGTATCGGCAGATATGGCCGTTTTTGGTCTGCAAACGTCTTTCAATAATCTATCTCCTGTACTAAGGATAGAAGACCTGAAGGCCGTGTTCACTGATAAAAAAAAGCATGCAGATTATATAGAAGCTGGTAAGCAAAACGTATTTCGGAAGGTAGAAGATTTGCTAAAATCTAAGTATGGGCCTGACGCAAATATAACTATAGGAAAGCCTAACAAAGATACGAAGGATAAAGATGGTTCGCTGGAGGAAGAGGTATCGAATAGGAAAATGATAATAAGTCCACAAACCTCTGATAAATGGTTATTTGAAGGTTATAATGCCGCCTTCTGGAAAGAGATTGAGCAATTAGACAGTAAACTATACAGAGAATCTTCTGGCCGAAGATTCTTACGGTCTTTCCAATTCTTCTCGAGGGGGTATAGACTCGAAAACCCTCATCGCTTCGTAGCTCTGGTTACTTCTCTTGAAGCTCTTTTTTGCACAAAACCAAAGAAGATCAAGTTTCAGCTTGCATCAAGGATATCTCGCCTTTTGAAGCCTGATGACTTGAATGAAAGGAATAAACTTTTTACTAAAGTCAAAGATCTTTATGACATCCGATCTAAGATCGTTCATGGTGATAAATACAAGACTACAAGAATCGAACGAGGAGAAGAAGATTTAATCGATTTAGTCAGACGCGTATTTTGGAAAATATTGTCTGATGAAAAAATATGCACACTCTTTTTTAGTAAAAACCAAAATGATTGTGATGAGTATTTAGAAGGTTTAAGTCTCGGAGAGTGCGCTTCCGAATAGTAAAAAGGGCCAAGAGTTGTCGGATCGACAAATTATTTCGACCAACGAAAGCTTAAACATTTAACTAATATTTATGGTAAGCGTGGAAGACATGGGTTCGCTGACGTTGGTATTGCCCGATTTAACTGTTGCTCTTCGGTGGTGATTGCTGGTATATTAGAAGCGGCAGGAAGAACAAAAAGCGAAAGTAATGAGATTACTTCGCTTCGCTCGTAATGACAAGCAGAAGCGATATTTGAGAAGAATGAAAGTGTTTTGCAATGGTGGCGATGGACAGAATAGAAGAGTTCGGTCGGCGGATTGGACGTGAGTTTGGCGCTGAACGGGTCATACTGTTCGGCTCTTATGCGCAAGGCACGATTACTAAGGATTCAGATGTGGACCTGCTGGTAGTCGCCAAAACCCATCTTCCTCCACGCCAGCGTTACAGTGCTGTCCGTCGTTTAGTGGCGGATGTTCCCGCTTCATTTGATATTATTGTGAAAACACCGGAGGAATATACTCGCTGGCGGTCGGTGACCAACCATATCGTCTATTTCGCTGATAAATACGGGAGAGTTCTCTATGAACGAGCAGACCCGCGAGCTCGTGCGACAATGGAAAGAAAAAGCACAAAATGACTGGACAGCCGTAGAGATTCTTTTAGCAAGTGAGCAGTGCCCGGCTGAGACAGTCTGTTTTCATTGCCAGCAGTTCGTTGAAAAATTGCTTAAAGCTTTTCTAACCAAATATAATATAGAAGCACCCAAAACTCACGATTTGCGAAGATTGATTCAACTGGCTGAGTCATTCATACCCGAACTTTCACGATTGTCTGATGCATCGGATAAGCTGACCGTTCATGGAGTTGAGACAAGATACCCTGGCGATTGGTACCCAGTAACTTCTACAGAGATGAACGAAGTAGTTGAAATATCAAGACGATTTAGTGACATACTTCTTCCAAAACTGGAACAATAAATAATAGCCACGTGTGATTTCGGTTTTTTCTATATAGTTTGCCATTGTCTGATTTAATTGTTGCTCTGCAATAGAAATTATTGGTATATTAAAAACGGAAAGATTGTTGACATAGTAACCGAGGTTAGAATATGCCCTTCCAGATTAAGGTGCCTAAAGATAAGATCGTTGCGTTTTGCCAGCGAAATTATATTAGCAGCCTTGCACTATTTGGCTCTGCGCTACGAGAAGAATTCGGACCCGGCAGCGATATCGATGTCCTCGTTGAATTCAAGCAGGAATACAGGCCCGGACTTATGGAACTGGTTGAAATGCAAGAGGAGTTGACTCGGATTTTCGGCCAGAAGGTTGACCTTGTCGAGCGTCAGGCCGTTGAGAAAAGCGAAAACTACATTCGCAGACGGCATATTCTTCAGTCCCTGGAGTCGATTTATGTGGCGAGATGACGCCTATATTCTCGTTATGCACCAGATTCAGATAATTGGGGAGGCTGCCCGTAAGGTTTCGTCTCAATATCAACAGGAACATCCAGAGATTGTCTGGCAAAAAATTATTGGTATGCGAAATCGGTTAGTCCATGAATACTTTCGTATCATCCCTGAAAGAGTTTGGGATGTGGTTAAGAAAGATATACCGGAGTTAATTCGACTCATTGAGCCTCTTGTGCCACCGGATGAACCTCCCAATAAATTGGGGGGCTAAATATAATCTTTGACTTTATTAAGGACAAACTGAATGGCTAAGGGTAAAAGCAAAAAAGGTGAAAAAGTAGTATTGGCATATAGCGGGGGGCTGGATACAAGTGTGATTCTGCCGTGGCTCAAGGAAACCTACGGATATGATGTAATAGCGTTTGCGGCTGAATTAGGGCAGGGCGATGAATTAGCCGGCATCAAGCGTAAGGCATTAGCGAGCGGGGCGGTCAAGTGTGTGGTCAAGGACCTGCGCAAAGAGTTTGTCGAAGATTATCTCTGGCCGATGCTTAAAGCAGGTGCGGTCTATGAAAAAGAGTATCTTTTAGGCACGAGTGCTGCCCGGCCTTTAATCGCCAAACATCAGGTTGAAGTTGCGCATGCTGAAGGTGCGACAGCGGTAGCTCACGGCGCAACAGGCAAAGGCAACGACCAGGTGCGGTTTGAAATCACCTATATGGCGCTGGACCCTTCGCTGAAAATCGTCGCACCGTGGAAAGACCCGAAATTTAAATTAACTTCTCGTGAGGCGGCGGTTGATTACGCCAAAAAACACAAAATCCCCATTGAGCAGACAAAGAAAAAAATCTACTCCCGCGACCGCAACCTCTGGCATATCAGCCACGAGGGGGCGGACCTCGAAGACCCTGCCAATGAGCCGAAGGACGATTTGTTTGTTATCTCACAACCGGTATCGAAAACGCCTGATAAGCCGGACTATGTAACGATAGGTTTTTACGAAGGAATCCCAATAAAGCTTAACGGCAAGTTAACAAGCGGCGTGAGGTTTATTGAAGCGTTGAATAAGCTCGGCGGCAAACACGGAATCGGGCAGGTGGACCTTGTTGAAAATCGGCTGGTTGGTATAAAGTCGCGAGGCGTGTATGAGACGCCGGGCGGAACGATTCTCGTTACGGCTCATAATGCTCTTGAGAGTCTGACACTTGATAGAGAAACTATGCACTACAAACAACAGGTCGCTCTGAAATATGCTGAGCTTGTTTATTACGGCCTGTGGTTTACTCAGCTTCGTGAGGCGCTCGACGCATTCGTCGATGTTACGCAGCGGAATGTTACCGGCGAGGTTAGAATGAAATTGTTCAAAGGACGGTGCACACCGGCCGGTATAAAAAGCCCGAACAGTTTGTACAAAACCGACTTGGCGAGCTTTAAGATGGGCGCCGAATACGACCCAACCGATGCGACCGGCTTTATACGTTTGTTCGGTTTGCCTATGAAAGTGGCCGCGGCAGTCAATAGGAAAAGGCAAAAGTAAAAAGGTAAAAATTAAAAAGAATGGTCATAATGAAAGAGAAATAATCGAGCGGGGATACTGAACAGCCAAATTTTTGTTTGATATGTCAGGGAAAATACATAGAGACATGAAGCCGGAAAACTTTGTCAAATTCTTGTCTCGATTAGGTAAAATTTTTGTAGACTATATTCGCAACAATTAGGCGAAAGTGCAGACTATGGCAGCGATAAATCAAATAAAAAAGTTCGGCAGGCAAATCGGTGAGCAGTTCCACGCTGAACGGGTAATATTATTTGGTTCTTATGCTCAAGGCAAGGCCGCCGCGGACTCTGATGTTGATTTATTAGTCATCGGTCCATTCAAAGGCAGAAGTGTTGACAAATCCGTAGAAATCCGAATGAAATTGCGGCCGCAATTTCCTGTGGACATTCTCATCAGAACCCCTGAAAAAGTGCATCAGCGAATAAAAATGGGTGACTGCTTTATGCGAGAAATCCTTGAAAAAGGAAAGGTGCTTTATGAAGCCGATGACCGCTGAATGGGTTGCCAAGGCCGAGGCAGATTTTGCCACTGCACAACGAGAAAGCCGGGTGAGAAAAAATCCTAACTACGATGGTATTTGCTTCCACGCACAACAGTGTGCTGAGAAATACTTGAAAGCTCAGCTTTGCGAAGCAGACATTCCCTTCAGCAAAATCCACGACTTGGTTGCATTGTTAGAACAAGTTCTTAAAGTTGAGCCTAATTGGGAAATTTTTCGTGAGGACCTTGCTTACCTCTCGGATTTTGCTGTGGCGTTCCGCTATCCCGGCGAATCCGCTAATAAGAAATCTGCGGTCGAAGCCAAACGTCTTTGCAGCTACTTTCGCAAGATAGCCCGTAGTGCATTGAGATTAAGAACATAAGAAGTGTAAAGTGAGCTAAAGTAAGCTAAAGTTAAAAGAATGAATAATGAATATCGAACAAGGAACATCGAATTTTGAAGTTTGCTATTCAACATTCGACGTTCGATATTCTTTTTTCAAGATTTAGGCACATTAGACACTCCAAACTTTAGGCACTTTAGCATAGGAGGCATTGTGGCAGTACCGGATTGGATTTGGTTCGTGTTTATCTTCGCGTTCGGCTGTTGTATAGGCAGCTTTTTGAACGTTGTTATCTATCGCTTACCCCGTGATAAGTCTTTGGTAACTCCGCCCTCAGCTTGTCCGGCGTGTGGTAAGCATATTCGATTTTATGATAATATACCGCTGGTTTCTTGGCTGCTTTTGGGCCGGAAGTGTCGATACTGTAAGGCGCCGATTTCGACTCGTTATTTTATTATTGAATTGCTGACCGGCTTAGTTTTCCTTGGCCTTTTCATTTTATATTTTCAGGTCAATTTGCGTGACGGCCTCAGGTCATTTGTGGGCGGAGGCTGGTTTATCTATCTTCTTCATATCATTATGTTAGGAGCTTTCATTGCCGCCTCGGCAATTGATTTAGAGTATTGGATTATTCCACTGTCGATTTGCTGGTTGGTTACCGCGGTCGGGTTCATTGGCTCAGCGGTCGGAATTTTTATAATTGACCCTGCCCTGCTTCGTGCGTATTCACTTTTGCCGAGTGCATCGGCGAATACCGGTGCGCTTGCCGTCGGGGCAACGGTGGGGCTGGCTATATCCCTCGTGCTGCTGGCAAGCGGTTTGGTTAAAAGAAGTTACGAATCAGATGCTTCCGAGAATGAAAAAGTAATTGAGCAAAAAAACAGCGAGGAGAAAATCAATAGACACAATAACGAGGAAGAATCAGCAGAACCGGATGGGATTTCCAACGGTTTTAACCATCGTCTGGAGGCGTGCAAAGAAATCATCTTTTTGCTGCCGATAATCGTCTGCTCGGCGGGGCTTCTCTGGATTGTCAGAGAGGTTACAATAGTAGGGGCCTGGTGGGATGTTTTTTCGCAACATCCTGTCGTTGCGGGACTTCTGGGCAGTTTATGGGGTTACTTCGTGGGCTGCGGTATCGTCTGGGGCACTCGTATCTTTGGTACCTTAGCCTTCGGAAAAGAAGCAATGGGGCTCGGTGATGTGCATCTAATGGGAGCTGCGGGGGCGGTAATAGGGCCGCTTTACGTTTTTATGGCATTTTTTGTGGCACCATTTTTTGGATTAACCTGGGCGGGCTTTCAGATGTTTTTTAAAAAAATTCGACAAATTCCTTATGGTCCGTTCTTGTCTTTGGGTGTTTTTGTTGTTATGATTCTACATGATTGGATTCGCGATTATTTGAGTTTTGTTTTTTATCGCTGAAAAGGAAAGCCTAAATTCAATATTATAAGGAGATATCAAATGCAAGCCACCAACAAAAAAACAATCGCTTTGCTGATTTGTCTCGTATTATTTGCCCTTCTGCCCGGCTGTACCAACTGGGAGAAAAAATATAACGCTCTAAACGTGGAGCATGAGAATTTAAAGGGTCTGATCGAACGCGAAAGGTCTGAAAAGGGTCAGCTTGCCGACCGTATTTCACAAGACGCAATGACAATCGAAGAGCTCCAAAGACAGATTGAACAGCGCAGCAAAACACCAGCCGATGTAACCGGTTTTGGAGAAGGCTACGATGTTTCACTTGACCCTTCTAAAGGAACGATTACTGTAACGCTTCCGAACGCAATACTGTTTGATTCGGGAAAAGCCGAGCTCAAAAAAGCAACCAGCGCGGAGCTTGACCATATTCGCTCGGTACTTCGGGACAAATATGCCGGAAAGCAAATTGATATTGTAGGCCATACCGACACGGACCCCATCAAAAAATCAAAATGGAATGACAACTGGGAACTTTCGGCTCAACGTTCTCTTTCAGTGCTTAGATACCTGGTCAAACGAGGAATCCCAGAAGAAAAGATAAAAGCAATAGGTTGTGGGGAAAGCCAGCCTATCGCTTCCAACTCAACCGCAAGCGGTAAAGCGAAAAACCGGAGAGTCGAAATCGTGGTGCATATGAGGTGACGTTCCTTATCGCGTATTGCGTAAAAATAATTTTTGCACAATTCCGCAGATAGACAACGTATGGTTCTCATTTGGGTATGCAAACCACGCAAGACCAACAGCTAACTACTGCCGTTTCTAAAAACTGAGTGTAACATTCTATACCTGCTGTCATTCCGACCGAAGGCACGGCTTTGTCGTGCCGAAGCGGAGGAATCTATTGCAATAGCTTCGCCGAAGGCGAATCAAATAGTTAAACTTATTTATTAGAAA
>JBAQFY010000044.1:0-11274 GCA_049287505.1 Sedimentisphaerales bacterium | reverse complement strand
AATCCGCCACGAACGCCTCAATCCTGCGTGCAGCTTCGGCTGCGTCACTGGTATCTTCGACCGCCCGCTGTGCAAGGTCGATTATCACTTGCTGGTCGCTCTCGACATATCTTGTCGGCTCAAGGGCCTCGAGGGCCGCCGGGTCGTTGCCTTTGTAAGGAAACCTCACGCCCGTCGGCGCGGCAACGGGCTTGACCGTCAGGATTATTTTGCCGCCACCGATCTGTTCAACTTTTTGATTATCGTTGGATGGAATCTCCAAATCGACCTGGTCTGTCACAGGGCTTAAGTAATAAGTAATTGACCGGGCTGAACCGACATCACTCAATGGCTCCGGGCTGGCCATAAACATTTTATCCACAACTTCGAGCACATCGATTTGGCCGAGCGCGAATTCTTTAGTGCAGGCAAGTTGCTCAACAGTCATCCCCATTACAGGCGTAATGCTTTTTTGAAGCCGAAGGTTATCATCATAATATTCGGTGCTTACGAGTGCTCCAATCTGCGCAGAGCTTACGTTGCTCTGAACTTCAGTTAACGCAACGACTCGGCCGAGCAGGTCAACGTTTTGTTTTGGGCCAACCTTTACCTCGACATCAACAACCTGCATCATACTTGGGTCAAACATTTTTACGGTGTATGTGGTTCCTTCCGTAAGGCCATGTTTCAAAAGCAGCAGTCGCATCCCCTCGGACATTACGGCACCGCTGGGCCAATCGAATTCTACCTGCTGCTGGCCGGTCTTTACTATTACCTTGCCCTGCTCATCGATAGTCCCTACCGTTTTCGTCGCCATCATCCCCAATGCCTGTTCGAGCTCGAAGCCGAGCGGCTTACCTTCGATGGTTTCGATAGTGCTCGCTTTGGTCTGGACGCTAACCGACACTCCTATTCGGCTCAGGGTAATCTTAAGCTCCACAGAGGTGGTAACTTTACTATCGGCAGCAGCACGGTTTTGGATAGCGTAGCCGACCTTTTTGCCCTCCAAGAAGAGGGCAAAGTATTCGGTTTCCTCCGGCTGGGCCTGCTCGGCCCCAGCCTTGACCGATATGGGTTCTTCTACCTGCCGGGCAGGCTTGGCTATTTTCGGCTCTTGTGTTGCAGATTTGTCTGAGACAGCCTGTTCTGTTGTAGGCTGCTCCGATACTTTTTTCTGCTGTATGGATTCCTCTTGTTGGGACGGGGATTTTTTGCGGCAGCCTGTTGCGGTGATAGCCACCAATACCAGACAAATCCCAAGAAGACACTTAGCTTTCATAACCAAATTTCCCTTCTCAAATATCTGCAGAAAACTTAATCAGACATTTCTTTAACAAACGCCAACGATTCTAATACTCCCGGCATTTGCTGGAGTTCACCCCTTAGAGACTTTTTCCGCTGGGCCTCTAACGGGGTTCAAGGTCAGATTATAACCCGTAAAGGAGATTTCTCACCGGAATAATTCCGACATAGTCACAAATAATCCGATATGAGAATCAGATATAACCGAAAAACACATTTTTATTACAGCGGCAAGAACACTACGGTTGAATTGTCTGTGCTTTTGGTTAAAATAAAAAAGAAAACTTTTCCGCGCAAGGTTATGAATTTTAACGAGCTGCTAAACCTGGTTTCCTCGGACAACGCTCCGAATATTTGTATTGATTCGCGTGCCATCGGGGCCGGCGATATCTTCGTAGCCGTTAAAGGTACAGTTTACGATGGCCACGACTTTATTGACCAGGCCATTGCCAACGGCGCTGAATATATCGTTAGCCAAAAAGACAAATCGAGTATCGAGCATCGAGTATCGAGCATCGAGACCGTAATTGTTGACGATTCTGCAGAAGCGACGGGTGGCAGCCTCAAGCAAGTCCCAAAATATTGGGACGCGCTTGGGGATGGCTTGCAAACATCGAGCATCGAGACCGTAATTGTTGACGATTCTGCAGAAGCGGCAGCAGTCCTGGCGCAGGCAAGCAGGGGCAATCCGGCTTCACAATTAACGAACCTGGCGGTTACCGGCACAAATGGAAAAACAACCGTCGCATATCTCGTTCGCTCCTGCATCCAAAAAGCCGGCCAGAAATGCGGCCTTCTTGGCACCGTCATTTACGATACCTGCTCAGGTGAGAGCTGCGAGGCGGCCCTGACAACTCCGGACTGTTTGACCATCGCCGCCGGGCAAGAGCAAATGTTAAAAAACGGCGCAAAATATATGGTCATCGAGGCCAGCAGCCACGCCCTTTCTCAAAACCGTCTGACGGGTATTAACTTCAAAGCCGCCGCTTTCACAAACCTCGCCGGCGACCACCTGGACTATCACAAAACCGAAGAAGATTATTTAGCTGCCAAAACCAGACTTTTTTCTGCTCTATCGCCGGATGCTGTGGCGGTGTTGAATAAACTGTCGCCGCAGGCCGAGCTTATCGCTAAGCAGACCGACGCCAAAATCTTATGGTACGCCATTGCCCCCACTGCTGGCTTGCGCCAGCAAGCCGTGGGGGCGGACATCACCGCCCATATCGAATCGATGGATATGAGCGGAACTGTGTTCACCCTAAAATATGCCGACCAATCTTCAATTGTGAAGACTTTTTTGCTTGGTCTGTATAATGTCAGCAATTGTTTAGCGGCGGCCGGATTGTGCCTTGCGGCCGGCTTTGATTTGGAAACGATAGCAGCCGGTTTATCGGCTCAGCAAACAATACCAGGCCGATTAGAAAAAATCGATTGGCCCGGTGATTTTTCCGTCATCATTGATTATGCTCACACGGACGATGCCTTAAAAAACGTCCTCTCGACATTAAAGCCTCTCTGCCGGGGTAAGTTGCGGGTCGTTTTCGGCTGCGGCGGAGACAGAGATAAAACCAAACGCCCGCGTATGGCCAGGGTCACTGAACAATTAGCTGATTTTATAATCGTTACCAGCGACAATCCACGAACCGAAAAACCCGATGATATTATCAGCAATATTGTTTCTGGTTTTGAGACAGCCCCTCCGGTAAAAAATTCTGATTTACGAGATACGAAATACGAGGTACGAGATATGAAAATAATTGAGCCGGACAGAAAAAAGGCCATCGAGTTAGCCATAAGAAAAGCCGGCAAAGACGATATCGTGCTCATAGCAGGCAAAGGCCACGAAACCTATCAGATAATCGGAAAACAAAAATTCGATTTCAGCGACAAGCAAATCGCCGGCGAATGTCTTAAGAAACGAATTATAAGTAAAGAATTGACTGTTTATTAGCGTTCCGCCCACTCGTATATTAATCCACAGTCCATTTACATACTAATCTCAAACTGCAGAATTTCGCAAATTCTCTGAGTTCAGGCGGGCACTTCCAAATATGTTGAGAAGCTGTGGGATTCTGGAACTTCTAGGCCTTCTTGGCTCATCCCCTCCAGATGAAAAGCAATGGCCTCTTTCATATTTTTCTCCACTTCTTCCCTGCTGGAGCCGGCGGCAATACAGCCCGGTAAATCGGGAGAAAAAGCTGAATAACCGGTTTTTGTTTTTTCGATTATAACCAGATATTTCATCAGCTTGCTCATTTGGTTATGCATAGGCCAGCTTTTTCACTTCTTTTTCTATGCGAGATGAAAGCCTGTCTGTCTCTGCATCCAAATCATAATCCATTTGAAGACCCAGCCAAAACTGCGGTGAATTGCCAAAATGACGAGCTAAACGAAGTGCCGTGTCTGCCGTTATGCTTCTTTTGCCATGAACGATTTCATTTATTCTCCGAGGGGACACTCCAAGACATCGACCAAGCTGATTTTGGCTTATGTTCATAGGCTTTAAGAATTCTTCGAAAAGCACCTCGCCCGGATGTAAAGGAGGAATCTTGCTCTTTCCCATTTTTTTTCACCTCAATGATAATCTGTAATTTCTACCTCTAAGGCATTATTGTCTATCCACTTAAAACAAACTCGCCATTGGTCATTAATCCGAATGCTATATTGTCCTTTTCTTTGACCGGTTAACTTTTCCAGCCTGTTAGCCGGTGGGACTTTCAAATCGATTAGCGTTTTACTCCTATCAATCATGCGTAGTTTTCTGAAAGCTACTTTTTGAATATTACGAGGCAGCTTCTTAGAGTATTCACGGCAGAAGATTTTCTTTGTTTCTTTACATTTAAAGGTTTTGATCATAAACCAATTAAATTATATAACGCATAACGTTATTAGTCAAGTATAATTTTGAAATATTTGTAATTTTTTACGCGGAATTCAAGAATCTCTTGAAATCGCATGTTTCCTGTGTATTTCAGGAGCATAAAGGGGGTTTGCAGCATACCATACAGGTTCTGTCTCATTTCTTTTACGACCCGTGTGCAAATGCTCGCGTGGCTTCTTCCGGAATCTCGATGGGAAGAAAAAACTCCTGCGGATAGAGATAATCTTCCCCGGATTCATCAACAACCCGAATTTGGCCGTGAGTTTCAGCTTTAGCGTCCGGAACGCACTGATATATCTTACGCCCTTCCAGTGAGGCTTGATATTTCTCGTTGCTAACGCACAGAACATAATGTTGTGTATTCGATTTTGTGCTCATGATAACCTCACTAATGAGTTCAAAATCCTTGACCATTTATAAAATTATAGCATAATTTCGTTGTATCGACAAGTATTTGTCTTATCGGAATTATAGAGTAAATTTCTCAAATGCGAAAATGAAGAAATTTTCAATAGCAGATTTAGCCGGAATAATAAAGGCTCACCCTGCTGCGCCGGAATTGGCAATAGGCAAGGCAAAAGGTGCAAGACTCAAGACTCAAGACTCAAGACTCATAGGTCCTGGGTCTGGGGTCTGTAGTCTTGGGTCTTCTTTCACCGGCGTAAGTACAGACTCACGAACGACTAAGCCCGGCGACTGCTTCTTTGCTATACCAGGCGAGAATTTCGATGGCCACGATTACGTAGCGGACGCCTTCACAAAAGGCGTCGTCTGTGCCGTGGTAAGTAAAGACATAAAAGACAACAAATTTGCCGACAGACCCGTACTCAAAGTTAAGGATACCATAAAAGCCCTCGGCGATTTTGCCGGAGAATATCGACGACGGGCGGATTTCAAAGTGGTTGCGATAACAGGCTCAGCAGGCAAAACAACTACAAGGCAGATAGCTTATCAGGCCTTAGGTAAATGTTTTCGAGTTTATCAATCGCCGAGGAGTTTTAATAATAATATCGGCCTGCCCCTGACCCTGCTCGGCGCAGAGGCGGATGACCAGATAGTCGTCGCCGAGCTCGGCAGCAACCATCCCGGCGAGATAGCTCATCTGACCCGTATTACCGCCCCGGACATCGCAGTGGTTACTAATGTTCATCCCGCCCACCTGGAAGGATTTGGCGATTTGCAGACAATTATACAGGAGAAGTTATCTATATCCGAAGGACTTACACAAGATGGCATTTTCATAATTAACGCCGATTTCGACGGCTTGGTCAGCGCCTGCCGGGCCAAAGGTACTAAATTCATAACGTTCGGCAAATCAGATGGCGCCGACTACCAGGCAAGGAATATCAGCTACGAGGCCTCAGCCAGCCGATTTACTATCGACAATACGGAAGTTTACTTACCGTTAGCCGGCCCCGGAAATGTAGAAAACGCCCTTGCCGCCTGGGCTGTTTGCAGCCGGCTTGGTCTGGCTATCGATGATTTCGCGCAGGCTGTCAAGACCCTCTCACCCGCTTCTATGCGGGCCGAGCTGCTCCAAATCGGGAACCTGACGGTACTAAATGACTGCTATAATGCAAATCCCGCCTCAATGAGAAACGCGCTGGATATATTGGCTGGTCTTGACACAACTGGAAATCGCAGATTGGTCTTTATTTGCGGCGATATGGCTGAGCTTGGGCAGCAGACCGAGCGCCTGCACGCCGAGCTGGGTACCTCTATCGTACAGGCCAAGGTGCAGCTCTTGCTTGCTGTGGGTAGGTTTGCGAAAATCGCCGCCGAAGCTGCAAAAACATCAGCCGAACACAATTTAGGTCCCTACAAAGCGGGGTCCCTGCAAATAAAACATTTCGAAGATACTATTTCGGCCTGTAATAATTTGCATGAATTCATAAAAGATTACGATATAGTATTAGTGAAAGGTTCGCGCACTGCCAGACTGGAAATGGTCGTTGAGAAGTTGAAAAAGCTTTTTTCACAACTCGATGCTGGATGCTCGAACTTGTAACAAGCATCGAGAATCGAGGAACGAGTATCGAGGAACGAAATGATATACCACTTGTTATGGTATTTGCGGGATGTTTTTACGCACGAGCTCGGCTTCTACGCCTATCAGAACGTCGTGTTTCGCTCGGTATCAGCTATATTGACCAGCTTACTTATCGCCCTTCTAATCGGCCCTAAAATCATTCGCTGGCTGATGCGTAAAAAAATCGGCGACCGACCGGAGTTTTACCATGCCACCCTCAACGAGCTGACCAAAGAAAAGGCCAATACCCCCACTATGGGCGGCCTGATTATCATTCTCGCGGCTGTCTCAACCACCTTATTATGGGCAAAGCTGAACAATCCCTTTGTTCAGAAGGCAATTGTGCTGGTGATATGGTTCGGCGCTCTGGGCGGCGTTGACGACTGGCTAAAGCTCACCGTCGATGTACGACACCGAACCAGAAACGGATTAAAACCCTGGGAAAAGCTCATCTTTCAAATCGGTGGTGCAGTACTGATAGCATCGTTTCTATACGCTGACTTTGTCAACATAGAAGATGCCAAATTATTCTGGCTGCCGTTCTACAAGCATGGTCTGCCGTTAGCCAACTGGATGTTCATACTGGTAGCTATTTTTTACCTCTCGGCCACCAGCAATGCCGTCAATCTGGCTGACGGTATGGATGGACTGGCCGCCGGCTGCGTTGGAATGGTCTCTCTGGTGCTTGCGCTGCTGTGCTTTGTCGCCTCTGAAACGATGTCACGAACTACTCCTGTTACCTGGGCAAGCTATCTTCTGCTGCCTGCTATACCACAGGCCGGCGAGCTGAGCATCTTTTATTCAGCAATTTTAGGGGCCGTCCTCGGATTCTTATGGTTCAACTGCCACCCCGCTCAGACCTTTATGGGTGACGTAGGCTCGCTTCCTTTAGGCGCCGCGATGGGCTACGGTGCGCTGGTAACAAGAAATGAAATCCTGCTCCTAATTATCGGCGGCGTATTTGTCATTGAACTGATGAGCGTAGTGCTCCAGGTTGGCTATTTCAAATACACCGGGGGCAAACGGCTTTTTAGATGCGCCCCTATACATCACCATTTTCATCTGATTGGCTGGAGTGAGCCGCAGGTGGTAGTGCGTTTTTGGCTTTTAGCCGCCGCCTTTGCAGCCCTCGCTTTAGCCACATTAAAAATCCGCTAACGTCGCAGATAGACTCGGAAATGATTATCGTAAAAAACTATTGACCCTCTTAAGCCCGCCCATTGTCGATGAAAAATCGAAAGTCTGATAATCTCTCCATGTAAAACTACTTTTCCTGTGTTTAACCTAAATCAAGGCCTAATTGAGAAAATCGGCACCTTAATCTCAAGTTTTCAGTAACTTATGCCGAATTTGTAAAATACCTGCAAAAAGTGTGTGAAAACAAGGAGTTAGCGATGCTCAGAGCAAGAGACATTATGAAACCAGATGTAATTACTGTTAAAAGAGACACCCCAATATTTGAGGCTGTAGAAATCCTGGTGGAGAACAACATCTCAGGTATGCCTGTGGTCGAAGATGATATGACTTTAACGGGTGTGCTTTCAGAAAAGGATGTCATAGAGCTATTCTACGAAAGCGAACGGGCTGAGGACAAAACAGTTAATGACTATATGACCTGTCCCGCAGTTCATTTTGATGAGAATAATGCTCTGTTGAATGTTTGTGACTTTTTGGTAAAGAATATCTTCAGAAGGGTCCCCGTTACATCGGATGGCAAGCTGGTTGGCATAATCAGCATACAGGATATTCTTAACGCCATCCTTCGGCTTAGGCGGGAAAAAGTGGTCAGTGCGACTTAAGGTAAAAAACCACTACCCTGTAACAGCTCAAATGATAGGTATCATTGCGAGTCCTTCGCTTCGCTCAAGGATAAACTCCGCGAAGCAATCTAAAGCATAACGGATGAGATTGCCTCAGCCTGCAAAGCAGAATACGTGTTTCGCCAAGTGTGGCTTGAATGGCCATCTCCAAGCTTGTGCCCGCGAAAGCGGGTACTGCGCTTGAGGCTGCCACACATTCTTTAATAATTTTATTGGGTGGCAGCCTCAAAGCCGAAGGCTTTGGGGATGGTTTTTCCCTGGCTAAACACATACAAGCAGGCCTCGCAACGCGGATACGCACGCTTCCGACAGGCATGACAACTCTGCAAATCAAATGTTACAGATTACTACAATGCTCCCCACCTCCGTTGTTTTGCCTCGCACCTGTTAGGCGCAAGTCGAATTTAATAACAATTCTATTTATTGATTGCCGATTACCTGATCTTGTCATTCCTGCGAAAGCAGGAATCCAGGCCCTCTCTGTAAGTATAGTGTACAATTATTTCGACAATTTTTAACTGCAATTGGTATAACAAGTATAGGATAAAATGAGAGCTCATCACACATCGTAGTATTCTTCGGTATGGATTCGGACGTTCCTTCTGTAGCCTGTTGTGTCGTCATCGGAGCTCATTTTGTCTAACTTTCTCTGGGCTAAAAAGATTTTGACAGCGGTAGTTCCACAGAACAAACCGACGATGAAGAATACTATAGAGGCAAGTATTGCAAACAAATCTCGCAGGATATAAACAAGAAATCCGAATCCAATTAGCAGCAATCCTGTGATAAAAAGTCCTGCCGCAAAGTTTCTGGACGCTTGAGAGATGATATTTTTGTAAACCCGAAAACTCATATTCACATCTCGTATTTCAAGAAAACAGAAGTCAGAAGTCAGATATCAGAAGTCAGATGCTAAGGTACGTCCTCTGTCTTCCGTCCTCTGTCTTCCGTCCTCTGTCTTCTGTCCTCTGTCTTTCGTTTAATACATTCCGCCGCCCGGCGGTCCCGGAGGCGTCTCCTTCTTCTCAGGAATCTCGCTGACTATTGCATCGGTCGTCAGCAGCAGCGAAGCAATAGATGCGCCGTTCTGAAGTGCAACCCTTTCGACCTTGGTCGGCACAATCACACCGAACTTAGTCATATCACCGTATTGCTTGCGCAGCGCATCGTAGCCGAAGTTCTTTTCCTTGCTGTCCATAACTTTCTGCGCCACAATTGAGCCGTCCAGTCCTGCGTTTTCGGCGATTTGCTTAATCGGTGCCACCAGTGCTCTTCGAACTATATCGACACCTATCTTTTCATCCCCAGAGGCCTTGACTTTACCCAGCGCCGGCAAAGCCCTGAGCATTGGCACACCACCTCCGGGCAGGATACCTTCTTCCACCGCCGCCCGGCAGGCGTGCAGAGCATCCTCAACGCGTGCCTTCTTTTCTTTCATCTCTGCCTCAGTTGCAGCTCCAACATTAATCTGGGCCACACCGCCGGCTAACTTTGCCAATCTTTCCTGAAGTTTTTCGATATCGTAATCGCTGGTGGAGTTATCAATCTCGTTCTTAATTTGCTCGATTCTGCCCTTGATGGCCTCTGTGCTGCCCCCGCCTTCAATAATAGTCGTTGCGTCCTTGTCGATAGTAACGCGTTTTGCTCTGCCAAGCTGCCGCAGCTCGATGTTCTCTAATTGCAGGCCCAGGTCCTCGAAAATAGCCTCACCACCGGTCAGAGTTGCAATGTCACTAAGCAGCGCTTTTCGTCTGTCACCAAACCCTGGTGCTTTGACGGCCGCCACCTGCAGTATTCCACGTAGTTTATTGACAACCAGCGTAGCCAGCGCCTCGCCCTCAACGTCCTCAGCGATAACCAGCAGGGGCGTGCCTTGCTTGGCTACCTTCTCAAGCAGCGGAACAAGCGATTTTACTGAGCTTATCTTCTTCTCGTGCACCAGAATATACGGCTTTTCCAGCACTACTGTCATATTCTGCAGATTGTTAATAAAGTGCGGGCTAAGGTATCCTTTGTCGAACTGCATACCTTCGACCAGCTCAACTACCGTTTCCAGTGACTGGCCCTCTTCGACGGTAATGACGCCGTCTTTGCCGACCTTGTTCATCGCCTCAGCTAACTTTTTGCCGATTTCCTCGTCCTGGTTCGCCGAGCAGGTCGCCACCTGTTCGATTTGTTTGCTCGACTCGACAGGCGTGCTCATCTTTTGCAGCTCGTTTACAATCGCTTCGACCGCTTTTTCGATACCGCGTTTTACCTGCATTGCATTGGCGCCGGCGGTAATATTTTTGAGGCCCTCATTGAAAATGCTCTCGGCCAGAATTGTTGCAGTCGTTGTCCCGTCACCGGCCACACTTGATGTCTTCGACGCCACTTCCTTGACCATCTGTGCGCCCATATTCTCGTATGAATCTTCCAGCTCAATCTCTTTGGCCACCGTTACGCCATCCTTAGTAACGGTTGGAGAACCATACGATTTTTCCAAAACTACATTTCTGCCGCACGGCCCAAGCGTAATCTTTACTGCCTTTGCCAGTTTGCTCACACCTTTTTGAACGGCTGCACGTGCGTCAGTACCAAATGCTATCTTTTTTGCTGCCATATCTTTCTTTCTCCTATTTTATTGATTATCGTTCTCTTTGTGTGCTTTTCTATTTTTGTCGGTAATCTTCTATTTTTCTATCACTGCCATAATATCCGACTCACTCATAATCAGATACTCTTTGCCGTCTATCTTTACTTCTGTCCCGGCGTAGCTCGTGAAAAGCACCATATCACCCTTTTTCACCTGCAATTTTTGTACCGTTCCGTCGTCGAGCACTTTGCCGTCACCAACGCTGACAATTTTTCCTTTTTGTGGTTTTTCTTTGGCACTATCCGGCAGGACTATTCCGCCCGCTGTCTTGTTTTCCGCTTCGAGACGCTGAACAAGCACCTTGTCTGCCAATGGTCGAATCTTCATTTTGTACTTACTCCTTTCAAAAAACTTCTTTAATATTTTACTTCATTCATATTAAAAACGTCGCACATTCTGTTTATTTTTTCCTTTCGCCCTGTTTCTTACGCTATTTTGCGAAAATGTAGCTGTTATACTTCTTAACAAACAATCTGTTCAATTGCTCCTGCAGAACGCTCATATCGACCGGCTTGTCAATCACGCTGAAAACATCAAGCCGCAGTGCCTTACCGAGCAGGGATTCGCCCGCAGCGCTGGTCAGGAGAATGCACGGCAGCAGAGGATAATCCATTCGGATAATCTTTAT
>JBAQFY010000043.1:0-6732 GCA_049287505.1 Sedimentisphaerales bacterium | reverse complement strand
AGACTCGGCCTTCCTCCGGCATTCTTTGAGACATATAGGCGGGGATTTCGTTTTGCGGCGTAATCGGATAGCCGAAATACGCATCGCAGCCGGCAAGAATAGCCGCCTCCGCCAGCGCCTCATTGCCACACATTAGAATTCTCTCATTCATGCTATGACTCCCTCTTTTTTCACATTCAGCATAAATGGAGAATTGTAATTTTCAAAGAGGTGTTCGGGAACCGCTATAACTGTAATATGCTCACCTTCCTCAAGAAGTATGTCAAACAGAAGGTCGCTCAAGCTTTCTCTGACTTCAAAAGGATTCAGGGACTTATCAACCAGTACAAGTATATCAATATCTGAGTCCCTTGTAGCCTCACCCCTTACATAAGAACCATACAATATAACCTTCTTGATTTCTTCCCCGTATATCTTTATCAGATGTCCTTTTATTTTATTTATCAGGCGATTCATTCGTTTATCCATTTTTCTTCATATCTTAAAGCAGATTTCGTAATTTTGTGCAACGTATCTCGCATAAAAGAATTTCGCTAACAGATAAATTTGGGTAGAGCGAATTTTTTACACTATGTTATACGCTGTTGATCTCATAATCTTGCTTTTTTTTGCTTGGTTTCTTAATCATCTCTAAGGCACTCTCTGCCGCGTCACGAACATTTGGGTTTTTATCTTTCAAAGCTTTGTTGAGAGTTTCAATTGCTCTTTTATCTCCTATATATCCAAGAGCAATTATTGCTCCACCGCGAATGCCTTCATTCTTATTATTCAAAGCCTCAATGAGAGGTTGAACTGCTGGTTCTCCAATGTCAGAAAGAGCACCCGACGCTTCCCCTCGGACATCCCAGTCCTCGTCGTCTCTCATAGCTCTGATTAGAGGCCCAATTGCTCTTATATCTTTTATCTCCCTAAGAGCCCATGCAGCTCTCTCTCGAACTTGGGGGACATCATCCTTTTCTAGAGCCTGAATGAGTGGTTCGACTGCCCTTACATCCTTTATCCCTCCAAGAGATACTGCTGCGTTACTCCTAGCGGTAAGCATCTTGTTATTCAGCAAAACATGAATGAGTGGTTCGACTGCTCTTGTATCTTTTATTGCTCCAAGAGCTTTTGCGGCTCCTGTCGTAACAAGAAAGTACCCGTCTTTAAGGGCTTGAATAAGCGGTTCAGCCGCCCTTTTATCTCCTCCTATATCGCCGAGAGCAAACGTTGCATCGGCTCGAACATCGTCATCTGCCTCATACTGTAATGCACTTATTAGCCCTTCTATATCCTTCTTCCTTTTTAATTTTTCCACATTCGGTTTAAGCATTTTTTATACTTCCTTACTGATTTGATGGATAAACATACATTAAGGGCCTATATTGGAATTGCGCTCTCTACTCTGCCTTATCTCAGAATGCTATGCTTGGCGCATAACCAAATAACAAGGCTCATTCCATGATGGGTCTGTTACCAGTTTAAATCCAGATCTCAAATATTTCACCATGACCTTTCCTTCCGAATAACCTTGTCCGAATAATAAGACGCCTTCCTCTTCTGTATATCCTGCGAGTAGCGCAGCAAGCATAGCCACCATACCTTTTTTGGGTAAGCCTAGCTCATGGGCCTCTTTTGAATTCATCCACCGGTCCACTAATTTCTTTCGGATAATAATAGTTACTATGCCTTGATCCTCCCGGATCATAATCTGGTTTTTGCCCTTTTCGGTAAGTCTGTATTTTGTGTAACGCTTTTTGCTTGTTTTATGTTTTCCAAACAACCTATCAAATATTCCCATTGTTTATACCTCCGTAATGGCGTATAAATGAAAATAACCGGACCACTTCGTTTACCCCGTTAGATAGCAAGCATCTAAGGTGACGTATTCCAGGATTCAAAAGGTCTTGTTGGCGTTCCATACTTTCTACCAGTTATTTTGTTCTGCTGATATTTTTAAGAGCTGACTTTTAAGTTCAGAGATTTTATTTTTAACGGTTTCCCAAACCAGTTCCCATTTTATGCCAAAATAGCCATGGATTAATTTATCTCTCATGCCGACAATTTCTTTCCAAGGGATTTCTTTATGTTTTGCCCTCAATTCTTTACTTAAATTTTTTGCTGCTTCACCAATTATTTCAAGAGCTCTGACTACAGCGTACATCTTTTCTTTATTCTTGTAAAATTCTGCCTCATTTATGTTTGCAATAAACACTTCAATATCAGAAATCGCATCCAGTATGTCTTTTAGATACGCCTTATCTTTTTTCATAGATAACTCTCATCTCTTTTTTAACATCTTCTATTATATGTGGGTTTATTGTGCTAAAAATTCCAAGGTCAACTTTTCGTCCAAATATCTTTCTTAATTCGTCCTCTATATGAATTAAGTCGAAAAGGTTTTTATGACTCTTATCACTAAACTCTATTGCTATGTCAATATCACTTCTTCTGTTTTCTTCTCCTCTGATAAACGAGCCGAATACAGCCATAAAACTGATATCATTACCCTCACAAATTTTAAGCATTTTTTCTCTTACTCCTTTTTTCATCAGTTTCGGAGGTAGAGTTTCGATTTTAACCATTTCATTTTTCCTCCAGCAGCAAATCCTTTAAATTATGAATATCTAATAGTCTCTTTCCTAACTACTGCTACAAAGTTTTTCGACAATCGTACCAATCTGTCATTCCCGCGAAAGCGGGAATCCAGGAATAAAATAGGCCTCAGGCAAAACCTCAAAAAAAAATTTATTATCTAAAAACTTATTCAAGGTAGCTTTGTATCTTGAATAGCAAACCTGGATAAACCACAACCGCCTCAGCAAGGGCCTCATTGCCACACATTAGAATCCTCTCGCTCACGCTTTTTCCTCAATAAGACTCGGCTTGCTCTTTTTACCCGGCTCAGTTACTATCTCTATCTTGTCGGTATCATCACGATACACCTCGATTACCACGTCCGGACAGATAATGGCGCAGAGGGCACAGCCTGTACAATCGGTACTGGTCGCTCCCTCGACTCCGCTCTCCGCAGGACGCCTATCGGCGGGGACAGCCTGGGCCGGGAAGTAGCCGTTTTTATTGGATTTTTTGGAGATGACGATGCAGCTTTTCGGACATACTACCACACACAGGCCGCAGCCTTTGCATTTTTCGGTATCAATAACTATTTTGCCGGCCATTTTTCGTATATCGTATATTGTATATCGTATTTCGTCTCCAGTTTTACTGGGGGCTTTCTAAGCAAAGGCCGTATTCTAACAGGGCTGGATGTTGCTGTAAAGTCAAAAGGTGATTAAAACTACAGCGCAATCTAACGGTACAAAACCTGATTTTTCCTTCCACTGGACAGGGATGGTATAAAGGCTTACACTAATCCAGGCGGATGACATTAGTTATGCGCCATTTTAGTCTAATACAAATTGCATTTAATTACTGCGCTCCTTATGTTTAGCACAATAGGGTGCCAGCCTCAAGCGCAGCTTGGGGATGGCTCGCTGCTCTTTATATAAAGCGCATCTTTTAATTACAATTGGTCCAAAATGGCTCTTGCGAAGGTTTCAAAATGAAGACAATTCGACTCAAAGGCGGCTTCGTGGTAACGCCACATAATGTTGAACGCACCGATATTATCCTCCGTGACGGCAGGATTGAAATCGTTGCAGATAATGACGACTTCGACGAGGTCGTCGATATCACCGGCAAATACGTTGTGCCGGGATTTGTTGACATACATTTTCACGGCTACAACCTCTTTGAATTCACTACCGGCCTTTATAACCCAAAAACCGAGACTTTTGACAACAGCCCGTCTGCTTATGAATATGGCTTGAGCATGTTAAGTAAAACCCTCGTCAGGTTCGGCGTTACAGGTTTTTACGTTGGAACGTGGGCCAGCCCAATTGAGAATCTCAAGAATTGTTTTGCTCAACTGTATCATTATCTCAGTAAACCAGAAACTCAATCGGGCGCCAGGGTTTTCGGCGGACTTTTAGAAGGCAGCTTCATAAATCCACAAATGGCCGGCGCCCAAAATCCGGACTGCGTGCTTGAATTTGTCACCGATTCCTTCGACAGAATCGAGGATAAAGGGACCATCAAGCTGGTAAATGTGGTACCGGATTTTGGTCGAGCCGGCTATGAGCTGACCGAGTATCTAACCGCCAAAGGCGTCGTAGTAGGAGCCGGACACAGCGACGCAACCTGTGAGCAGATTATCGAAGCGGCCAGAGCAGGGCTTAAGTACTTCATCCACTTTACCAACGGCCCAACGGGTGGTTCGTACAAGCCATTCCACGGCGGAGGAGCGATTGAAGCAGTGCTGAAATCCGACGAGCTTTATGCCGAGCAAATTCTTGACGGCTACCATGTCAACCCCGCCTACGTAAGGGACATTTTGAGGCGCAAAGGTGTGGATAGAATTATTGGCGTAACAGATTGTCTGTTTGCAGCGGGTTCGGACGTCAGGCAGTTCACGAGCGGTGGTATCCGCGGCGCCATCAGCGAAAGCGGCGACTACTTTCAGGCCGTGGGCAAGCCCGGCGTGCTCTTCAGCAGTAATCTGACAATGGACCGCGGATTTGCCAATCTGCTCAATTGGTTTACCACGGATATGCAGGGCATTTGGAACCGCCGGCACGAGGCGATGGAGCTGGAAAAAGCCCTCATTGCAACCTCAAAGATATTCTCTACCAATGCGTGTAAACTAACCGGCCTGGAAAAAGAAGGCTACGGTTCAGTCGTTGACGACGCAAAGGCTGATTTGTGCGTGCTTGATATCACCGGCTCGCCGGGTAATTACAAAGTAACCATCGAATCGACTATAGTCGATGGCGATACGGCGTACTCAGCCGGGTAAAGTTTATTAGCTTGTTTATTGAACAACCCCCGTTTACACGGGGGCAAGCTCGCTCCTGCGAAAGCAGGGGCATCTTGGAGGACGAAAACCTATGGCCGTCGAAATCAGCGGCCTGCGACCAATCGGCGATTGGATCGCTCTGATTAAAAAACCGGACAGTGCATTTCACAATAAGTTGGGCCAAATCTACGGAGATAATGAGGATTCGAAGGCCGAGGCGGCCCAAATGTGTTTGCACTGTCTTGAGGCGTTTGCCGACAGATATGGCGCAAACCGCCCCCCTGCTTGTCTTCGACAGGAAGACAGGGGCGTCATCATAGTACGCTCAGCCGGTCGTGTTAACCTGTTGGGCACTCATATCGACCACCGCGGCGGGTCGGTCAATCCCGTCTGTATCAAGCAAATGTGGCTGGTGGCCGAGCCGCGTGATGACGACCGCGTCCTGGTAAAAAACGTAGATTCGAGCCAGTTCCCTGATGAGCAATTCCGTATCAGCGGCTGCCTGCCGGCCGGGGAAAAAATCCGGGACTGGGACGCCTGGTGCCACGATGAGTTTGAAAAACGCAGGCGCGAAACTTCGATTACCTGGTCGAATTATATACGCGCCGCCGTGCTGTACTTGCAGCATCTCAATACAACGGATGAAGGCAGCTTTGCACCGGCCATTAAGGGTATGAATATGATGGTCTATGGTGATGTTCCACTGGCGGCGGGCCTTGCTTCATCATCGGCATTGGTTATGGCCGCGGCGGAAGCGGTAATACGGATAAATTCGCTTCAAATTAAACCTGCCGATTTAGTAGAGCATTGGGGTTTTGCCGAATGGTATGTGGGCACACGCGGCGGATGCAGCGACCACGCGGCAATTATACACGGCAGACCCGGCACAATCCTTCATATTACGGCTTTTCCAATGACTGTCGAAAGTGCTGCGCTACCGGCGGGATATAGCTTTGTTCTGGCCAACAGCGGCATCGAGGCAAAGAAGCAAGCCGGCGCCCGCGATATCTTTAACAGCCGGGTGGCTGCCTATATATTCGGCCTGATGATGCTCCGCAAAAACTTTCCACAGTATGCCGACAAGCTCGAACAGCTTCGCGATATCAATCCGGAAAGACTCGGCGTCGATGAGGTCCAAATCTATCGAATGGTAAAATCACTGCCCGCCTCTGTCAGCCGGGTGGACATCCTAAAACTCCTTCCCGAAAGTGAGCAAAAGATTCATCGTGTTTTTAGAAGTCATAACGAACCCGAACAGGGCTATCACATCAGGCAGATATGCCTTTATGGGATAGCCGAGTGTATTCGCGCCGGGATGGTACCGCAGTGTCTGCGAACGGGCGATATGAAAACATTCGGCGAGCTGATGAGCATCTCCCATGATGGCGACCGCGTAACGAAAGTGGTTGATGGAAAACGCGTACCAACCGACAACAGTTACCCCGATACAAGGATTGATACCCTGATAAGCGACCTAAAATCAGGTGACCGGCGGCGTATGAGCCAGGCCCGGCTGTGGCGCCGGGGCGGCGGGTATAATGTCAGCCTGCCGGAAATAGATATGCTCGTTGACATCGCGATGGCGAGTCCGGGCGCCCTCGGCGCGGGCCTTGTCGGTGCGGGAATGGGCGGCAGCATTGCGGCCGTTGTCGAAGATAAACATGCCCGGCAGCTCATCGAAAATTTGGCTGAAAAATACTATCACCCACGCAACCTACCGGTGGGGGCGGAAATAATTATCCCCGTCGGTGGTTTGTGCACTATGGATGTGTAATACCAATTGCATTTAATTACTGCGCTCCTTGTGTTTAGCACAAAAGGGTGGCAGCCTCAAGCGCAGCTTGGGGATGGCTCGCTGCTCTTTATATAAAGCGCAGCTTTTAATTACAATTGGT
>JBAQFY010000042.1:0-17296 GCA_049287505.1 Sedimentisphaerales bacterium | reverse complement strand
GATAAGTGGACACAATGGAATATTGACCTGCAGGCGTTTGCAGACCAGGGCGTGAACCTGGCCAATGTCAATACGCTCGCCCTTGGGTTAGGCAATAAGAAAAACCCGCAGGCCGGCGGTTCAGGTACGATGTACTTTGACGATATTCGGCTGTATCTACCGGCGCCGTAAGCTTGGATTTAGTTTGCCCCCATTGCTTCTTGCCCGCCGCCCCGACTCGCGTCGATAGACGCGGGGGCAGGCGAAGCAAGAGATGGGGGCGTGGTTAATACAGTAGATTTGTCAATTCAGGGCTTATACCGATTGATTCGGTATAAGCCCCTGTTAATTGGCTCCGCCATAAGCGGTTCCGTCTTATTGATTATTGACATTAAATATTGTATTTCGTCCCACCTATGGGGCATCCTCAGTCTCGCGGGAACGATAATCATCCCCGGAGTTGGGGATTTTATGTTGAAATCTTCAGGGGATTCGCCTATATTTACATCGACTTATTACGATAGCAATCTGCTTTTTGCTAAATTTCGGTTTCTTTCTTTGTCTTGATTGAGCCGCAAGGTTGGAGATAAATAAGCACAGCAAAGTATTAGGAGGTCAAAAAGATGCAATCCTTAAAAAGCAAACACGCTCACTTATGTCCCAAAGTACGCGAACACCACAGGAGTAAAATAAAATATCGCTGGTTGATGTGGTTATTTCCCATAGCCGGGTTGGTGTCACTGATATGGTTTTTGGTCAGGGTGATACCGAAACCTTCACGGGCGACCTATCCCTGCCAGCGGGTCGCTTTTCCGTTGGCTTCAGGATTTGTGGCCTGGCTTGTAGGCCTCGGTGCATCAGCGATGGCATTTAGAAAAGCCAGGCTCAACTTAACACGAAGGCGCTATATGGTGGCCTTCGTATGTATCGCCGTTAGCGTCGGGGCCTTGTTATTGACTATGAGTGCTACCGGCGAGAAGCTGGTCTTGGCTGAGCCTCAGCCTGCGAATGAGCCGATAGGAGTGGCCAGGGGAATTTATCCCGGCCGGGTCGTCTGGGTTCACGACCCTGAAGCAACGGATTGGCAAGGACCCGGAGATGGACACTGGTGGGAAAGTAACCACACCAGCCAGGCACGGGCAAACCAGATGATGTCCCGGGCAATATGTGAGTTGACCGGCGCAGCGAGTGACACTGAAGCCTGGGACAAACTTTTCAGGCACTTCAATAATGCACAGGGCAGGGGAAGCGTCGGATATAAACCCGGCGAAAAGATTGTTATCAAGGTAAACTTCGTCGGCTTTATCCGGACTGTCAGAAGTGTCAACCCTGAAAATTACGATTTGGAACAAGGTATCGATTATATGAACACCTCGCCGCAGATGATTACCGCCCTGCTGCGGCAGCTTGTTGAAACGGTCGGCGTAAAGCAATCCGACATTTCAATCGGCGACAGCCTGGCCCGCTTTGCAAACGAGTACTATAATATTTTACATAAGGAGTTTCCAAACGTCCGCTTTATGGATTGTGAAGGCAAGTTTGGTCGAATCAAGATGAAGCAGTCCTCGGTCCCTTTTTACTGGAGCTGCAATCCACAGGGGTGCGAGCAGGATTATGCACCGGCCTGCTATGCCGAGGCCGATTACTTAATAAACTTGGCAAACCTTAAAGCCCACACAGGCGCCGGGATAACCCTCTGTGCCAAAAACCATTACGGTTCGCTAATCAGAACGCCCCCGCAGAAGGGCTATTACGATTTGCATCCAAGTGCTTTTTCCAAGGATGTGGGAATATACAGAAACCTGGTGGACCTGATGGGACATTCGCATATCGGCGGCAAGACCGTGCTGTACCTGATTGACGGCCTTTACTCAGGAATACATCCCAGTGACAGAGCGCCTCGAAAGTGGAGCTCTTATCCGTTCAACGGCGACTGGGCTTCCAGTCTTTTGGCCTCGCAGGACCCCGTGGCTATCGATTCGGTCGGTTTTGATTTCCTCTACGCTGAGTATGAGGAGCATCCGCGCAAGTCCGGAGTGGACGATTACCTTCACGAGGCGGCCCTGGCAAACAATCCCCCTTCCGGGACATTCTATGACCCTGACCACCCCGGCAACGTCAAGAGACTACCCAGTCTCGGTGTCCACGAGCACTGGAACAATCCCCGTGATAAGAAATACTCCCGGAATTTAGGAACCGGCGAAGGTATTGAGCTGGTAACTCTGACAGCGGCCCAGACCGAGAAACAGGGCATCATTGCGACAGGGGCAAAGGTAGAAAAACTTGCCGACGGATTCGAGTTTACAGAAGGCCCGGCTGTTGATGCTCAAGGTAATATCTTCTTCACCGACCAGCCGAACAATCGGATTCACAAATGGTCAGTGGACGGCAAGCTGTCAACCTTCCACGAGAGCCCCGGTAGGGCCAATGGCCTTTACTTCGACAAAAATGGAAACCTCCTGGCTTGTGCCGACCTTGATAATGAGCTGTGGTCGATCGATATGCAAGGTAATGTAACTGTGCTTGTTAGGGACTATAAAGGCAAAAAGTTCAATGGCCCAAACGACCTCTGGGAGGACCCCAAAGGCGGAATATACTTTACCGACCCTTTCTACAAAAGACCGTACTGGAACAGAGGACCTATGGAACAGGATGGCCAGCACGTCTATTATCTAAGTCCCGACCGGAAAAAACTGATTCGCCTCACCGACGACCTCGTCCAGCCCAACGGCATAATCGGCACACCCGATGGAAAATTACTCTATATAGCCGATATTGGCGACAGGAAGACCTACGTTTACAACACCAATGCCGATGGGACTTTGTCGAACAAAAAGCTTTTCTGCTCGATGGGCTCTGATGGTATGACCATTGACAACGAGGGCAACATTTACCTGACCGGCAAAGGTGTTACGGTCTTCAATTCAGCCGGTGAAAAAATCGAGCATATCCCCATCGATGCCGGCTGGACCGCAAATGTCTGTTTTGGTGGGCCGGACAGACATACCCTTTTTATAACCGCTCAGACCTCGCTCTATTCACTGCGTATGCGGGTCAAAGGCGTATATTAAAGATAACAATTTACCAAAACAGAACATCCTTAACTACTTTGACAGCATACGTGCTGGTTGTTATACTGCTGTCGAATTAGGTAAACTCAGGCTCATTTCTGCCGCAAGGCATCCTGTGGACTGCTCGCGAACAAAAGGCATTTATTGAACGGAGGGACGCTGATGAGCGACCTTGAGCAAAAAAATAATAACCAGCAGAGTAAGGAGGAACCTCCTCAGAAGGATGGTTTCAGCAGTTCACTCAAAGGACCGGGCGGCCGCATCGGTCGGTTCCGGATAGAGCGGGAGCTGGGCCGCGGGGCCGTCGGAGCGGTTTACCTGGCACACGATACCAAACTCGACCGCCCCGTCGCAATCAAGAGCCTGCCGGCAGAGGTAATGGGCGACCCAAAGGCTAAGTTGCGTTTCACTCGTGAGGCCCGGGTTTTAGCATCTTTGAATCACCCGAACATCGCCGCTATCTATGAAGAATTGGAAGAGGCCGAGGGTATCGGCTACCTTGTTCTCGAATACGTCCCCGGCCAGACGCTGGCCGAGAGAATAGCGAAAAGTAACCTTGAGCTGGAAGAGGCCTTAACGATAGCCCTCCAGATAGCCGAGGCCGTAGCAGCAGCACATGAGCTTGGCATTATTCACCGCGACCTCAAGCCCGGCAACATCAAGATAACCCCGGAAGGTAAGGTAAAGGTGCTGGACTTTGGTCTGGCAAAGTCGGTCGGCGGTGAACCCCGCCCCTCAAAGCGGACAAAGGGGCGGGGTGAAACTCTATACGACCAAAGCACTATCACAGAGCCGGGTCTTGTGATTGGAACACCTGCCTACATGAGTCCGGAGCAGGCCCGTGGTAAGCAGGCCGATAAGCGCAGTGACATCTGGTCATTAGGCTGTGTGCTGTATGAGATGCTCTCCGGAAGGCAGCCCTTCGAAGGCCAGACTGTTTCCGATATGCTGGCCAATGTTCTGCAAGCAGACCCCGACTGGCAGGCACTGCCCCAGACCACACCAACGAACATTGTGGTTTTACTGCGTCGCTGTCTGGAGAAGGACCCGCGTCGGCGCCTTCATGACATCGCGGACGCTGCAATTGAAATAAATGAAACAATAAACCTGCCTGCCATCGTCCCTCCGACGACAACCACATCGTTCGAAATCGCACATCCGACCGGCTGGAAGAAACTAATAGCGGTCGGTGCAGTCTGTCTATTGCTCGGGATTATTATGGGCGCTATCGCCATCTGTAGCCGTTGGCGTCCCGGCGCGCCAAAAACACAACCAATAAGAAGTTTTGTCATTTGCCCTGAGACAAGCTTTGAAGTTGAAGCCTTATGGCACCATGCCCTGGCATTTTCACCGGATGGAAAACGACTGGCGTATGTGGAGCAGGGTAGCGATGGAAGAAGAAAAATCTACATACGCGAGATGGATGAATTCAAGGCAAAACCATTGTCGGGTACCGAAGGCGCCATCAGCCCATTCTTCTCACCCGATGGCCAGTGGCTGGGATATGTTGACCACTTCCAGAGGAAGCTCAAGAAGATCGCAATAAAGGGCGGCGAGCCAATCATCCTGGGCGATAGCGTACATTTCCGCGGGGGGAGCTGGGGGACTGATGACAACATAATTTTCACGCCTGCCGCAGGCACAGCGACAGGAGGCGGTCTTTGGCGCATCTGGGCCTCTGGAGAAGGACTGGAGGAATTAACTGTCCCGGACCAGAGCCGGGGAGAGTCCGGGCATATCTGGCCACAAATCCTGCCGGGCGGTAAATTGGTCTTATTTACAAACGTTCACGCCGGCGGCCTTGAAAATCAGTTCGAGGTGTACTCACTGGAGACAGGCAAGCGTCACTTCATATTTAAGGGTGGAACTTATGCGCGATATATCTCCACGGGGCATATCGTTTATGCTCACAATAAGACCCTTTATGCTGTGCCATTTGATATTGAGCGGCTCGAGGTCGTTGGTTCTGCCGTCCCGGTCGTTTCGGACGTTATGACACCGGAAAGCCGGTCGGCGCAGTTCGCCATTTCCAATGATGGGTCCCTCGCCTATATCCCGGTCGTAACGCGCAGCACCGAGCTGAGGCCGGTCTGGGTCGATAGACAGGGACAGGCCTACCCGTTACCGGCGGCAACGCCTCGCAACTATGGGAATGCAAGGATTTCTCCCGATGGCAGGCAAGCAGCCTTTGACATCAGGGATGGGAGGAACAGTGACATTTGGATATACGACTTGATGCGCCACACACTAAACCCGCTTACCTCTGATGGTAGCAGCGGGTTTGCAGTTTGGGCGCCGGACGGCGAGTCAGTGCTCTTCTGGTCATATCGTACTGGAAAGCCCCGGCTCTTCGGGCAAAGCATGGCTGGCGGTGAACCGGAGCTGTTTGCAACGCTCGAAGAGCTTGTGGGTATGCCGGTGGCCTGCTCACCCGACGGAAAGGAGCTGCTCATTGTCTGGTCTGACCCGAAGCACCCAAGGTGGGATGATGACATGTATCTTGTTTCGTTGGACAGGCAGTCCGAGGGACTCCCTACGGAGAACGAAAAGAGTCGTCCCCGGCCGTTCATCCAGAGGAATCATAATCAAAGACATGGCGTCTGGTCCCCCGATGGGCGGTGGGTCGCCTACGCTTCTGACGAGTCCGGCAGATGGGAGGTTTACGTAGAGCCTTATCCCGGCCCGGGCCCAAAGACAATGATTTCGACTGATGGTGGTTACCAGCCCCTATGGTCGCGTAACGGCAAAGAGTTATTCTACCGTTGCGGGTACAAAATGATAGCTGGAACTATTGAAACCAAGCCCGAATTCAGGGTAACCCGATATGAGGTATTGTTCGAAGCACCATACCTCTGTCAGGTAAACCGTGTTGATTATGACGTTGCACCTGATGGTCGATTTCTGATGATACAGGCTCCGCAGGAACCCGCACCTGTCAGTGTCAACGTGGTTCTAAACTGGTTTGAGGAGCTCAAACGGCTTGTGCCGGTTGAAAAAATCCAATGATGCTTTCGCCCGGGACACGTTTTGGTTTTTATGAGGATGTTTGACTATGCAAAAAAGAAAGAACAGTCCTAT
Organism: Sedimentisphaerales bacterium; assembly: GCA_049287505.1. GTDB lineage: Bacteria > Planctomycetota > Phycisphaerae > Sedimentisphaerales > Anaerobacaceae > NIOZ-UU13. Next base: position 11,168 of record JBAQFY010000042.1, on the reverse strand, counting down.
GGACCTCTTACGGGGAAACGCCGTTTTGTTGACGGTTGTCGGTCTTGCAGTGGCGTTTTCTCTCGTAGAGGTAAGCTTGGCGCGGTCGCAAAGCTCGAGGACGAGAAGGTCGAAGCGGGTACGGATGGAGCAGGTACAGATAGCCGGCCCGGATGGAAACGTTAAGTTGACAGTCCTGCCCAACGCCGAACGTCTGGCCTTTACGGTAACGCTGGGGAATACGACTGTGCTCGACTCATCGACGCTTGTTATGAATCTGGATGGCTATGACCTTTCTTCGGGAGTCGTTTTCGGCAATGTGGATAGCTATGAGGTCAACGAGACCTATCCCTGGCACGGCGCCCACATCACGGCGGTCAATCAATGCAACGGCGCCCGCATCTCGCTGCAGAACGATTTGTCGTTCATCGACTACATCCTGGAAATCCGCGTCTTCAACGACGGCGCTGCCTTCCGCCATATCATCCCGGGCAATGAATCCCGCCCGTCGAAGACGGGACGGGATGAAGGCGCTTCTCGCGTGCCGGACGAGTACATGACCTTCGTCATCCCAGCCGGTTCCACTGTCTGGTACCACGACCTGGACGGGCATTATGAGGCCTCGTATGAGAAGAACGACATTTCCGACGTCTCGCCGGGGCAATGGGCTGGGCCGCCGCTAACGTTCAAGCTGCCGGGCAACGCCGGCTACGCCTCTATCACCGAGGCCAGCCTGGTCAATTACAGCGGCATGGCCCTGGAGGCCGACGGCCGCCGAGGCTTCGTAACGGGCCTTGGCCACCGCCAGCCGTTGAACTATCCCTATGAGCTGCGCTACGGGCGGGAGGAAGCCAGGCGACTGGGTAAGCCGGCATCGGTTAGTGGGACGATAACAACCCCCTGGCGCATCGTAATGGTCGGCCGCAACCTGAATACGCTGGTCAACAGCACTATCGTACCCAATCTCTGCCCCCCACCTGACCCGAAGTACTTTCCCGATGGCATCAAGACGGAATGGGTCAAACCCGGGCGGGCGGTATGGCGATACCTTGACGGCGGAGACCGCTCATTCGAAGGAATGAAGGAGTTTTCCCGGTTGGCTGGACAACTGGGTTTTGAATATCATGTAATCGAGGGCTTCTGGAGCAGATGGAGCGACGAGCAAATCAAGGAGCTTGTAGAGTACACAAAACAACAGGATGTGCGTTTGCTTTTCTGGATACACAGCAACCGGCTCAGCACGCCCCGGGAGCGCGAGGAGTTTTTCATGAGATTACATAGATTGGGAGTTGCCGGTGCCAAGATAGACTTTCTTGACCATGAAGCAAAGGAAGTCATCGACCATTACGAGGCGCTGCTCAAGAAGGCCGCGGAAAATCAGATGGTGGTCAACTTCCACGGGGCGAACAAGCCGACCGGTCGGGCCCGCACCTGGCCAAATGAAATAGTTCGCGAGGCGGTCCGTGGAATGGAAAGCAGCTCGCTGCGCGAGCGTGCCCGCCACGAAACTATCCTGCCGTTTACTCGTTATCTGGCCGGCCATGCCGACTACACGACGATGCACTTTGGCGAGCGCCGCGGCGACTCAACCTGGACGCACCAGATTGCCAGTCTGGCCATCTTCGCCAGCCCGCTGCTGACGGTCGCCGCGCATCCGCAGTCCGTTCTTGACAATCCGGCAGTGGACGTTATCAAAAGCATTCCGGCCGTGTGGGACGAAACCATTGTTTTGCCGGAGTCCGGAATCGGCGAGCTGGCCATCTTCGCGAGGCGAACGGGCGATATATGGTTCTTGGCTGTTATGTGCGGTCCCCAGGCAAAGACCATTGAGGTGCCGCTGTCGTTCCTGGGCAGCGGTCAATACAACGCTTCACTGGTCTGCGATAACAAGGAAAACGACACCGCAGTGCTTCTCGAAAATAGAACCGCGCGCCGCAGCGATACGCTCACAATCGAGATGAGCAACGGTGGCGGTTTCGTCGGGCGCTTTTCAAAGTAGCGGTCTCTATGTAGTATATAGCGAAAAATACTGGGTGAGTAAGAGGAACTGCTTTATAGATTTGTGATTTGCACGAGATGGTTGCTCTATATATGTGTTTGGGTTCTGAAAAGCGAGGGCAGACAAAAATGACTAAGAAACGATATGTTCTAACAGTATTATTTTTGATTGGGACTTCGTTTTGTTTCGCAGATGTCCCGGTAACGGTGGAGGTGATTGAGGTTAATAAAATTTGGGACAAGGCCCCGCACAACGCATTTACCGACCTTGTGCGTTGGAGAGACACCGCTTCGCGGGAACCCAATGATAAGTTCTACTGCGCCTTCCGAGAGGGCAGAGGACACGTTTCAACAGATGGGAAAATCCGCATACTCGAATCGAAGGATGCTAACATCTGGGACTCGGCAGCCTTTATTGCACTGGATGGCTATGACCTGCGCGATGCGCATTTGTCTGTAACGCCCGATGGCCGACTAATGCTGCTTGGTGGAGCCGCCCCGCGTAAACAGGACAACAAATCCGCCCCTACCGGCTCGTTCGTGAGTTTTTCGCAGGATGGCAGGCAATGGACCAAGCCAGAAATTGTCGTCCGGCCCGGACGTTGGTTGTGGTGTGTTACCTGGAATGAAGAAAGGGCTTATGGTGTTACCTACGCGGCCGGAAAAGGTGAACCCCGCCCGTCGAAGACGGGACGGGGTGAACGCTATCTCGATTTGCTCACAAGTACCGATGGAATTAACTACGAGCAGCACGTAGCCAGGCTGTTCGAACAAGGCCGACCTACGGAGGTTACACTGCGTTTTGACACTGACCGGACGTGTTATGCTCTTGTCCGCCGCGACCGCTATGAGACGGAATCGACCAGTGCATTCTTGGGGATAAGCAAGCCGGACTATAAGCAGTGGCAATGGAAAGACCTCGGGCCAGATTTTAGCAGTTTCGGCGGACCCAATCTCATACAAATACCCGGCGGACACTGGATTGCCGCAGGCCGAATGCACCAGGGCGGTGCACATACCGCGCTGACCTATATTGACCTCGAAAACGGAACGATGACAAAATTGGCAAAGCTGCCGAGCGGCGGCGATACAAGTTATCCCGGACTCGTTTGGCACAATGATATGCTTTACGTCAGCTACTACTCCAGCCATGAAGGAAAAACAAGTATCTACCTGGCGAAGGTGAAAATAAAACCAAAAACTTACAATGCCGAACATTAGGGAACATTTATAATTTTAATGCTGATAAATCCCATTTTGAAATATTGGACAAAACTCAAAAGTGAAAGGAGCTAAAAATGAACAGGAAATGGTGTGCTTTAATTGTGTTATTGGTTATAGTGACGGCAACGGGCTATAGCGCTGAAAAAACAAGCGTTGTCGCACCAGACGCAAAGGTTGAAAAACTTGCAGGCGGCTTTAGCTTTACCGAAGGCCCAGCGGCTGATGCTGAGGGTAATATCTACTTTTCGGATATCCCAAATAATCGAATCCACAAATGGTCGCTGGATGGTAGCCTCTCAACATTCCGTGAAAATTCAGGAGGGGCAAACGGTCTTTACTTTGACAAGAAGGGAAATCTCCTCGCTTGCGAAGGAGGTGGCCGACGGTTGGTAACAATCGACCCACAGGGTAAGGTGACAGTGCTGGCCGACAGGTATCAAAACAAACGATTCAACAGTCTCAACGACCTATGGATTGACCCCAAAGGTGGTATTTATTTTACTGACCCCAGCTATGGCCGCAGAGATAACCTGGAGCAGGACGGCGAGCATGTTTATTACCTCTCGCCGGACTATAAGAAGCTCATCAGGGTAATAGATGATATGGTTAGACCTAACGGAGTAATAGGCACTCCCGACGGCAAGCTGCTTTATGTTGCCGACCACGGCGGACAAAAAACCTTTGTCTATACCATCAATAAAGACGGAACTTTGTCCAACAAGACACTTTTTGCACCTGAAGGTTCGGATGGGATGACCATAGATAACCAAGGCAACGTTTACCTGACGACAGGTGCAGTGGCTGTTTATAACAAAAATGGCAAAAAAATTGAGACCATCAATGTCCTCGAAGGGCCGGCTAACGTCTGTTTTGGAGGCAAGGATAAACATACGCTATTTATCACTGCCAGAACCTCATTGTATTCAATCCGGATGCGAGTTAAAGCTGCCGGGCAAGAGCAGACCGTCTCGGAGTTGGGATTTGAACAGGATATTATCCAGACAAACGCCGGTACTCTGAAGATTACTTTCATTGGACACGCAACATTGATGTTTGACTTCGGCGGCAAGACCATTCACGTTGACCCTGTGAGTAGAGAGGCCGACTATACCAATATGCCCAAGGCCGACCTTATTTTAGTCACACATGAACATGGCGACCACTTTGACGCAAAAGTTATAAAGACTCTTCAAAAAGAGGGAACACAAATTGTGTTAACCAAAGCCTGCGCAGAAATAATTTCCGGTGGTATTATCATGCAGAATGGTGACGTACAAACCGTTCAGGGACTGAAAATCGAGGCCGTTCCTGCGTACAATATCGTACATCTGCGCTCAGAAGGAACGCCCTACCACCCTAAGGGTCGGGGTAACGGCTACGTGATAACTTTTGGTGATAAAAGAGTGTATGTGGCCGGCGACACAGAGAACACTCCGGAGATGAAAAGGCTGAAAAATATTGATATCGCATTCTTGCCGATGAATGTCCCCTACACGATGACCCCGGAGATGGTTGCGGATGCGGTTAATGCGTTTGAGCCGAAGATTCTCTACCCATATCACTACGGGCAAACTGACCCACAAAGGCTCGTTGACCTATTGAAAGATGCGAAGGATATTGAGGTGCGTATTCGAAAAATGAGATAACCGGGCACAAGTTCATAGTGCTTTGTCAAGGTTCAAATGATGGTTTGTCATTCCCGCGAAAGCGGGAATCCAGAAATAATACGATTTGAGGCGAAGTCTCAATCAGATTATTGTCCAAAGAATTATTCAAGGCAGCTTAAACCCTCAAACCTCGGCCTGAGTTTGTCGAAGGTTTGTTTTCGGGTGTCCTTAATCATCTCGACATCATTCCGCGTGGTTGTTATAATGCGGTTGGACAAAATACTGAAAATTCAGAAAGGAATTATCTATGGCCGGCAACAAGAGTCATTTTAACCGACGCGATGTCCTAAAAGGTTTTGGATTAGGGGCCTTGGGTCTTGCCCTCGGCGGAAAATCATTCGGCCCTACCGTTACCTATGCCGCCCCTGGGAGCCCTTTGGTAAAGAAGAATGGATTATTCGGAACCGAAGCATCGCCCGCAAAGGTTGCTCTGATAAAGGGCAATGACCGGCGGGATATTGTATATCAGGCACTAAAGAAAATCGAAGATGAGGTCCTCGCTTCCATCGGCGACAAAAAGATTCTCATCAAACCTAACTTCGTAATCACTACTCGCCAGCTCGCCGCTACGCACGTGGACGCCGTCAGGGGAATCCTCGATTTTCTAAAGCCCCATTACAAAAATCAGATTATTATTGGCGAATCCACAATCTCAAGAGAAGGCACATTTGACGGCTATAAAAACTACGGCTATATGCCACTGGAGAAGGAATACAACGTCAAGCTGCTCGACCTCAATCACCAGCCCTGGCAATACCGTTACGTATTCGGCAAAGGTCACCGGCCGACTCCAATTCGGATTATCTCGACGTTCTTAGACCCCGATTTGTATATCATCTCCGCAGCTAAAATGAAGACCCACGACCGCGTTGTCACAACCTTGTCACTGAAAAACGTCCTGCTTGGCGCACCCCTCAACGACTATAAAACAAACGATAAGGGCCTGATGCACGCTGCGTACAATTTCTCCCGCGAGGCTCTCCTGCACTATAATATGTTCCATCTGGCCCAGGAAATTTACCCCGACCTTGGTGTTATTGACGGCTTCGAAGCTATGGAAGGAAACGGCCCGACCGGCGGTACTCCCGTCGATGCAAGAATTGCCCTGGCCAGCATGGACCCCCTTGCAATGGACACTCTCGCAACAAAGCTAATGGGTTTTGACCCGACCCAGATTATGTACCTGTTGGCTTTTGCCGAGGCTGGAATGGGCCAAGGCGACCTGAACAAAATAGAGGTGCTGGGAACGCAGTCGGAGCAGTGCCAGTATCATTTCAAGCCCAACGAGCGCTTGATCAAATCTTACGGATTGTAAAACCCAGGCTTCATGCCGGATAGCAATACGACATGCGAGAATTTGCTCTCTTGCTGGCAATTATTTTCTCGAAACAAGACGCCGCTCATTTACGACCTTTGAGCAATTGTAGTGCCTCTTCGGTAGCGATGTTGGCTTGAGCATAGAGCGATGTGGACTTATCTTCCGAAAGCGAGTTCGCGGTATAACTTGCTGTTTCGATGGCAATCTCTGCCGTAAAATCGTCCATCTCGACACCCATAGCGCTTTCCACCTCGGATTCGATAGTAGCCGTAGCATCTTCCACACGTGCAGACTGTCTGCTAAGGTATTCGTCGTATTCGTTGAGGTTTGTTATCGCCTTTTTGATATTTGACAATGCTGACTTTGGGTCGCTAATCAAATCAAGACCTTGAGCATTAAAACTAAAGTCCCTTGCAAAAATATCTATCCTTGAGCCGTCACCGATAGGGACTGATATGCTTTCGCCGCCTTCGGTAAATATCTTATTGTAGTTATATTCAGTGCCCTTGACTATTTTGTTTATTTCTTGAGCCAGGTTCTTGAATTCCTTTTGCATTTCCTCGACCTTCACTCGTGAATAATCCGGGCTGGCAGCTTTCTTGGCCAGTTCTTCCATTGTAGTCAATTTGGCGGCGATGCTATCGGCGGCACTGGCAAATATCTGAATTATGGAGATAGCACTGCTGGCCTCTCTGGCACTTTGCCGAACATCTGCGATGTTGCCCTTGAGCATCTCTCGAATTATTGCTACGGCATCATTATGGTTTGGTGCCCCTGTCGGATTGCTGTTCCCGCTATAAGCCCCGTTAACAACATACGCACCATAACTTACATCTAATACGTTTCTGATTTTGTATTCGAACAGCTTTTCTTTCCCCAAAATTGCACAACAGTCCCACAGCCAGTTCCCACAATTAAAATATAGTAAAAAGAGTAGCTGTGAGCAAAATAACCATTAAATCTTGCGGATAAGATTTAGCGAAAATGTTCTTCAGATGGTTTTTTTCGGACTCTTGTACAAGCCATCACGGCCAAAAGGCAGCCACTGCCACGATGAACCAGATGACAATGCCAAGGGCAAATTTAGTTGTAATGCCGAAGAATTCACCGAGTCCCGCCCCAACAGCGTAGCGTAAAGAGTGCTCAGCCTTTTTACCGCGGGAGAACTCCATTCCCCATACGCACAACCCTGCGCCGGAGCAGGCGCCGAGCAGCGTCCCCAAAAACGGTACAGGAAACAGAAACGTGCCAAGGACGGCACCTGTTACCGCCCCAAAAAGCGAGGCGATTGCCCCGGGCCAGCTTGCCCCTGATTTCCTGGCTCCTATCATACCCGCGGTAAACTCCACAAGTTCGCCAAGAACTGCTAAGATTGATATCGCAATCAAGGTATAGATGGAAAATACACTATTATCCCACCGCCACCACGCGAACAGGCACGTCGATATGACGATTAGCCAGTTGCCCGGCAGGCCGAAAACGACCAGCCCCAGCCAGCAGGCATTGAGCAAAACCAGTATAGTTGACCAAAGATAAACCATTAGCTAATTTTATTTTAAGAGTAGAAGAGAATCAAGTTATAAACTGAACTGATTTGGCTAAAAGATGAATGTAGGGTGGGGCTTGCCCAACCGTTCTTCTATCCCGCGAGACAAAATGCTCACTTAGTCTCGTTGCCTAACAAGATTTGTAACATTTCTTTGTAATCTTCGTTCAGTATCCTGCCGATTCCGTAATGACCACAGCTCTTTGGTTAGCTCCCACATAAAGCTAACCCGCTCGGCTGGCGAGGCCTTAACAAAAGATTCTTCCTCACAGCTCATTTTCACGAGCTTCACATGGTTTTTAATAAGATTCATATGAATATTCTAACATACTTAACGTAAATGGTAAAGGCTGAGTTTGCTCACCACTCAGCCTTTATAGATTCTTCCGATTTTGATTTTGGACTTTAATCTTTGATTTCACTATTGCATTGCCGTTGCTTCCGGTGGGTGTGATTATATCTCTGAAAAATCTGTCTCCTCAAAATCTTCCGGCACACCAAGTCCGTCTGACAGGCCTACGATGCCGTTCTCACTCGCAATCCCAAGCCAGGAAAGCCGTATTCTCCCGTCAAAATACATCTCGACCTGGAATGTATTAGAGTTACTCTCACCGTACTCGGGAACCTTCACCCACGTCACAACCACACGGTCTGCCAATTGTTTCCAGCTAACCAGCCCTCCTCCGGCCGGATTGAGGTCATTGAACAGGCAGGATATACGCCTTGTATCAAAATGGTCGGACAGACTTTCAGAGTGGTCGTTGTCACCTTCGGTAAAGGTTATGTAACCGTTGCTGCCGACGTAGAAGCTCGAAAAGCTGCTGCCGAAAATAGATACTGTAGCCTGATTACTTAGCTTTACATTCCGGTAATTGTCATCACCCAGCGCCAGCTCTATACCTCCGGCAGGGTCGCTCGGTAATTGTGTAATTTCTTGTAAATAAGCACTATAAGAAGTACCATCTACGGTAGGCTTGAATATAATTGATGTGTTCGACAGGTCAAAGCTATCTTCGAGAGAAGAGAACTGCTCGGCAAAGAAGCCCGGCAATAGTGGCGGCGGTGGATACGCATCTGAGAGGTCTGTCTCCTGAAAATCTTCCGGCACACCAAGACCGGCTGATAAGCCTACAATACACTTCTCAACTGAAATCCCAAGCCAGGAAAGCTGTATTCTCCCGTCAAAATACATCTCAATCTGGAATGTATTAGAGTTACTCTCACCGTATTTTTGAACGTTTTCCCATGTCACAGCCACACGGTCTGCTAATTGTTTCCAGCCGACCAGCCCACCTGCGGACGGGTTGAGGTCGTTGAATAAGCCGGATATGCGCATCGTCTCAAAATGGTCGGTCAAAGATTCGGTGTAGTCGGTATCTCCTTCGGTAAAGGTTATATAACCATTGCTGCCGACATAGAAGCTCGAAAAGCTGCTGCCGAAGATAAACACTGTAGCTTGGTCACTTAAATTTACTAATTTGTAATTGTCATCACCTAATGCCAGGGCCGTACCTCCGGCAGGGTCGGTCGGTAACTGTGTAATCTCTTTTAGATGAGCACGATAGAAAGTACCGGCTTTAGTAGGAGTGAATATTATTGATTTGTTCGACAGGTCAAAGCTGTCTGTACCGGAGGAAAAATGCTCAGTAAAATAATCAATCGTCCCATCATCTGCGGGAAATCTTTTTATCAATCCCGTAGCATACTGAAAAATCAAATCTTCATCATATTCATCAACTTGCCCGTTCCCATCTACGTCAGCGGCCCATATCTGTTCCGGTTCCAGATACAAAACACCTTCCCCATATTGAGCAGCCAAGGAAGCATCCTCATATGAGACTTCTCCGTTGCCTGAGACATCGCCCAGACGAATAATATAGTATGGATAGCTGGATGCATCTACTCGCCCGCGGTACTGCACTGGACCGTCATCTTTCCAGAAATACCCATAAACATAGACCTTTCCGTATGAGTCTGTGTGAATATCTAACGGTTCGTAATAACATACGGTTACGTTCACTACGTCGTCTAACAAATTCTCTTCATCCTCGATAATTTCATCAATAGTAACCGGGACGTAGTAACGCCCCTGCCCAACCAGCTCACCCTCTTGCTCATCAGCCTTAACGGCGGTTCCTATGAGCTTGATTCGTCCTTTTATTGGCGGTGTCGCTCCAAAACCCATATAATTCTGGTCTGATATACTTGAGGTTACATTAACGTATGACCTGTATATCGGATTGAAGCTATAAGCGCTCTTGCTCGGCATAGCCACACCTGACCAGCCACTTGGGACCCACTTGGTGTAATAGCCGCTGTCATCAGTTGTAGTGCTGCCGCCGCCGTTACTGAAGGTCAAGCTCACATCACTAATCCCCAAGCCGCTGACGGTACGTACATAGCCGGAAATATTTGGATATGGAGGAGTAGGAACAACATCAAAGCCGTCCAGCCAAAGAGTGCCCTCGAAATGGCAATAGAAAAGCCAACTACCCTCTTCGAGCGGTCCATAATAACCTTCGAGGCCACAAACAGGGTCAAAGAGAAGCGGGAGGGGAATGTCAGGAGCCGGCTCTTGAATCCAAAGTTCGATGGTCCTCTCCACCGGGTCAATGGAAAGCGTCGGGATTCCCCCCAAGGTCTGCTCAGCAATCCATTGATTCCGAAAAACGTCCGTAGGCACGGCGAAATGAATTATATCCACAATAGTGGGTTCGCCGGGATATCTGCTCGGAAACGGTGGATTTTCTCCATGAATCCAGGATACGTCTTGCTCGTAACCGGATACCATCCCGCACAACACAAGGACTAATACTGATAATAATATTGCCTTTTTCATTTTCTTACCCTCCTACCATGATGATAGATATGAAATTAGAAACGACAACAAAATACTGCGGCTAATACAGCATTTCGAATAAGTTCCGTGACTATTAATATGGTTCCACCAAGTCCTATAAATTATACGAAAATAATGAAAAATATCAATAAGAATGTAAAAATTTTGAATTTTACCCGAGATAAATTTCAATCATTTCCGCTGAGGGGTAAAAAAAAACAGATTTTTTGGAAAATTTTAATCCCTTTCTAAATAAGCACTTACAAAAACTCAATCACCGAAATATCCCAAATTTTCAATCAAATCCGCAGATAGCTCTAATTATAGAGGGCTGTCTTTTTGGCCTTCAACCGAAAGATGTACAAGCTAATAAACTAATTAACTATTCCTTCCGATGGGTGGCACCTATAAAGATCTCTAAGTCAAAGTCGAAGGATTTGGGGATGTTTTTCCCCTGGCTAAACATATACTGGGGCTTGCCCCACCGATTTCTCTAATTTTGTGGCAGAAAAGGGCCTACCATGAGCCGGATAGAAGATTCTTGCACCTTTTTCTCGCAGCTTCCGCCAGCTTTCATACACGGTATTGATGTCCTCG
>JBAQFY010000041.1:0-2503 GCA_049287505.1 Sedimentisphaerales bacterium | reverse complement strand
TAAAAGAGCCGACCGTGTCTGGGCACGGTCGGCTCTTGGCATGGCAAGTATGATGTCTTACGCTGGGGTCGGTGTCTCACCCTTGTACCGGTGGGTAAGCTACTCCGTATAACCCAGCACTCTACATCACCCTAATTCCGCCATATATTTCCAGTAGCTTCAACTAACCAAACAATGGGGTCAACCACGAGCTCCCTGACCAGGGTCCTCACGAAGCTATTTTCTGATATAAAGTCTGCGATAGGAGGGCTGGTCTGGTAGTATAAGTCAACAAGTCGGGAGCCCACGGTGCTTTCCAGCAACACGCTGTCCCGGAACTCTCGCAACACATCGAGCTGTTCGGCGGTGGAAGTTCCGTAGGCTGCGGTGGCGATGAAACACCCAGTAGATGGGGGTGTCACTGACTTGAGCTGAAAATTGGCTATGATTTCGTAGTCTCTGTCGGGAGTGACAGTGATAGTGGTCGTGGCGACATTGACATTGTCGATGGTGTCCACATCGCCAGTCCAGTTGACGAACTCCCAGTTACTACTAAATGGCGTGGCCACAAGGTCGACCACGGTGTCACCGGTGCCGGGATAGAAGAACATATATTCTCCGGCGCTTTCTTCATTGGCGAATGTCTCCTGGTCAGGAGTAGTTACTGAGCCACCGCGAGTGCTGTATATTGCTAGGTAATATTTTTCCGGCGGTAAATGCTTCCATATTAAGGCACTGCCGTCGATATGAGTGCTAACTTTGCCAATTATGGACTCGGGCGCATACTCCTTCCCGCCGGGCCATGTATGCCCGCCGCCTTCAACCTTAAACAATATCACCTCGGTCCCGTCCGTTCCTCCGCTGTAAACATAGCGATGAACTACGGTCGAATCTGACCCAGTTGGCCCCCATACAGTTTCCACCGGCCCGGTGGTTGTATTGTCGACCCCACGCCAGTAAGCGATAGTCTCATCGACAGAATAAGTCACCTTGCCACCCGAACCGCCATAGCCATTGTAATCAAGGATTGGGACGGCTGTGCCATGCATCAAAATCACGGTTGTCGGAGGGGCCGTGAAGTTCTCAAAACCCCATGGCATCGGTCCACAAACCGGTGCGATGGCTGCAAACGTGCCCGTCAGGTTAAAGGCCAGTAAGTATGAAAACAAAGCGCCGTCGGACATACCCGTGCTGTAGATTCGGCTTTCATCAATGTTATAGTTATCTTCAAACCAGTAAACCATGTCCGCAACAAATCCCACATCATCGATACCGGCGTAATATTGCAATGACCCTGCACCCAGATTCCACTGGATTTCTGCGCCGGTGAGTGGTGGCAACTCTGCCTCAGGATAATCGTCCGGGTCTAATACTGTGGCATTCGGAAACACGGCAATAAACCCTTCTTGTTCGGCAAGTACATTAAACTTGGTTAGATCGATCTGGTCTATCCCGTTGCTGCCCAGGCCGTGAAACGAAAACAATAAGGGGACATCTGAACCGTCGTAACCGGTCGGGACATAGTATTCATACGTGCGGTTATACGTGATGTTATCCCCACCGAGCTCCATCATCCAACCAGTGTGGAGCCCAGGTGAGTACTCAGGTGAGTAGTCGGCGACAACAATAGAGCTCCCCACGGACAACACCATCGCCATAATTGCCACAAGAGCAATAATTAAATATTTCTTTAAAGCCATTTTTCCCTCCTCCCTTTTTAGATTCTTTTTACATAAAAAGGCCTGATAAAACTCATAAAACTATATTTCCTCTATAACCTTCACCTCCTTTACGGTACGTATCTACTAAATGCCAACAACTATTGCTTACAAATTTATACGCACAGGTTCTTAGAAGCCTTGATGTTGCGGTACCCTAGAAATTGCTGAGGATGGAGTTTTTTCATTAGAAGAAAGACCTCAGGAGACTTTCCCCCAGTTTTATGCTTTCAAAAAGGTAATTGTAGCAGATTTCTGCTTCGAATGTCAACTGCTAACGCTGCATGGTTGCCGCTTGAACGGATTGTCCAAATAGTCATTTGTGGTACATTAATGCTATTAGAAGGTGCTTGGGAACCATGTATTGATAAAAAGGGGTAGTCCCCCGCAACTGGGATGCAAACGTACATCAAAAACAGGATATCAGGGGGCTATGACCTGAACCTTGTGGCTGTGGTCAGCATATCCACGCTGGTATTAGTCCTGGAACGTTATCATCATTTAAATATCGATTTTCCCCGGGCAACGCAGCTCATTTATTGGTTGCTGGTGCCGCTGGCGGCTGGCTGGCTGCTTTTTCGGGATAAGCCCTGGGATTATGGCATCCGCATTGGCCGCTGGAAATCGGCGATAATTCTAACCCCTGTCTGCCTTGCTGCTATGGCACTGATTCTCTACGGGGCCAGTAAAATGCCTGAGTTTCGCTCTTATTATTACAGGTATGCCATAAACTGGCCCGAGCTGCTGCTGGATACCGCACTATACATGTTTGCCTGGGAATTTCTGTTCCGCGGATATATGCTGTT
>JBAQFY010000040.1:0-7602 GCA_049287505.1 Sedimentisphaerales bacterium | reverse complement strand
GGCCAACACGGCCTGTTGGTGAGACGATGGAATGGGCGAGTTCAGCGAAGACGGCATAAGTGTTAATATCGCCTTTGCCTGCGAGGGGGAATCGGCCACATTGACGGATATAGGTCATCATCTTTTCGGCGGAATCTTTTGCAGTGATATATTTTTGATACAGGTCGGGATTGGTTTTCTGGAGTTTTTCGATAAGTCGTCTGCTTTCGGCGGCGGTTGGGGCTTCGAGTATATGAGGTGCGGAAGTATCGAAGAATTCACGGTTCTTCAAAGTAAATCTTTCCCACGGGGGATTTCCTATGACAGCGTCGAAGCCGGGGTTTGGGTGAGAGGAAACATCTGGAAATTGATTATGCCAGTCGATTGCGTTGGGGTCGATTTGTGGGTCTGAGATTAACGAATTTCCGCAGACGATATTTTTTGACAGGTCAGTGAGTGTTTTACGTCTATGTGCAGAGCGAAGCCAAAGAGCTAACTGAGTGATTTCGACGGCTTCTGGGGAGAGGTCAACGCCGAAGAGGTTATCGTGGAGAATGAAGTCGGAGATCTTGTTTCGGAGTTCATCAGCCAAGGATGTTTCGTGGATTTCAAGGACGTCGAGAACTTCTACGTATTTATCTTCGAGAACATTGTATGCACGAATCAGGAAGGCGCCTGAACCGCAGGCGGGGTCAACGACCTTTATGTTTTGGAGTTCCTCGATGGCGTTTTGTGCAAAGGCAATAACTCTGCTTTTCTCAGTTTTTGCATCGATTTGGTCAAGGCGTATGCCGAAGTTTCTTTCAAGAAGTTTGATTTTTTCATCGGCTAATTTGCCTACGGTGTTATTTGTAATGAAGCCGGTAAATTCAGGTGGCGTATAGTATATTCCGCCTTTTTTTCGTTCGGCGGATTTTGCCATTTTGGGACGCGGTTTTTGCGTTTCCTTAGCTTCAAAGAGGCCGGTGAGGCGGATTTTTTCTATGTCGTTAATGGATTTTTCGAAGATGTGGCCGAGGACATCAACGTTGATTGTATGGGCGAAGTCATAGTCGCCGACAGTCTTGAAAAAATCTGTCCAGTCATCATCAAGCTGGAGGTTATCAACATCGGGGTCTTCGCGAAAAAGTCCGCCGTTATAAGGTGGAATGTCACGGTCGAAATTACCCTTGTCGATGCTTCGGAACAGTTCGAGAAAGTTTTGCCATCTGGGATTGGTGACTCTGGCAAAGGGAGGAACCTGATCCCAGGCTTTTTTAAGCGATTTTCCGGGGAGAAGGTCACGGTCCTGGCAGAATGCAACGAAGATTATGCGGTCGAGCAATTTTTGAGTGACGCGGATTGCCTTGTCGAGGGTAAAATTAAATGCTGGGCCAGAAAGATGAGTAATCATCTTGAGACGTTCATCGTGATAGCGGGAATAAAGTTCGTCGCCGACCTGACGTTGACGTGTGGTGCATTTTTCGAGGAGTAAGTCTGCACGAGGGGTTGGCGGTATGAGGCCGCCTTTTTCGAGGAGGTAATAAAATTGGAGGAATTTTTCTTTTTTGTGAAGGTCATGTAATGTAAAAAGTTCATAAACTCTTGGGGTTTGGTCGCGATGATACAAACGAAAACTGACATAATTGCAGACGATACCCCAAGGACATTCGGGAACATTGTTTAAATAGTCCCAGCACTGCTGGACTGGCGTGCGTCCGTTAAAACGGTCTTTGTCAACATTAACTTTGGGACCTTTAAGTTCGATTACAGCACGGAGTTGCGGTTTTTTATGAGAACCAAAAACACCGATGGCAGCATCGGACCAGCCTCCATTGACGTAGAATTTTTGCTGGAAGTTCCAATTTTCCTTGTTGTCTGCGAAAAGAATATAGCCGAGGGCTTCGCCAAAGATTTCCTTACAGAATTCGCCTTCAATAGAGGTCTCTTTCATTTGGTCGAGCTTGCCGCTGGATTCAATGTCAGACCACTTGCAGATTATTTCATATGCATGGTCTTGGTCGGGGCCTTTGAGACGCTGGTCAGACGCTTCACTTACCAATAAGGCAGGCAGGAACAGGGGACGTGAGCGTCGGTTCTCGCCATAACGTGACTTATTAAATTCCGGGAATAGACCTTCTTGCTTTGCAGCCATTATCTACTTTCGCCGACCAAGAATCTGAACTCAACGAGACCGATCTCGTAAACGATCCTATTTTACTCAACTACTATTAAGAAACAATAAAAAAACCGACGCATAAAATCCGACAAAAATACGGAGGATGAAATCAACCCGCCATGAAAAGGTGGGCTAAATATAATCCTGCGCTATTGCTTGGGGCACTGGTTTCCTGCGTGCGCAGGAATGACAGAAAGAGGACGGACGATGGAAGATGGACGAAGGAAGATTGTCAAATCCGAATATCTAAATCCGAAACGGATAAAAAATTCAAATGACCAAAACAAGACCCCACGTAAAACGTGGGGATAAACATTTTTGAGATTGCCGCGGCTTGCTACGCAGGCCTTGCAATGACCTTTTCATATTGCGTATTACGTCGCTGTGGCGGCGACGGAGACCCTCGGTTTGTGAATCTGTGGAAGCACACCTTGGGTAAATGAAAAAAAATGAACCCCGACCGCGCGGGGTCGGGGCTAAATCAAGAGTAAAAACAGCCGACAATGCCGGGGGCTAACAAAAAAGGAAAACCCTGGGTGAAACCCAGGGCTAAATATAGACCAACAAATAAATTTGGGGGCGAAATTGTAATGTGACTCTGAGCCATCCCCAAGCTACGCTTGAGGCTGCCACCCATCAAATTAGAAGCTACAGAATATTAGTGCAATCAGGAATAGATTTGTTAGAATACGTATTTTATGAAAAGACTGCAATTTCTTGGCACGATATGGTTTGCAACGTTGACTATGTATGGACTGTCAGGCTTTAGCGCCGATTTCTCCCGAAGGGATGCCCTTTGGTCATAACGGGGCTCACGCCGTTTTAGTGCCGGGTGCCGTCCCGACAGGGATGGCCAAGTCCATTACTCATAAGTAATCCTGCAGTCCTTGAGCCTGCTGCCTCGACTTGCGTCGAGAGACGCAGAGGCAGGCAAGCTGCCTCAGCCGCTGCAGACGCTCAAAGCTGATTGTTCTGCGGTAGCGGAGGTTGGCGTATTCGAGATACCAGTCTGATATTTTTGTCCACAGCCCATCACCAGAGTCTTGTGCCCGGAGCTGCTCGGAGAAAGCATGTAATGTCTCACTGAGAGCTCGCCGCTGTCCCAAGGCTTTTACCTTTCGGTCCATCCTGGCCAGCATCTTGTGCAAGGTTACAAGCGCTGGGTTTCTCAGCGCCCTTGATTGCGTCCGGCCTATAGACTTCTTCTTCCTATTGTAGCGTCGGGACAGGGCCAACCAAAGCGCACCGCCAAGGAAGAGCATCAGCAGAAGTAAGCCGGCAAGCAGGCCATAGGACTTGTCCATAAGGACTCCATAGGAGAACAACCAGCCTAACACGCCAAAAAGGCCATACTGATACAAGTCCTGCAGGAGCTGACCAAGAAGAGTACCAGCAGCACCACTCATACGTCCCAACTGTTCAGCAGCGGACGCCGTAGCCGGATTCTCTCCTACGGTAGCCTCGACGATGGTCCACTGGTTTCGTTCCCGGTCCCAGGCTTCGGCCCAGGCATGGGCATCCATACACCGCGCGACCCACAACTCACTCCGGGCGTCCTGCTCAGTAACTAAAAAACCGGTGACGTATCGAGTCGGCACACCGGCCAGACGCAGCAGAATCGCAGCGCCGGAGGCAAAGTACTCGCAATAGCCGGTGGATTCCTCAAGTAGAAAATGGGTCAGCTTATCCCTATCGGGTGGAATATCCAGACCGAGCGTATAGGTGTAGTTAGTGTGAAAGTAGTTGACGACAGCATCAATTTTCTCGGTCGTTGTGCTGCAGCCTGCGAAAATCCTGCTCGCCAGCTGATATATACGTGGGTCAAGCTGACCGGGGACGTTCAGCATCCGGCGGCCTTGCGGACCTGTCGGGGGCTTCCGGTAAGCTGATTTCGTGTAGGCAATCCTGTAACTCAGGGCGCTTCGCAAATTCCGAGCATAAACAATATCGTCCTCGTCCCGCAGCAGCAAATTAAGCGGCGCTTCAAGAAAGGATGTTCCCAGGGGTGTGAACACAGCATCGGCGAACAGGGATTCATGCCGGATGGTCATGTACTTACACTCGGAAGCATCAGTCTCGTTGAGGCGAAAGAAATTCGTTCTGCCCACGAAATACATCCCGAACGGCTTGTTCTGTTCGGGGAAGAGCGCTTCTCTGTATGACAGATCGTGCCATTCGGATTGACGATAAACCTCAAATGCCCTGGCCCTCAGGTATCCCGGACTGCCGTCAGACGCAATGCTCAGCGCGGGCGTTGAGTCCTGCTCTGCCTTGATGAACAACAAACTCGACAGTCTGCCGCTGGTGGAGAAGCCCATAAGTGACACACCGTCTGTTGTACTCTCCAAGGCGACATGTCCCCTCCAGAACCAAAGCGGCAGGTAGTTAAAAACCTCCACGTGGCGATAGAGTATTGAACTGGTAATCCAGCCGCAGTTTGCAGTAACAACCAGTATTAGGCCAAAAGTAAACACCCCTGCTTTCTGCCGTAAGGCATCTGCCGCAAGGCATCCTGTGGACTGTGGATTGGGAAGGCAAGAAGTGGTGAATATGCGCCGCTCCGCCGCTGAAACTTTGGAGCGTAGGCGACCCATATGCTCAGAAATGGGCGTGTCCATTGTTCCACGGGCGGCGGCGCTCCGTCGCTGAAGCTTTGGAGCGTAGGCGACCGCATAAAGCACGACCAAAATGACGCAGAGCATCTCTGACAACCGAAACGTGATGTACATGTCGTCAAGTAAGAGGACTTGTCCGGCGGAAATGGTAACGGCTACGTGAAACAAACCCAACGATAGCGGCAGCCGTTCGGGTGAGCCTAAAAACAGTATAAGAATCATTGACGCCAGGAAGTAGCGGGCTATTGTTTGCCAGGCGACAGCCGCCGCTTGTACATAAGCTACCCGTCCGGCGGAACCGGCATATCGGTAGTGAAGTGAAAACATAATCGCCAGCAGGAGCAGGAGCAATGAGGTTATAACGCGTTTTTCCGGCTTGATATCCCAGGTAAATCGCCGCTGCAAACCCAAGAGACCCAACATACAAAGGATAGTCGGATAGGCAATATCCCCAGAGACCAACGCGGTCAGCACCGAGCCTGTCAGCAACATGATGATAGCTATGGTCTTTTGCACCTTCATAAGCGTTCTATCTGTCCGTTCAAGATATCATCAGCCGACAGAAGACAGAAGACAGAGGACAGAGGACAGAAGTCGGTCTTCTGGCTTCCGACTTCCGATGCGTCATCCGGCGCCGCATCGACGGACTTCTGACTTCCGCCGGACCGGGCTATCAGGAGAACTTTGCAATGGCAGCCGGCCTGGTCGGCCAATTCGAGCAGCTGCCGGTATGCATTGTCCCATTTGAAGCAAATGAAAAAGACCTCAGATATTTCCAAGAACCGATTTGCCAATTTTGGCGCTATCTGCTCGAGGGAAAATCCTCTCGATGGTTCAACGCCTGCAAGAATCTCGTGTATCTTGTCGAGTCGCACCATTCTGGGCCAGGCGGTGAACTGATACAAATCGGGGCCGGCAAGCAAAAAATCGATAAGACAATCATTGTTAATTGTGAATGCCACGGAAGCACAAAGAGAGACGGCAGCTTCAAGCTCCTTGATCTCTTTCGACCTTGACCCCGTTAGAAAGCGAACGCCGGCTTCTAACGGGGCTGACCCGGATATGACTTCATGTACGCCGGTATCTAATACCAGTGCAGTGCAGTTGTCGAAATCATCGTGGAACTCCTTGGTGGCCGGCACGGATAGGCGAGCCCAGGCGCGAGCATCAATATTTCGAGGGGAATCCCCCTGCAAAAAAGGGCGGTTTCCCACGTATTCAAGGTCAACCCCCGTACGACCAGCGAGTCTCGCGCCGCCGGCGTGAGCGTATCGACTTATGTGTTTTAAGGGGATTTGGAGGAGGGAAAAGGCCGGAAGGACGATAAGGATTTCCTCATTATCAAGCGAGTTGCCAAAAGTAAACAAGTTAAATGGAAAGCCGGATTGGCAAATCGGCTGCTTGATTCGGTAGCAGCCTCGCCGCCTGGGTCGTATCGCAACAGTTACTTCGGCAGTCTCGCCGGGCCCCAGGCGCCAAACCTCATGCGCACCTGCGACTTGCTCAATCGCCTCGGGCAGGGCACCAAATCCCAGGCAGAGATTGTAGGCCGGTAAGCGCGCGATGTTCTTGAGCACGTACTTCAACTGTACTGTCTGGCCTACGACGACACGGTCAGGCAGATTGCCGCTGAGCTGGATTTTAGGCCGCAGAACAAAGCCGACCAGCAAAGCCATCAGCACGACCGAGACCAGAGTCGAAAGTACCCCAAAGGCAGGAACTATCAGGGCGGCTAAAGCGACAAATCCAATCCCGCGCAGAACCATCTTGCCGGCATCGGTCAAGCCAAGACGTAATCTCCCTTCGGTTCTGTTCATCGTGGCAGTCGCCTCTTCACCCCGCCCCTCTTTTGCCTTTGACCCCGCCTGTCTTCGACGGGCGGTGTTGAGGGGCGGGATTCAAACCGGTACTTTGATACGGCCGACGATGTCTGTAACAATCTGCCTGGCGGTAGTACCACTGAGGTGCATTTTAGAGGTCAAAAGAATGCGAT
The DNA here is from genome assembly GCA_049287505.1 of Sedimentisphaerales bacterium. Classification (GTDB taxonomy): domain Bacteria; phylum Planctomycetota; class Phycisphaerae; order Sedimentisphaerales; family Anaerobacaceae; genus NIOZ-UU13. Next base: position 857 of record JBAQFY010000040.1, on the reverse strand, counting down.
GCGGCAATACATAGGTAACAAGCCACAATACATCGTCGGGAATGACAAAATCGCGTTTTTGGAAATATGCGCGGGCCCGGGCCGCTCGGGACAACATCAGCGTTCCGCGAGTGCTGATACCAAGCTGAAGACGATTATCGCGGCGCGTAGCATGAACAACTTCAACGATATACTCCAGAAGACTATCATCCACGTGAACGTTGGCCGCCTCTTGCTGGAGCTGCCGGACCTGTTCAAGCCGGAGCACCGGCTGTATTTTGTCGAGCGGCTCAGTATGGGCATGCGACTTGAGAATGTCAATCTCGACTTCGACTGTCGGATAACCCATGGCAAGCCGGACAAGGAAACGGTCCAGCTGGGCTTCAGGTAACGGATAAGTGCCGTGGAACTCGATGGGGTTCTCCGTGGCAATCACCATAAACGGTTTTGGTAGTGGATAACGTTTGCCTTCAATCGTTACCTGGTTCTCATTCATTGCCTCCAGCATGGCCGACTGGGTTCTGGGTGAAGCGCGGTTGATTTCATCGGCAAGAAGAATATTGCAGAAAATAGGACCGGGATCGAACCTGAAGTCCCCGCTAACCGGGTTGTAGATGGAAGAGCCCAATATATCTGCGGGCAAAAGGTCGGGCGTGAATTGTATCCGTCGAAATTTGGCATCAATGCTTTTGGCCATCGCTTTCGCCAGGGTCGTCTTGCCCACGCCCGGTACATCTTCAATCAGGATAGAGCCCCCGGCTAACAGGCAGACAATCATTACATCGATACATTCGCTCTTGCCGTAGATAACACTCTGCAGATTCTCCTTGAACGGTGTCAATAGTGAGTTTTCCATGCGAACAGTTGTCAACTCCTGT
>JBAQFY010000039.1:0-14181 GCA_049287505.1 Sedimentisphaerales bacterium | reverse complement strand
ATAGATGGCTTCGAAGTCTGTAGAATCGTTAAAAACAACCAGATAACGGCAGATATACCAATTATTATCCTAAGTGCAAAATCACAAGATACAGACAAAGTAGTGGGGCTGGAATTAGGTGCGGATGATTACGTAACAAAACCTTTCAGCCCGAGAGAGCTCATAGCAAGAATTCGGGCAATTTTGAGAAGAGGTCGTGAGCACCGGCTCGCCGAAAAGATAAAAAGAGGAGAAATTGCCATAGATAGTGCCAGGCATAAGGTGACGGTGAGCGGAGAAGAAATTTCGCTGACCTTTACAGAGTTTAAGCTTTTGGAGGTTATGGCTCGAAGGCCCGGCGTTGTGTTGTCAAGAAACCAAATTCTGGATGCAGTTTCGGGTGGTGACGCTGTGGTTTGTGACAGGACAGTTGATGCACATATAAAATCATTGAGGCAGAAATTAGGCAAGGCAAAAAATTACATCGAGACTATTCGAGGTGCGGGCTACAGGTTTAAGGAACGTCCATATCCTGAATGATGTCATTGGAATGAAAATTAGGTACAAATGAGAAACAAAATCATCTGGAAATTTTTTGGTACGTTTATACTCCTGGCTCTTATAGTGGTTTTTGTTTTAAGTTTTTTTGTAAGCTTGAAACTGCGAGACCACTTTGAACAGAGGATTTCCGAGCAGTTACAAAGTAATGCCATATTAGTCGGCGACATTTTGAAAAGGGATTTACTTGAAGGCAGACATCGAGACATTCAGGAAAAGGCTAAGACTCTGGCCGATAAATTAAATTTGAGGATTACAGTCATTGATAGACAGGGTCAGGTTTTGGGAGATTCTGAAAAAGAGCCGTCTTTGATGGACAATCACAGCAACAGAGTTGAAATCATTAAGGCAATGGAAAGTGGTTTCGGGCAGAGTGCTCGTCCAAGCGATACTCTGGATTATAATATGAAATATGTCGCAGTGCGCGTGGACAATGGCGACAAGGCGCTGGGGGTGGTCCGTTTTGCCTTGCCGCTTTCCGAGGTTCAACTTCAAATACAGCTCATATATAGAGTGGTTTTGTTGGGAGCAATTGTGGCCATCGTGATTGCGCTGACAGTAGCTTATTTTATATCAAGGAGCATAATACTACCCATCAGGCAGATGCAGGAAACAGCTCAACAAATTGCCAAAGGAGATTTCAGCAGGAAGGTAAATATCAAAAGCAGCGACGAACTGGGCGAATTAGCTAAATCATTGAATATCATGGCCAATGAGCTGCAGCAAAAGATAGAGAATCTTAAAAGAATGGACAGGATAAGAACGGATTTTGTTGCCAACGTATCGCATGAGCTTAAGACACCTTTGACCTTGATTAAAGGTTATATAGAGACTCTGGAAGATAGAGCAATAGATGACAAAGAAAAGGCACGCAAATTTATTACGATTATTAAGGAGCACACTGGTAGGCTTGAAAACATTATAAATGATTTATTGAGTCTTAGCGAGCTTGAGCTGTCCAGGAGCTCCATAGAGAAAACTGAGTTTGACTTGAAGAGTCTTATAGACGAGGTTGTGATGGGATTCGGACACGCTCTTGATGCAAAGCAGCAAACGTTTGGCATAAATTTACAAGGCGATGACTTTAGGGTCAAGGCTGACAGAAATAACATTGAACAGGTTTTTGTGAACCTGATAGACAATGCGATAAAATACACCGAAGATGCCGGCCGGATTAATATCTCTCTTCTTGAGCAACAAGATGCTATCACCATTACTGTTGAAGACAATGGAATAGGAATAGCAAAGGAACATCTCGATAGAGTTTTTGAGCGATTCTACCGCGTTGATAAGGCCCGTTCACGTGAGCTTGGGGGGACCGGATTAGGATTGGGAATAGCAAAGCACATCGTCCTGGCTCACGATGGCAAAATCCATATCGAAAGCCAAATCAACGAAGGAACGAAGGTCTTTGTAACACTTCCAAAAGGATAGAAAACCTATTTTTTTTCAATCTTCACCAATTTTTCACATACTCTTCATATTCCCTTCATATTGAATGCCTATACTCTCTTTAGGATTAGGCAAAGGGACGCATTATAAAGAATATAGTTAAAACGTTCTTGAAAATATTTTCTGTGGTCATATTGCTATATTTGTTTCTGGTGAGCATCGGCCTGATGGGGGCGGCATTCAAAGGTTTTGGCAAGGGCTTTGCTGAAAATTTGATCAGGACAACTTCAAATCCTTTTATCGGCTTGTTTATCGGCATACTGGCGACCAGTATAGTTCAAAGCTCCTCAACCACGACATCAGTAGTTGTAGGAATAGTAGGTGCAGGTGGGATTACCGTTGGCAACGCGATACCGATAATTATGGGGGCCAATATAGGGACTACTGTAACGAACACGCTCGTGTCTTTGGGGTATGTCAGCCGCAGAGACGAATTCAGGCGAGCAATAAGTGCAGCAACCGTGCATGATTTCTTTAACCTTATATGTGTGGCTATCCTTTTCCCGCTGGAGCTGGCAACAGGCTTTCTTGAGAAATGTGCCACATTGATGAGTTTTTCATTTCAAGGTATCGGCGGAATCAAATTTACCAGCCCTATTAAATTAGCCACAAAACCAGCGGTGCACTTCGTCCACGAAATTACGCTTTTTTTGAGTCGTTCGGAATTGGCAAGCTATATATTGGTGTTGATTGTTTCGATGCTTCTGCTGTTTTTCTCTCTTTACTTCATAGTGAAGGTTATGAAATCCCTGGTAATAAACAGAGCTGAGATTATTCTGGATAATGTAATAAGCAGGAGCAGCTTATTAGGGCTTTTTGCGGGACTTTTTTTCACCGTTATTGTTCAGAGCAGCTCAATTACCACTTCCCTGATGATACCTCTTGCAGCTGCAGGTATTCTTACGGTCGAGGCAGTATTTCCAATTACTATCGGAGCTAACATTGGGACAACCACTACGGCTATCCTGGCATCGTTTGCCACAGGAAATATTTCGGCCATTATCATCGCATTTGTCCATTTCCTGTTTAACCTGACAGGTACTTTGTTTATCTTTCCGATAAAGTTTTTTAGAATGATACCTATAAATCTTGCGAAAGCTTTCGGAGATTTAGCCGCCGAAAAAAGAAGATACGCACTGGTTTATGTATTAGGAGTGTTCTTCTTTTTGCCGGCGTTGTTAATCTTTTTGTCTAAGTTATTTAAATAAAGGGAAACACAAATGTTTAAGAATTTATTAAGTTTCTGGAAGGGCAAAGAATTTTTGGCTCAGGTCTTTGAAGAGTTCAAGGATATGTTAGACCAGACCGAGTGTATGTATAAGATGGTCTGTAGCACACTCCTGGACAACGTAGAAGAGCCGAACCTGAAAGAAAAAATTTACGAGATAGACAAGAAAGTAAACCGCCTCCAAAAAAATATACGCAAAAGGATTGTGGAGCATCTCTCACTACAGCCAACAGTGGGTGTGTCTGCCTGTCTGTTACTAATGAGCGTGGTAAAAGATGCCGAGAGGCTGGGCGATTATTCCAAGAACCTTTATGAGGTAACGGAGCTTTTGCAAAAGCCAATAGATAAAACGGTGTTTTCCCAGTATTTCGGCGAGCTTGACAAGGATATTCTGACGCTGTTTAGGCAAACTAAAGAGGCCTTTATGGAGGCAGACAGAAGTAAAGCTGAATCGTCGTGGAATGATGAACACAGGCTGGCAATACAATGTGATAGAATTGTCAGGCAACTCGTAAAGAGCAATCTTTCGGTTAATGAGGCTGTGTGCTTTGTTTTGATTGCGAGGCACTTTAAGCGGCTGACGGCTCATCTGGTAAATATTGCGACCTCCGTGATTTTGCCGTTAAGTGACCTTGACTATTTTGATGAAAGAAAACATGAAGACTAAGCGGTTGACTACAACAGCACCCTTTAATGCGCGGCGAACTTCCCATGGTGTTCTCCGAATACATTCTTTTTATTCTCAGCCGCGCAGGTTCTAAAAGAATGGAAAAAATTTTACTTCTCTCTAATTAAAGAAAAGGAAAAGAAAAATTCAAAAAATGTATTTGACCTTCTTCGCTCAACCGTGTATATTTCAGTGCTTACGATAAATACTGCCACCAAAGACACTTGATATTTCGTAGTTTTACTATAGACAAAAATGGGGATGCGTTTTGCCAGAAAAGAACCAAGTCCCAATTTAGGAGCTAAGGCAATGAGTGTAACATTCAAAAAGCTCGTGAAAGAAAAGGTCGTCCTGGCCTCTGTGATAGCCGTGACACTGACAGTAATATCCGGTTGTTCGAAGCAAAAAGGTCAGACCGAAGGCGAAAAGAGATATATTACCGTCAAAGGCTCTGATACTATGGTGCATCTGGTCAGTAGCTGGGCAGAAACCTTTATGAGACAGAACCCGGAGATTGAAGTATCCGTAACGGGCGGAGGTTCAGGGACGGGAATCGCCGCGCTTCTAAACGGCACAACCGATATTTGCGCAGCCTCGCGAAGTATAAAGGAAAACGAATTGACGCTGGCCAACCAAAAAGACATCCACCCACATGAAATAGTCGTTGCCAAAGACGGAATCGCGGTCGTAGTTAATCCTGATAATCCCATCAATGAATTGACAACAGACCAACTGGGAAAAATTTTCACGGGAGACTTTTCCCGATGGAGCGACGTCGGCGGACCTGACCAGGAAATTATCGTACTGTCCAGAGAATCAAGCTCCGGGACATACGTGTTCTTCCAGGAAATGGTGCTCAAAAAGCAGGATTACAGGCTTGATGCGAAGCTTCTGCCTGCTACCTCAGCGATTATTCAATCGGCTTCGACTGACAAATGGGCAATGGGATATGTCGGATTAGGCTATGCCACTGCTGCTACGGACAAGGTAAAAATCATAGCGGTTAAAGCCGATGACAAATCCGCTGCTGTTATACCGTCAGACCAGACCGTAAAATCAGGACAGTATCCTATCGCCCGACCGCTGTATCTCTACCTCGACGGCGAACCGGACGGGACAATAAAGAAATTTATAGATTTTTGCCTTAGCTCCGAAGGTCAATCAATAGTAACAGAGACCGGATACATTGCGATTAAACAATGAGAGTTGCCTGGAAAGAAAAAGCCATAAAACTAATACTGCTGGCGACAGCCTCAACGAGCATTCTGATTGTAGCCGGCATATTTGTGTTCCTGGGCAGAGAGGCCGGGCCGTTCGCTATTGAGCCGGGATTAAAAGAGCTTCTGGGCAAACGATGGATACCTGTATCCTTCCAGAAAGAGTCATTCGGTATCCTGCCTTTAGTTGCGGGCTCACTTTTGGTTACAGCACTGGCAACGCTGTTGACACTGCCATTTGGTATAGGTGCATCGGTGTATATCTCGGAGCTGGCAAGGCCGACTGAGAGAGAAATACTCAAGCCGTTTATAGAAATATTGGCTGGAATCCCATCCGTTGTTATTGGTTTTTTTGGCCTGGTTGTATTAGTGCCTCTGGTAAAGGCCTGTTTTAGACTATCGACAGGACTAACTGCTTTGGCCGGGGCAATACTGTTGGCGCTGATGGCGATACCAACGGTAATTTCTATCTCCGAGGACGCTATAAGAAGCGTACCTCTATCCTATAAGCAGGCTTCTCTGGCCCTCGGTGCAAGTAAAATGCAGACTATATGGAGGGTAACTGTTCCGGCGGCACTGCCGGGGATAACCGCGGCGGTAATGCTCGGTATGGGAAGGGTTATCGGGGAAACTATGGCGGTGATGATGGTTACCGGAAATGCCGCAATCATAACCGCATCACCGTTTGATTCGGTGCGAACAATGACTGCCACCATCGCAGCGGAAATGGGCGAGGTCGCTTTTGGAAGTAACCATTACAGGGCCTTATTTTGTGTCGGCATCGTCTTGCTGATGGCAACATTTGGATTAAATATAGTCGCACAAAAGGTTTTAAAGAAACATAGGGTAAGATAATGCGTACAGCAGTATCGCAACGGGCAACCTGTTGGTTAATGCGGGCAATGACCTATTTCATTGTATTTATCATTGCCTCCATAATTCTTAAGATACTCTGGAATGGTCTGCCGGCAGTGAGCTGGGAATTTCTGACCAAAATGCCAAGAAGCAGCGGAGCTGAGGGAGGGATACTGCCGGCAATTGTGGGTACTTTATATCTGGTGGTGGGCACTATAGCTGTGGCGCTTCCATTGGGTATGGCAACTGCAATTTATCTGTCGGAATACGCAAAGCAGGGACGGTTCACCCGCACTATACGCCTTGCCATAGTAACCCTCGCAGGCGTTCCATCAATAGTTTTCGGACTCTTCGGGCTCGGTTTATTTGTAATATTTCTGGGCTTTGGCGCATCTATAATTTCCGGCTGTCTTACGCTGGCATGTATGATATTGCCGACCATTATCGTATCCAGTGAGGAGGCTCTGCGAACTGTTCCTCAATCTTTAAGAGAAGGCAGTCTTGCACTGGGCGCTACAAAGTGGCAGACCATTTACAAAAACGTGCTGCCCTATTCAGTTTCGGGAATGCTTACCGGGTCTATCCTGGGTATTGGACGGGCTGCCGGAGAAACCGCGCCGATACTGCTGACAGTTGCCGCCTTTTATCTGCCTAAATTGCCAAGGTCTATATTCGACCAGGTAATGGCGCTGCCGTACCACCTTTACATTCTGGCAACCCAGCATCCCGAAGCGGATAAGGTCAGGCCGATGCAGTATGCAACGGCACTTGTGCTTCTGGCGTTGGTTCTCGGGGTTAACCTTGCCGCGATATTGATAAGAATCCGTATTAGGAAAAAACGCCGATGGTAGATAATAAGTCCAACAATGACCTCGAAGTGAAAATACAGGTTAAGGACCTGGACTTTTATTATGGTAACGTGCAAGCACTGTTTAAGGTTACGATGGACATACCCGCCAGGAACGTTACGGCCCTGATTGGTCCGTCAGGCTGCGGCAAATCAACTTTTCTTCGGACGCTGAACCGAATGAACGATATCATTGATGGGGCACGCACCAGCGGCAGCGTTTTGATAGATGATGAAGATATCTACCAAAATGAAATTGATATTGTAAGTCTCCGGAAGAAAGTCGGGATGGTCTTTCAAAAATCCAATCCATTTCCAAAATCTATCTTTGATAATGTGGCCTATGGTTCACGAATTCACGGCGTCAAAAACCATAGAAAGCTTGCTGAAATCGTGGAAAGGAGCCTTATACGCGCGGCACTGTGGAATGAGGTTAAAGACCGTCTGGATAAGAATGCAATGGATTTATCCGGTGGGCAGCAGCAAAGACTCTGTATTGCCAGGGCCTTGGCAATACAGCCTCAGATACTGCTAATGGATGAGCCCGCATCGGCTCTCGACCCACAATCTACCGCGAAAATAGAAGACCTTATCGACGAGCTTCGCCGTGACTATACCATTGTAATCGTAACACACAATATGCAGCAGGCTGCTCGTGTCTCCGACTTAACAGCTTTCCTCTACGAAGGATATCTCATAGAGGTTGGCCCCACCAAGCAAGTATTTACCAAACCACGAAAGAAAAGGACCGAAGATTACATTACAGGGCGATTTGGATAAAGGCAAAGACCTATGACAATACATATGAAAAGAGAAATCGAAAAGCTCAAAAAGATGCTGTTGGCTCTGTGCGAGGTTGTGGAAAAAGCCTTCCTGCAGGCGGTGCAATCAATCAAAACAAGGGACGCAAAGCTGGCCAGGAAGGTGCTCGAGGCTGATACATATATCGACCACATGGAAGTTGATGTGGAGGAGGAATGTTTGAAGATGCTGGCTTTGTATCAGCCGGTTGCTATCGATTTACGATTTATTATAACGGTTCTGAAAATAAACAACGACCTCGAACGGATTGGGGACCTGGCTGTAAACATCGCTGAGCGCAGCGAGTATCTCGCCGGCCAGCAAGAAATTGATGTCCCTTTTGACCTCGAGAAAATGGCAGAAAAAACACAGTCAATGCTGAGAAGCAGCCTGCAAGCTCTCGTAAGCATGAACTGCGACCTTGCACGGAAGGTCTGCGCCGCTGACGACGAAGTTGATAATATGAATCGTCAGATGTTTTTTATACTGCAGGACAGGATTCGTACCCATCCTGAGCAAACAGAGCCGTTGATACATCTGCTTTCAGCGTCACGGCACCTGGAGCGCGTAGCTGACCACGCGACCAACATAGCCGAAGACGTCATCTATATGATCGAGGGCCAGATAGCAAGGCATAGAACTGAGAATTACACATCTTGAATTCATTTAATGGAGCAAGAATAAATAAGCAGCTTGACCAAAATTAGAATTACGATTTACCCTGCAATGGTCATATTTGGAGGATTCCCGATGTGCCTTTTGCAATGCGGCGAGTTCTATTTTTACAGTCCTTCAAAAGATAAAAAACCTCATAAAAGTGGCCCTTTTATGTTCATGTTTTCATTGAGTCCAGCTCGATAAAGGCAATGGGCAGAAAGATGAAGACCGGCAGCCACGCATAAAATCCAATTTGATAAAAACTGCCGACATTAGACTCCGGCGCGAGCATTTCGCAGATAAAGGTTGTGATAAAACACGCACCTACCATAACAAAGCTAATCGCAACCGCTGACTTCATCGACTTCGGGTCACGACAAACCAGAATCGGCAGGCACACCATAAGCATTGCCAGGTTGATAATCGGCTCGGTAACACGAAAGTGCTTCTGGCTGTAAAGCTGGCGCGAATCCTTGATTTTTGCCTGCTCTGCCTGCGATACAAGGACAGCTAACTGTCGCCAGCTCAGCAACGTTGCGTGCTCGGATTTGAGCCTGACAGGAATGTCCTTTGGAGTAACGTCACTGGCGTAAGAAGATATCGGGTGGGCGCCTTTAATAGAACCTTTTTCAATGAATCGCCCGTTAGTTAAATCCCACTCGTTGGTTTCGCTATTGTAAACCGCCCTTTCGGCATCTATCCGGCCGATTACCTCCCAGATACGAGAATTGGCTATCTTACGCCGTCTGATTATAGTCGGCTGGTGCAGCGTCGATGTTTCCACGTCAAACCGTGCAGAGCAAATTAGCGAGCCATTTTCGTCAGGGATGAACCATATATCATAGGATTCCTGGCCGGGAATATCACTCTGGTGGCGCACAAGCTTGTCCGCAAGCGGCGGTATTATAAGCTCCTGGTTTACTACCAGGACACCGGTCAACAGCAGGGCAAGAAACACTATCGGCGCGATTACCCGCTTCAAACTAACGCCCGAAGCCATCACGGCCACTAATTCATTGTAGCGGACCATCTTGCTAAACGTAAAGGCCGCCGCTACTACGGTTATCATCCCTGCGAAATCCCGAAAGTACAATGTGCTGTTGAGACCATAAAATATCAATATGTTTTTGATAGCAGCAAGCGTACCAAGCTCGATATGTTCGGTAAACTCGTCGAGATTCACGAACAAATCAATAATTATTCGTAATCCTATCAGAACGCAAAAGGCAATTGCGTAGCCGATTAGGAAATTCTTCATAATATATCGGTCTAATATCTTCATGTCGCGTATTTTATATGAACAGTGAGCTATACCTTAGTTTTTCAATAGTTGGCGATATATAATAATAACCAGCAGAGACAAAAATACCAATCCTGCCCACATCAATGCCATTCCTGAAATGCCCTGCGAATCAAGGTTATTCGTGACATTCTTGCCGCTCATTATGCACACAATCAGCACTACAGCAGGCACACAGCTTACTCCGAAAGCGCTGAGCAGATGTCCGCCCTTCTTTATTATACCCAGGCCAATACCAATCAGTATCATTGAGATGCAGCCTATTCCGAACACCAGCCGGGAATGCATCTCAACCTTAATTTGCAACAACGTCTTCAGTATTGTCCTCTGAAGCTCATTTTGCAATTCTGTCAATTCCCGACTTGGCTTCGGTCCTAATGGCTCGGAAGCCAATTGTTGACTTCTTAATGAGCCGTTTTCGGTTCTGAATTTATTTGCTATGGCTTCTACGGCTGCGGGTGGAATCAATCCGCGAACGATATGCCGCATTTTTAATTCCTCTGTGCCTTCCGTCCTTGCATTATAGATGTCCATCGTCAAAGTCGGTGTCAGCTTATCGCCCTCGATGTGCAGCGAAGCCTTTGTGCACCTCAAAGTGCGTAAAGGTCGTTTGCTGTCCGTATCGTATTCTATAACCACGACATCGCCGGATAACTCGACTTCTTCCTCCTCTTGTATGTTACATTGACCCGCAGTAAATTTGACCGAGTTTGGCTCGCCGAGCAGCTCATAAAATCTATTCGTACCATCAGCTATTCTGGTCTTAATGTCCTGTGCTAACAGGTCCGTGATAAGCTGCGCGTAAGTTTCGCTCGCCAGTTTTGCAATCGGATAAAACTGCATCAGGTCAGCCTTAATTTTTTTCATTTCATCTATTTTCTTGAATTTTATATCGTCGCCTAACAGTGAGCCGAACTCCGTCGTCAACGACAACCATTCCGCCCCTCCCTCGTCCTCAGCGCCCATCTGGTTTGTCCTGTATGCAATTATTTGCACCTCGTTGAACCTCTCTTGCGGCTTGAAACTAACTTTCGCACCTTCAGCACTAATTATCTTTTTTCTTTCGGACTTTTTCTGGTCGATAACAACCACGCCTGAAAGTGCATTGTGTTCCGGGTTGGTCTCGTCGGCGTAAATCAAGAACCGGCCGTCAGGCGGCAGTTTATAATATCTTCTCCGCTGGATATTGCGGAAAAGTATTTGTTTTGCGTCGGCTTTAAGAGCTTTTTCCGCCGAATGTATAAAAACCGGCATTACGTAGAAGCTCAAAAGCAGATTTGCAATCGCCACCATAATTGCCAAAGCCAGACCCGGATAAATCAGCGTCAGCAGGCCTATTCCGCTTGCTCTGCACGCGTCAAGCTCATTATCGGTTGTAAGCCGCCCGTAAACCAAAGTCCCTGCGAACAATGCCGCCATCGGCAATACAAAAGTCAGCGTTATCGGCAGGAAATAGCCCATAAGGTGGACTACTTGACGAGGTCCTACGCCGTATTCCTGAACCGGCCGCAGAACACCGCCCAGGCTCAGAATGAGCGTCAGGGCCACCACTGTCGGAACAAAAACTCTTAAAAGCTCCCGAAATATATATCTGTGCAGTGTAAAGACCATTTTTCTACCTTCGCTGTGCGTCGTGCGTATCGTGCGAAAGAAAACAAGTGATACGACCCCGATGCATCGCAATGCAAAACAATACGCCTGTTAGTCCTAAGTCCTACGGACTTCTTGCGGAGGGCTCTTTACGGCGAAGCGCATGTATCCATATATACCATACAACATTACTTTGCAACGAAAATCTCCGCCTGCCGTTTATGTGGTTATTGTTGCCCCGGATTTGTGGGGGATAATATAATGCAGAGAGCCTCTGCCTGGAAGCCTTAGTATCTCCTTCGCTTGTTCCGGTGATGCCAGAATCGGCACAGTTTTCAATTCTCGATTCTGCTGGCAAATCAGGAGTTTTTCAGCCGCCTAAAGTTATTTCGGTTTCGACTCTGAAGACGTCAAACTCAGAACCGTACTGCCCTAAGTATAGCAGAGAATAGGCCCGTTTGAAAACCAGCACAGGTAACATCAGGACGGTTCCGATATATGGTATTGCCAGGATGCAGGCGGCACAGCAGCAGGTTACAAAAACTGCTGTCAGAACAAGTGCGCCAATAGCTAACGCTATAACAATTCGAAAAAGTATGTACAGAACGAAGCGGGCCTTGTTTACAGAAAGGATTGTCAGGAATTCCCGCCAGCCGGCGATGCAGCTTGTTGTTCGTAAGAACATAATTGGTACGACAAAGTCCGTTGTGAATTTGCCAATCAAGGCGAAGGTAATTGAGATAGCAATAATCGTAAGGACAATCATTACAATGCCTAACACACCGGCTACACTTGGAATATTACCGGCTATCATTATAGCGATAAGGCCGCCGGCCAGAAGACAGGGCAGTCCTATTGCACCTAAACCTATTAAGCCTAATACGATTCTGAACAAAAACAGGCTGTTGGCGTGTTGTTGGAATTTCGTCCAGGGAACTTTGACCTCGGCCTTGTTTTCAGCAACGCAGTGGAGGAACATAAATCGCCCCCGGCTGCTCAGCCAGGTAAAAACAAGCCATAGCACTATTATCAACACTACTACAGTTAAGGCTACAGGAATTATCCAGGCCAGGTTCTCTAAGACAAATACTTTTGCTTCACCGAAGGCCTCACGGGCTTCAGATGGCCCACCTCCTCTGCCTCCTCCATTTCCCCCCCCGCCGCCTTTTCCTAAGTATGCCAGCCAGGCGCAGAAGCCGATAACGAACCATTTGCTTAAATCGAAAGGCTTAAATAGGATTGTCTTTACCTTCTCGAAAGCAGGGCCGATAGGCTCGATTACACTTATTGTCGGTGGTCGTAGCGGGGTCATAATATAAGTCCTCCAAGATAAATAAACCGGTTAAGGAACGTTACTGTTAAAACAATCACGGCGAAGAAAGAGTTTAGGTTAGAGACCAAAATACTAAAGCCCCCGAGACAAACCACAGCAATCATAGCTGCTAAGCCCATAGCTTTCTCCCACCAGCTTACTTTCATAATGATATTCTTTTCTTCCCGTTTCTTTGCTGTCTTTAACTGTTCGAGCTTGCCAAGGGCACTATTTATTAATGACTCGGTGAATGCTCTGCCGGGCTTATTTGAATCATCGGCCAGTTTCACCAGTCGTGAGATATTCCTGTCTGATTGAGCCAGAGAATCACGACACAACAGATTATCATTTTTTTGCTTCATAATATTGTCCTTTATCGTACAATGATGCCGTTCGCTTGAGTTCCCGGCGAAGAGAAATCCGCGCTCGATATAGCAAACTGTACACAGCCTTTTCCGTAATTCCCATCTGTCTGGCAATATCATGTGCCAGGAGGCCTTCGATATATCGGGCCCTTAGCACGGTCTGTTCTTTACTTTCCAATTTGCTCAGTGCTGAACGGACGAACGCGGCTGTTTCTTCTCGTTCGAGCACTTCATCAGGCAACGGCTTGATGTCAATCGCCTCGAGGTAACGGCTGATATCGCCGTTACTGCTGGGCCGAGATGCTCGCTTTCTGGCCTCAAGGCGGATGTTGTTCCGTGCGATGCCGAGAATCCATTCTTCGGGGCTGCCTCTTGATGGGTCATAGCTGCCAAATCCCCGTACAGCGTCGAAAATAGTCCTTTGCACCAGCTCTTCGGCGAGTGAAGGGTTCGGCCAACGCCTCATAAACATCCCATAAAGCAGTGGAATTTCCCGGCCGATAAACCCTCGCCATATATCGGCATCGCCTCGAGCAAATCCGGCCCAAATTCGTTGTTCAAGCTCATCAGACACTGTCTCAAATTTACCTTTCAGGTATTAAGCTCTATTAAGTAATATGCGCGCAAAGAGCAAATTACTCACACTTTTTTAATATTTCCCTCACATTCCCTGATTGCCGGTATTGCGAAGCAATCTTTACGTTCCGGATACGACATTTACTGGTTCGAATTAAGTTTGACTTTCCTAACAGCATAGCTTAGGAGGGAAATTGGGTTTATTTTGGGCTGTTCCGGAGTTATAGGACGGCTCCTGCGAGAAAACAAGCCGCTAAAACAGCTCAAGCTTACATACGTATCCTGAGTCTCCACCGCAAGGTGTCCTGCGGAGTGACGGGTTATTCATGATTTGATTCCCGACTCTCGATTCACCCCCCCGTCTTTTCCTGTTGCTGTTTGAGTAAGCGCAGTTCCTTTCGAATCGGCCAATCGGCGAAGGCCAGAACGAATGGCATGATTATATTCACTATTGGCACGAGCATTAACAGCCCAAGTGCCCAGCAGTAGCCTGCCTTGGAAAATATCTTGCAGAATATCAATACCTTTATGGCGACCACTATCAGGGCTAAAAAAATTGCGAAAACGGCAAATATCGCTATAATCACGGCAGCCGCATCCGGACAATGCTCGAATGGTGCACCAAGTTCCATATTTTCCCCTTTCAATTGGTTTTAGGAAATTATCTTAACGGCAAACGTTGGTTATGTAAGTGTTAAGTTATACCAATTCTATTTATTGATTGCCGACCCGCTGCGACGCATCGCGGCGAGTTACCTGACCTTGTCACCTATAAAG
>JBAQFY010000038.1:0-16472 GCA_049287505.1 Sedimentisphaerales bacterium | reverse complement strand
ATGCAGTCGTCACTCACGATAATCCCAATGCAGCACAGATAGATACCTGGACCCAATGGAATATCGACCTGCAGGCATTTGCAGACCAGAGTGTGAACCTTGCCAATGTCAATACGATTGCTATTGGTCTCGGCGACAAGAAGAATCCGCAGCCCGGCGGTTCAGGTACGATGTATATCGATGATATTCGTCTGTACCGGCCTCCAGAGCCGGCGCCATAAGCCGGGATTCATCAATTAAGATTGCGCGGTTGATATCAAATTCGCGTCAATTCAGGGCCTATACCTACTGATTCGGTATAAGCCCCTTTTAAATGATAAATGATTGTGGATTATGAAATGGGCGGAACTACAATATCGAATTTTATATCTTGTGTTTGACTTTGTGTCTTTTATTCCAGGTCAAATGGCGTGTTACTTATCGGCTCAAACCACCCCAATTTCATATCGGCAGAATTAATACCATAAACATTTTTATCACCTAACTTCGCCATTTCGCGCGGCTCAATGTGGCCGTCAGCCCACCCAACATTTGCATGGCACTTGTGCCTGAAATGAATAGATGGTGACATATAAAAGCTCGTCACGGCCTGACCGTCGCTAATAGTAAAAGGCGGCTCAGCAAAAGAATATTCAATCAGAGATACTCCATCATTAGCCATCGCCGTATCTGCAAACATCAACGTCTCACCCGGCCCGGCTATCTCCGTCATACGGGTCGTCCGGGCATAGGCTTCTCTCCAGGCTTGTACGCTGTTGATACCACTTTGCCAGATACGGCTGCCGATATAAGTCATATTGTAACCGTAACCCCCGCAGCCCTGTTCAAAGTTTGCATTCCAAGCCTCTCCCTTTACAAAACCCACTTTTGCCGGACATTCTTTGACTCGGCCGTCAGCCAGATACCCGGCCAAAGGACCTCTGTCCACTTCAAATGGCTCATCAAGAGCATCCCTTACACCGTGCCAGCGATGCAAACCGGCACCGTCCCACATATCTCTCGCCGCCGGAACATAAAAATCATCGTTTTCAGTGGCATAGCTGATACTTGCTATCAGAAGCTGGCGAAGATTAGATTTGCAGACCAAACCCTGCGTCCGGGACCTCACCGCCGCCAATGCCGGCACTAATATCCCCATTAGCAAGGCAACCGCCGATATCACTACCAATATCTCAACCAATGTAAAAGCCTTTTGTTTTTGGTTGCGCATAGATTTAATCAAAACAAACATATCGTCAATCACGCCATTGTTCTGTTTCGAGCCATTGAGCAGCGAAGGCAGCAAGGTCAAAACTATCAATGATTAAGTCTTTGGGCCCTGCCAAATCGCATCTGGCTATCCAGTCAGCCTGCCCAAAATGACGCCGCCACGCCGAGGCAAACAGCGCAAAATCAAACATATCAACCACGCCGTTCAAATCGATATCGGCGCTATACTTTTGTTCTTTCAGAACACCTATCGCATCTAAATCAAATCCGCCCGAAGGATGCAGTGGCACCAACGATGTATTCCAGGCATCGTAAATCGGATGATTATTTGCATAGCAATCCCAAACGGGCCACGTGCCCGGGTCGATATGTTTCACAGCCTCATCGTAAAAATCGCCGGTACCGGGTATATCAACTATTCGCACGTATCTTATGTCATTGATATCAACCAGGCCTGATATGACACCGGCTTCATCGGCTATCTCCTCCAAATCAAAGCCGGTCCCCGTACACTTACTCCGCGAATTAGTATGCTTGCCGGCAAGATTATAGACATTGCTAATCTCGATGGTCCCGAACAAACCTACAGGTTCTGCTGTCAAAGAGACCGCAGGAAATCTGACGAAATCCTCACCGTTAGAAGAAGCCTCCACGTATGCTAACTCAGCGAACATCTGTCCCGCAGCGGAGCCGGCCGGCGTCGTGAACTCAGAGAGCAGACCATTCTCAAAGACCACAAAATCGTACCCCCTGCCATTGCGAATCGGCTCACCGAACAGTAAAGTTATATGACCGGGAAGAGCACCTTGCTCGATTTGCTCTCTGCTGAGGTCACCCAGACTAAAGATGTCCTCATCTCCCCTGCCCGTTGCCGGCCCTAAGGCCTTATTCGGCTCACACCACCGGGGGTCCACACCCCGTGTCTGCTCGTAACTTACTACTGCGGTCGCCCAGCCCCGAAATACCGGATTTATAACCGCGTTGGGGTCCTGCGGACCGGCATGCACCCAGCGCTTGCCGGGATTTATGTATCCGTTTAACCCAGCTTCGGTATATGGCCTGTCATATACAAACGCCGACTTGTCCACGAAGGTATCGACTACAAAATACGCCGGCGTATTCATACCCCAATCACCGACATCGCTCGAGCTCAGGCCAAACTCCAGATTCTTTACTGCGCCCAACGAAGTTAAATCAACATACCGCCACGTGTTCACGATGTAATCGGCGCTATTGTCGGCAAACCGGTAATCAGCTAAGTAGAAATCAACCGTGCCCGTCACAACGCCGTCAACATCTTTGCCTGTTATAATCAGCATGAACCAGTCCTGGTCATTGCCGCTGTCCCCGCCGAACTTTTTAGAGAAGGCATCACCATTAAGCATCGAGTAGTAAGTGCAGTTGCTGTTCGTTACATAGAAACCGTCAACAACATCGGCTGTGTTCAGCGTGATGGTCGGTAGCGACGCCCAGCCGACATAACCGATGGCATAGTTGGCAGAATTGCCCTGCCCCCCCCCAGCGATAGCATTATACTGACCTGCCGTTCCTGCTGTTGTGGTATCGGTTATGTTCGAATATGAAAAGCCGTCCCACGAACCCCACGCAGAATCATAATTATTACTAAAGTAGGCACCGCCGCTGGTAAAGCCGCCCGAACCATCTGAGCCGTTCCAGTACGATTCAGCCGGCAAAGCCAGGTCTTCAAAAGTAGCTATTTCAGCATTTGCCGTGCTTACTATTGTCAAAACAGCGATTAAACAGATTATCTTCTTATATTTCATCAATCTTCCCGAAGCCGTTGTTTTATTCCATCCAATTCCAAAAATTTCCATCTGCTTTTCAAAAACTTTCCACTTCATTTTTCGCTTACCTCCTTTTTTGTCAGCCCTTATCGCGAGGGCGTTTTAAAAAACAAAAAAACCGCCGTTCCCACGAAAGGAACGACGGTTTTTTTCGTTCAGCTCTAACCGAATCCCAGCCCATAGCATCAGGCCGAATACCTACACTTGCATTCCAGCTCGCGAGAACACCAGGGCTCCCATTGTCCTGCTTCTGCATAAATTGAGCTTAATCTAACGCCTATTCGTTCTTCGTAGCAGAGCTAATGCGAAGAACGAAATCGGTGCGAAAAAACTTGTCCACGCAAAAGCAGGGGTGGGCATCCCTTATGAGTGTGCAACCAACTACAGGCAGGTTTTCTGACTTGCGTCTTACCTCGAGACTCCTTCCCATCCGGCACTGATTTTTGTAGCAACAATCTATTGCTCTGTCAAGGCTCAAATGATGGTTTGTCATTCCCGCGAAAGCGGGAATCCAGACTTATTGATAGTACCGGATTCCACATTAAGTGCGGAATGACAACCCTCAAAGCACGCCTGACGAAGCACTATTGTGCTAAAAAATTAGGACTGAACAGTGGATAAAAATGCCTCTTGGATTTCCGATTCACCAACTCGTGCTACGTAGCGAAGCTACTTCGCAGAGTAGCATCGGAGCAGACGCTCACAGCGGCGCGACCGTCACGGATTTTAACCGTGTTCCCATTTGATTATCCCAAAGCACAGCTTCATGACCTGCAATCGGGCTATTTTCTTTTCAAAGAACAAAAAAATATTATCAAACTATACGGCAGTGGTCAAACAAAAATAAGAAATTTTTTAGTACTTCAGATAAATGATGATGCCGACCAGAATCAAGATAACAGCTACGCATATGCTCAAAGCGCTTATAAATACCCAGACAAAGCGTTTATTCTGCTTGGATACGATGTATTTCAGGTATCTGTCGCTCGTAGCGAAGGTACGGCTCATCTGCATGATACTGTCAGTCTGGGCGAGGGTGTTCTGGTCCAGTTTGTCTAAAGTCTGGTTAAATTTATTAAAGCTCTCAGTCATCTGGACATCAATATCGGCTGCAGCGGCAAGCTGATGGTCGATTTCAACCAAAGCATCGGTTTGTTTGGCGGTTTCATTAGGAATTTTTTCAACAGCATCCAAAAACTGCTGGTTCTTAGCGGCGGCGGCTCTCAACTGCTCGAGAAGCTGCTCTGTTATCTGCTTCTGATTTTCCACAACAGATGGAAAGCTTTCGAGCAGCTTGGGCAGTTGTTCGATTCGGCCCATCAAATCTTCATGCTGAGTAACCTGACGGTTCAAATGTTCGTTAATATCCCGCAATTGCTCAACGAGTTTATTAAAGCCCTGATGCAGTTTCTCGAGCGATTCATGTTTGTCCATCGGCGGAACCGCTTTTACTATCAGCTTATCACTTTGCTGTCCGCTTCGCCCGGCTTCATCAACAGCCGTCTTTGTGGACTCCGCGTCCTGACTAATCAAACCATCGTCATCTACGTCCGGCTTATAACTTGCAGACCGGGATGGACTATGTGAACGCAGCCACTTACTCGTTCCCGCCCAGATGTCTTTTATAGTCATTTCTCAATTCCTAACGCTCTGTTGAAAACGTGGACTGTCATTCTGAGGCGAAGCCGAAGAATCTCATTTCTTGAGCCATAAAGAGATTCTTCACTGCGCTTCGCTCCCTTCAGAATGACAGTTTTTGTAGCTTTTCAACAGAGCAAATTCCTAACTCAATTCCCAAATCCTGATAACCTTATATCCTGATAACCATATTAAAGAATTTTCCTGCTGAAAGTTCAAGTTCTTTTTGATACCATTACCGAAATAAATCTATAAGTCAAAAAAAGGTTACACAAATGAAATTGGTTACATATTCTAAAGCTCAATCGCTTTCCTGCGGAATATTGACGGATGATGGGCTGATAGATATCCCATCGGTCTGGAATGGTCCAAATCCGCCCCGCAGCGTAAAAGAAATCCTCCAAAATGGGGCGGCCTGCCTTGCTAAACTTGCCGAATTCGTCAACTCAGCCGATGATTTAATCCCCCTCGATTCGGTCAGGCTTCTTGCACCTATCCCGCAGCCGGGCAAAGTGCTCGCTTTGGCGGGCAATTACAGCGAGCATATCAAGGAGGCCAGTGTTACTCGCGGCTTCAAGGTCGGACTTTCGGATTCGCCGCGCTTAACGACTGTGCCCAGGCCGTTTCTTATGCCGCCGACAGTGGTAATCGGGCCCGATGAACAAATACCCTGGCCGGCTTATAGTAAAGAGATAGATTACGAGCTTGAGCTTGCGGTAGTAATCGGCAAAGAAGCCAAGGCCATTACACCCGACAGTGCCCTTGACTACATAGCCGGCTACACCATTGCCAACGATGTATCAGCCCGCAGCGTAACTTTTAAAAAGAACAGAGCCGAACGACCCTGGGACGAATTCTACGACTGGCTGAACGGTAAATGGGCCGACGGCTTTTTGCCGATGGGGCCGTACCTGCTGACGCGCGACGAAGGCGCAGATGTGCAAAATCTGGATATGACGCTAACCGTCGATGGCCAGGTCCGCCAGAAAGCAAATACCTCGCAGATGATTTATCCGGTAGCCGACATTGTCTCGTTCTTAAGCCATATTATGACACTGGAGCCGGGCGACGTTATAGCCACCGGCACACCGTCCGGCGTAGGCCTGGCCACAGGCAATTACTTAAAGCCGGGCGCTCGCATCGAATGCACCATTCAAAACTTGGGCACATTGACAAACACACTCGGTGACCAACCGAAAGAATTCTACGAACCGCTTGGGTAAGACCACAAACTCAAGACAAACCACCTGCAACTGACGAATAACGACGGGAACAGATTGACGACAATTACGGGTTCTTTTCTTAATCCTTTATAATTCGATATTCCTTGTTCAATATTCGATATTCCCTCCTTGTCGGCCATCAATCTTCCATCTTCTGCGGTCCGTCTGCTGGCCAATAAAATAGCTCCGCTCCTATCTAATATCCAGCATCAATAATCCAGCATCGAGTATCGAGAATCCAGTATCGAGTATCGAGAATCCAGTATCGAGCATCCGGAATCGAGTAAATTTCAATCAAATCCGCTATTTTTCACAACAAATACGCACATGCACCATCTGGTCATCGACATCCCCGATGGCATGTTCTGCGACCACATCAACCACAATGGCCTCGACAATCGAAAAGCAAACGTGCGCCCCGTAACCCACATCCAGAACATCTGGCACAGAAGGAAATTCAAACCCTACTCCCGCTCGAAGTACAAAGGCGTCGATTGGGCAAACGATATGAAGCGCTGGCGGGCCAGAATCCGCGTCAACGGCAAACGAATCTACCTCGGCTCATTCAAAAACGAAATAGAAGCAGCCGAGGCATACGACCAGGCCGCTAAAAGATATCACGGGGAGTTTGCAAGCCTGAACTTTCGGTCTTAAAACTAAGATGTTTGCAGAGTGCACTTACAACTGATATTATTGCAAATTCTAAATGTGCAGAAGCGTTTCTAAAAAGTGCTGATTGGGAAATCTGGGAATATAATGGTTTTTACCGGGCCGTGTCTTTTTCTTCGTGAATAAGGTTAAAAAATTAACGGCGGGAAAATAAACGATACTATGAAAGAACGCAGATATGACATCGACTGGCTGAGAGTGCTCGCAGTACTGATGATTTTTATTTTTCATAACGCCAGATTCTTTGACCCTCACCCCTGGCACCTCAAGAACGCCGAACAAAACGTGGGTGTGCTTATATTTGTGGGCTTTGTAGATGCATGGATTATGCCTCTTTTCTTTTTCCTCTCAGGTGTTGGTTCCTGGTATTCGCTAATACACCGTACTGCCGGCCGTTACCTGCTTGAGAGGGTATTAAGGCTTCTCGTTCCTCTTTACACCGTGGGAATATTTATCCTACTCCCACCCCAGCTATACTGGGACAGCCTGACTAACGGACGCTTTACCGGCTCATTCTGGCAATTTTATCCGGAATATTTCAGGCACTTTTACTTTGACGTCTTCGTTCCTTTTGTTATGCCCTGGCCCGGACACCTGTGGTTTCTTGTTTTTCTCTTCTCTGTCTCCCTGCTCAGTCTGCCGGCAATGATATTTCTTAAGTCGGAATCCGGAAGGCGTTCGCTCTCCAAACTGGCACAGTGGACTGACATGCGCGGGGGTATATTCCTGTTAATAGTGCCGCTGTTTCTTCTCCGGGCCTGTCTTCAGGGATTGTTCCGCGGAGACCACACCCCGGCTGATATGTTTTGCTTCATGCTCTTTTTCCTGCTGGGCTATGTCCTGCCCGCGGATGAACGGTTCACCGAGAGCCTGAAAAGGCACGCCTGGATTTGTCTGCCTTTAGGGCTCGCCTGCTTTGCCGCCGAAGGCGGATTGGTATTGGGCCTGGGTTACCACCAGGCGTTCCCCGGCCAAGGCTTCTCGCAGTTCGGGTTATACCTGCTTTTCCAGCTCGTAATGAGCGTACAAAGCCTGTGCTGGATTGTTTTTTTTGTGGGCACCGGCGCGAAATATCTGCATTTCAAAAACAAGCTGCTGACGTACTGTAACGAAGCGGTCCTGCCTTTCTACATACTGCACCAGACCCTGATTCTTTTTGTAGGCTCGTATGTTGTGAAGTGGAATATGGGCATCGCCCCGAAATACCTGATTATCAGTGTGACCTCCTTCATCCTGATTATGGCCGCTTACGAATTGCTTATCAGGCGCTTCAACTGTGTCCGTTTCCTCTTCGGCATGAAAACCCGAAAGCCCAGCGAAGCAGAGAAACAAAGTGTCGGTAGCTAAATTCATTCAAATCTGTAGGGTGGCGGCTTGCCCCACCATTTTATGATACAAATCCTAAATCCGAAATTTCCTCTGAAAACGCCACCCAAATCTGCCAAATCAAATCGTCAATAGTAAACTTGTGACCGCGCAGCGTGCTATCGTCATTCGCTGTCTCTCGTCCTCCGTCCTCTGTCTTCCACACTTTAGTCTTGTGTCTTGCCCTCATGCCGTCTTGTGGTCTAAGAATCCTTCGAGCTTGCGGGCACGGACTGGGTGCTGGAGCTTGCGTATGGCTTTGGCCTCGACCTGTCTGACGCGCTCGCGTGTAACTTTGAAGATTCTGCCGACCTCCTCCAACGTATAGGTGTAGCCGTCCCCGATTCCGTATCGCAGCTTGATAATCTCGCGCTCGCGATATGAAAGCGTTTTGAGGACAACATCAATTCGTTCCTTAAGCATTTCCTGTGTAGCGGAAGCCACCGGTGAATCGACCTCATCATCTTCGATAAAATCGCCGAAGTAGCTGTCCTCGCTTTCGCCTATCGGCCTGTCAAGGCTAATGGGGTGCTTGGAAATCTTGAGCACCCTGCGGGTCTCTTCGACGCTCATCGCCGCTTCCTCAGCGATTTCTTCGATGGTAGCCTCTCTGCCTAATTTCTGATGCAGGACTTTACCGGCCGTTCTCAGCCGGCTCATCGTCTCTATCATATGCACGGGAATGCGAATCGTTCGCGCAAGGTCGGCTATCGCACGGGTAATCGCCTGGCGAATCCACCACGTAGCGTATGTGCTGAATTTATAGCCCCTGCGGTGCTCATATTTGTCCACAGCCCTCATTAGGCCGGTATTGCCTTCCTGGATTAAATCCAGAAAGCTCAGGCCGCGGTTGCGATATTTCTTCGCGATTGAAACGACCAATCTAAGGTTTGCGCTGGAGAGCGTTCGTTTAGTGTTCTCGTATTGGCCGAAGACCCTGTCCAGTGAGTGCAGTCTTTTGTCGAGCTGCTTTGGCGTTTCCATTACCAGTTCGATAAGGCCGTTCAGTTCCTGCCTAATCGTGTTGATATCATCGGTGGTTATCTCGTCGTTTGTGCCTGCTGTGATAATTTGTTCTAATTGGTACATTTTACCGCAGATGCCGTGGAGTTTATTTTTAATCGGCTGAATTCTGCTGGTTCGCAAGCTAAGCTCTTCGAGAAGTGTTGCTATTTTTCGTTTATTTCGCCGTATTCGCTTCAATACGGTCTTCGTTTCCTTCTTGTTTTGGTCCGTGAGAGTTTTCTTAAACAGTTCCTGGTTGATTTTGAGCAGTTTATCTATGGTCCTGATATTCTCAGGGAGCCGCTTTTTTATTACGCCTTTGGTGAGCTGCGGTGCGGTACCAACTTTGATTGTTCTGTCGAACGACATCATACCGTTGTGGACCTGCTGAAGTAAATCGAGGGAGTTTCTGGCGCAGTAGTCGTTTTGGAGCATTTTTCTTCTAAAGGTCATTCTGGCTATTTCAATTTTTCGTGCCAGAGCAATTTCAGACCTTCTCGTCAGCAGAGGTATCTGGCCCATTTGAGTCAAATACATCCGGATAGGATCGTCAATTCGTCTGGCGACTTCCTCGCCGACGAGTTGTTTCTCGAGCAGCTCGTCCTCTTTTAGCTGCTGTTCTTTGTCGGCATCTTCGTCTTCGGGTGTTTCAAATTCCTCTTCCTCCTGGTCCTTGGCGGCCTGCCGGGATTCGACATCAGCCTCATCGAGCAGACTGATGCCCATCTCATCCAGCGTTGCCAGAAGCCGGTCCAGTCGGCTGGCGCTGATAGTATCCTCGGGCAGGTCGTCGTTCATCTCCTCGTAAGTGAGAAAGCCTTTTTTCTCGCCCTTCTCAATGAGCAACTTTATCTGTTGCTCTGGGTCTTTGATTTCGGCGCTCTTTGATGACTCGTCATCAGAACCCACTTTATCGGGGATATTTTGTTCGTCTTTCTTTTTTCGTCTTTTTGCCACAGTTTGCACCCTTATATATGTATATGTTTTATAAAATTAACCCATAAACACAGCGGGGAAAAACAAAGCATTCCTCGCGTCTGCACCATCGGCCATAGGACGGAGCTAAATACTATGTTACGGCTATTTGCCGACGGTTGTTCACTATACCATACCCACATTGTGGGGATTTTCCTTTCCGGTATTTTCATAGACTTTGCGTAGAAACTGCCTCTGGTCCTCTATTGTTTTGATGCGGATGTTTTGTTTCTGTGCCTGATAGCGCTCAATCGTATCCAAGGCGCCTGTCAGACGAGCCTGGAAATTTCCTTTTTCCTCTCCGGCCTGGGTTAATTCCACAAGAGAGCTGCCAAGCTCTACAGATTCTGCTCTGGCTAATATCTCTCCGAGCGAAGCATTAACATTGGTACTCAGCGTTTCAAACAAAATCGCCGCTGTCTGTCTCAATATCGGTACATCAAAGAGGTCTGCTGTAATTTTTTGTTTTACAATCCCAAAGAGCTTCGGCTCATTCAGCAATACTTCCAGGACCTCGCGCTGGGCTGTGGCAAAGAGGCCCTGGCCATAATCTACGGTCCGGCCTTTTTGATTTTCGGCGTTATAACTTGCTGTTCTTTGAGCTTGTCTAAGTCTCCTGCTCAGCTCGGCATTAATTTGCTTACCGTCAAGGCCGATAATCTTCGAGATCTGGTTCACTATCAATCCGCGGTCTATCGGCGGGACATTGCCGGCCCATAAGGCGGTGGCTATCGTCTGTAAGTACTCTTCAATCGCCAACCTTTTGCCGGCGAGAGTGTCATCGCTGCCTAAACTTGTTGTCAACCTGTTCCATTTGAACTGGAAGACATCGACAGCGTCGTTTACCAGCTGTTCAAATTGCTCTTTGCCGGCGGCCAAAAGAAAATCGCACGGGTCCTTGCCTTGCGGTACCGAAGCAAGTCTGATATCTATGCGCTGCGAGAGGCAGACATCCAGGGCCCTGTTGGCGGCTTCAATGCCGGCGACGTCACTATCGAAAAGCAAAACCACTTTTTTCGCATACCGTCGTAAGATGCGTCCGTGGCCTGCGGTGAAACTGGTTCCCAGGGTCGCAACGACATTGGTGCAGCCGAATTGATGCGACATTATGCAATCGGTGTAGCCTTCGACGACAACTGCCATACCTGATGAGACAATCTGATGGCGGGCCTGCTCCAGGCCGTACATTGAATTACTTTTATCAAACAGAGGTGTGGTCGGCGAATTTATGTACTTAGCGCCGGTTTCGTCCAGCGTCCGACCACCGAAGCCAATAACCCGGCCGGTTACATCGGTAATGGTAAACATCAGGCGGTTTATAAATTTGTCCTGATGTTGAGCCGTGATTAGGCCTGCCTGTTCCAGCAGCTTAGTTGGTACTTTGTTAGTCTTTGCGGAACTGAGTAAATCATCGCTGGAATTTAGCGCCAGGCCGAGCTGCCATTTTTTTATACTTTCAGTAATTATCTGTCTCTGGGCGATATAGTCACGGACATATTTACCTTTTTTTTCATCGTGGAGGTTTTGCTGGAAGTATTTAGCGGCCCAGGCGTTGACCTTTGCCAGTTCGTTCGGGTCGATATCTTCCGACGGCATTTGGGCCCGGCCTTTATCTTTGTCAGGTCTTGTGGGTTTTAGCTTAATGCCTGCGCGCTCGGCTAACCTTTGAATCGCCTGCGGGAAAGTGAGGTTCTCTCTCATCTGAACAAATTTGAAGACATCACCGCCGGCACCACAGGCAAAACATTTGAATATCTGCTTGACGCTGTTGACATTCAAACTCGGACGATGGTCATCGTGAAAAGGACACACGCCGACCATTTCCCGGCCTTTTTTCTTGAGGCTTATGTGCTCGCTTATCACGTCAACGATGTCGTTGGCCTGCTGAACCTGAACAACCGTACTATTGTCAAACATCCCTGCCATATTACTTTGGCTCCGCCAGAAAAGAGGCGATTCTTGATACCCCTCCGAGAAGCCCGCTCACGATGGGTACTCCTATCGATAACTGTTAAAAAACTGCTATTTAACTACTTAAATATAGTCATAATCGTCGAAAAGTCAAATCGCATCTTAAAAACCGTTTTTAATGCTGTTAAAAGCCATTTTTGTCTATCGGACACCTGGTGAAATCAGACACACAAGAGCACAAGGGCACAAGAGCATAAGAACACAAGCTACAAGATACAAGACGGTTGGTGAGTGGTTAATTGGTGAAGAGTGAGCTAAAGTGAGCTAAAGAGAGCTAAGGTTAGATTACAGGCTTAGTTGATTAGTGAATTAGTCCTTCGACTCCGCTCAGGACAGGTTGCGCGGGAATGAAAACGTCGCCGTAGTGGGGACGGCTAAACAACCTGTAATAAATCGAGGGGGAAAATATAAGAAACCCAGGTAAAATATGTGGCTAAATATCAAACAACCTCGTGTTAATACCTGGGGCTCTGTTACTATTTTTCTATTTTTATCCGCTTGTAACTTCGGTAATGAGGTCTCGCATAAATTCAGCAGCTAATTGTGCATTTTTTCCCGCATATTCGATGCCTACCGTCCGGCCATCCACTACCGGCAGCGGATGGCAGAGTTCATAACTCAGATAGCCGGAATATCCAATCTCGTGCATTGCCCGAATGAAAGGTTTATAGAATGCCGCACCTTTTACTTTGCCGTTTTTATCCCTATCATATTCGCCACCAAAATGGGACAAGACCTGCAAACTGCCCACGGCTTTGGCCGCCCTCCGGATATTTTCAGGACTTTTATCCGCCATAATCGGAGCATCCAGTGAGACTTTCAGGCTGGGGGAGTTGACTTCTTTGACCATCCGCAGCACATCCTGGTAATCCCGGATAACAGGAGCATGATTCTGTAATGCCAAAATAACGCCGGTGTCTTCGGCATATCGTGCACATTCCGCAATGCCTTCGCGACACCAGGTCCATATTTCTTCGGCTGTAAATTTTTCATGGGTATATTTCCAAATATCCCTCGCAATGGTATATTTTGCCAGCTGCGGATGTTTGGTCACGCCAGGCCAGGCCAGAAACATTCGCAGAGTCCTCGCACCCAAATCCGATGTCATTCGAATCAGCTCTTTAACATAAGCAATCTGACACTCTCGATATTCCGGGATTGGACTGCTAAAATCGTTATTGGCCGCAACTCCATGAATTTCAATACCTTCGCCATCAGAGACAGAGCGAAGCTCTTTACAACGTTTCCTCGGCCAGTCAAGCGGATTTCCGTGGGGACGTTTTCCATCGACCTCAATGCCTTCATAACCATAATTTTTAGCTCGTTTAATCATCTCTTCCAAAGAAAGGGCCTCGCCGAGATACCAAGTCCCAAGAAATGTGATGCTGTATAAACCAACCTTCATATTCGACTTTTTCTTTTGAGCACTCTGAGAAATGCTATTGATGTTTGCCGCCAATCCTGCAGCGGCAGCCAGTGAAGTGCCCATAAATTGTCTTCGATTCATTTCCGTGCCTTCTTTCATAAAATTATCCTCCATTTTTAATCCGGTTAAATTTGGAAAGCATAATTACGATTATATGGTTTCTGTATAAGAACAAAGGTGTGCAGTGCACACCCTACGGCTGCATAGCATACCCTACGGCAAGCCTTTCGACACGGCTCAGGATAGACCAAAGAAGGTCTTGCTGGTGGCGGTTACGGCGTTGGCGAAATCGGTCAGGCTCATCCGCTTTAATTCGGCTAAATATTTAGCTGTGTGGACCATCAGGGCCGGCTCGTTTACCTTCTGCTTTCGCATCGGCTCGGGTGACATATACGGACAATCGGTTTCGAGCATCAATCTATCGGTTGGTACAATTTGAGCTGCCTGCTGTTTTATACGGGCATTTTTGAAAGTAACTACGCCGGTAAACGAGATGTAGTAACCCTTGTCGAGGACAATCTTCGCCTGCTCAGCCGAGCCGCTGAAACAATGAAAGACCACGTCTTTAAGGCCGTGGCCGAATTTATCTAAAATCTCCATCGTCTGGTCAAAGGACTCTCTGCAATGGATGATTACCGGCAGGTCCAGCTCCGCGGCGATTTGAAGGTGCTCGGCAAATACTCTTCTCTGGTCCTGGTGTAGAGACAGATTGTAATGATAGTCCAGGCCCGTCTCGCCGATGGCGACGACTTTTTTGTTTTGGGCAAGCTCTTTCAACTCCTTTAGCGTTTGGGCGGTTACATCTTTAGCATCGTGGGGGTGCATTCCTATGGCGGCGTACATATTGTCGAATCTCCCGGTAAGCTCGATGGCTTTGAGGTTCTCCTGCGGGTCGGTACCGACGGTGAGCCAGCTTGTAACGCCGGCAGCTTTGCTGCGGGCAATAACACCATCAACGTCTCGGATTAAATCGTCAAAAGTCAGATGACAATGTGTATCAATCAGCTCCATTGGTTTTAGGGTACAAAAGCGTTTTTGTAATATCTTATCCGTGGGGTGCCTTTCGGCCCGAGGACTATTGTAACAACATCAAAACGGAAAGGACGGTTATCAATATCGTTCGTTGCAAGAAAATAACGGGCGGTCCTTAGCAATTTTGCTTTCTTGGCAAATGTGATGGACGATTCGACCGAGCTGAAACTTTCATCCGCCCTGGACCTGACCTCGACAAAGACGATAGTCCTGTCGGTATCGACCATAATCAGGTCGATTTCGCCGGCATTGCAGGAGAAGTTGCGTGTGAGGGTTTTAAGGCCTTTTCTTTTGAGGAACCCCTGGCAGCGTCTTTCACCCCATCGGCCGAGCAGTTTGATGTCGGCCAACAACTTGCGTCTGTTCAGCAGCATATTATTGTGTATAAATACGAAGTCCGAATATCGAAGCTCGAAACAAATCCGAATGACAAAAATTCAAATTACCGAAACTGTTTTGAACATTTGAAAATTCGAATTTTGTACTTGTTTAGTATTTCGTATCTTGGATTTCGAGTTTATTTTGAGACGGTGTGAGTGCTGTGCCGCTGCGAGAGCCTGACGGCTTTTCCTGTTCGCTTGCGGAGGTAATATAGTTTTGCCCGTCTTGTTTTGCCGCTTCGGATGGGCCTGACATCGAGAACATTGGGCGAATTAATCGGGAAAATCCGTTCCACACCCTCGTTATTGACAATCCGCCGAACTGTGAAGGTCTCGTTAATGCCGCGGCCCTTGCGGGCAATTACAGTGCCGGTAAATACCTGCGTCCGCTCTTTGTCACCTTCTTTGATAAGGCAGCGGACATCCACAATATCGCCTATTTCGAAGTGCGGTTTATCTTTCTTCAAACTTTTGCTTTCAACCGCATCCAATATTTCCGTTTTCACTGATTTATCTCCTAATAAAAAGTGCACAAGAGCAAAAGTTCATAAGAGCACAGGTGCATAAAAGCACACGTGCAAAAGTGCACAAGAACATCAATAATTTATGCAGTTATTTTCAATAAATATATCTGTATCTGTGCAAAAGACAAGCGATTTTTGAAAAATTGTGGTTTTTGGGCGTTTCAACAGCAAATTTTGGCAGAGTCGAGACCAGCAGCTATTTGTCCGGCTATTTTTTCTTCCGGCCTGATTAAACAGGCCAATTGGGCGAGTCGGTGCGGGCTGTTTTCAGATAATCCTCAATCTTAGCGACCATATCGGGATGCTCAGCGGCAATGTTGGGCGTTTTTATATTCTTCTGGCCGAAACAGCCGAGGTCGCCGTAGCCCAAATCATCGGCTATAATGAAGATGATGTTTGGCCGTTTTGCCGGATTTTTATCTGTGGCAAGTTTACTTCCACAGCCGGTTAAAGATACAGACGCTGCAACAGAAAATTGGTGGGCTAACTCGTGCTACGTAGCGAATCTACTTCGCAGAGTAGCAAGCCCACCCTACAATTCTGAGAAATTCACATCTATCCATTTTTTCCCCCCTCAGTCAAAGAGGGAGTATGCACAGCATACACTACGTTAACTCAAAACACAAGACTCAAGACAAAAATAGTATGCACAGCATACCCTACGTTTTAGCCTTCGGCCTTTTTGGCAAGGTCGTCGCAGTGTTTTCGCAGGGAGGTTAAAGTCTTTTGGTATTTTTCGTCTTTTGCAAGATCGATTGTTTCCTCTGGGTCGTTCAGTAAATCATAAAGCTCTTCGTAATTATAATCAATATAGCGGGCATATTTCCATCGCCGGGTGCGGAGTGCCTCGGAGCGGGCAATGGTTTTGTGCACGAACGGATGCTCGTAGAAGAATTCGGTCCGCCACTTCGGATTTCGGCCTTTTAGCAGGGGCACGAGACTTCGGCCCTGCATTCGTTGAGGGACATTCAGGCCGGCCAGCTCGAGGATTGTCGGAGCGATGTCCACATTGAGCGCCATCTGGTCAAGGACGAGGCCGCGGAGTTTTTGGGGTGCCCTTGGGTCATAGACGAGAAGCGGCACGCGGATAGACAGCTCGTGCGGGAACCATTTTCCGGCCAGGCCGTACTCGCCGAGATAAAAGCCATTATCGGCACTGAATATTATGACGGTGTTATCGTCGAGATTGAGCTGCTTTACTCGGTCGCGGATTTTTCCAATAACGACATCGACGCCGGTAATAAGACGAT
>JBAQFY010000037.1:0-6657 GCA_049287505.1 Sedimentisphaerales bacterium | reverse complement strand
GAAGACCTTATGTTTCCTATATCGTCTTAGCAGATATGGTAAAAGAAGGCTGGCGTCTTTCCGCAAAACCTGTGAAATAGACGAGACAATCGCCGCCCACGCCGGCTGGCCAATTAGACACTTAGACAGAAGGCAGAAGACGGAAAATACCGATTGAAGATTGACGAATGACGAAAGACACGGATTTTTGAGTGGATTAGTGAATTAGAGAATTAGAGATTAGTGAACTAAAGTGACTAAAGTGCCTAAAGTGAGCTAAAGTTGGATGTGCGATACTGGAATCTCGATACTCGAAGAATGACGATTGAGACGGACTGACACGGAAAATACCGAATGAAGCCGAATAGTTTTGGCATAGTGCTCCCGGCGCCGGAGGCCGTTGCTAAAAGATATTTGTATCATTCGTTTTATACAACATGATGATATGGAACTTTTTGTTTCTGGACCTGAGGCACTTGCTCCCGATGTATATGACAGTAATCCTGATGGTTATAGATACTCAAGATACACTTGCAGTGCGGAAACATGCATTTCCTTCCTTCATCCGAGGTCTTTAGTGTTTTTCCCATCGTTACTCCTTTGTAGGTCAAGCGCCGAACAAAAAAGCTGCAAAGGTTAGTTCCTCTGCGGCATAAAGATTTTCTAATCCTTTATTCTTTATTAATTATAGCACATTATTGGGCTTTGTCAAACAATCTTTTACTAAAGGGCCGACGCACGTAAAACATCGGAGAGTAACATAGCCGTTTACCGTTGCTTAAGCCAACACACGGGGATAAACCTTAGAGGGTAAAGGATTCTGCGTTTATTCCCAATAAGGCAGGGGTGGGAAGAACACAGTTTAGGGCGATTACAATAATTCTCATCTATTGCAATATTTTTACCGAAGTGATAAAATGATGTTTTTTAAATAGGCGTATGAATTATAAAGTCCTACAAAAGGTTTATCTATATGAGAGCAGTGCTCGCTTTTACATCCTTAGCGAACCCAACATACGTTCCGCTTGGAATAGCTTCTTTGTCTGCGTACATTAAAGCAAGCAAACAAGACATCGAGCTATATTCGGTTGACCTGAATGTAGCCACCTGGAACCGGCTTATTGACCTAAAAAAGGAATATCTGCCTTTTCGGCAGTTTATGCGGGGCGAGCAGGGATGTTTTTACGACCAGATGCAGTACAGAACGCATCAGATCGCGTGGAAACAGCTTGTGGCGTTATTGGAGCAGTATAACCTGGAGGCTCGATTTTACCTGGAAAGGGAAACTTTGACCGCCGAGCTTCAGCGGCTGCTGAATTTTCAATCAAGCCTTATTCTGGCAAACGAACCGGAGCTTATCGGTTTTTCCGTGATGTATCCCAAGCAGATTATCAATACCTTAGCTCTTGCCAAGTATCTGAATTCTATCAACTCAGGCCCTGCAGGATTCAACAGGCAAACGGCAAAGCCTAAGATTGTCCTGGGTGGTGCGATGATATCCGCACTACAAGCTGAAGATATTCTTTATACGTGTCCTTTTGTTGACGCGGTATTCGATGGTGAAGGTGAGACTGGACTGAAGATGCTTTGTGAAGGCAGGAAATTTTCGGAAATTCCAGGATTGGTTTATCGAGTAACAGGCGGTGTTTTAAGAAACCGAAAAACGGATACAATCAGCCTGACAAGACTGCCTTTGCCGGAATTTACCGAGCTAAATATCGATATGTATCTTAATCCTGAGCCGGTGGTGCCGGTTGTCTTTTCACGGGGCTGTAAGTGGCGGAAGTGCCGGTTTTGTGCTCACAATCTTTCTTACAGCGGATACCGCAAGCGAAATACAGTACATCTCGTTGAATATCTGTCAAAACTCAGGCGGGAAAGGGGTGTTCGCCATTTCTATTTTGCCGACCAGTACATTGATGCCGTGGATATGAAGAGCCTGGCTGATGAAATAGTGAACAATGACCTGGATATCTTTTACCATATAATGGGGCGCCCGACAGATGATTATAATCCAGAGGTGCTGCAGACGCTTTTTAAATCGGGATGCCGGTGGATAAGCTGGGGCATAGAGAGCGGCTCGCAACGTCTTTTGGATATCTGCAGAAAAGGGACATACGTTGAGACGATTAGGAAGATTGTAAAAGACTCCAGCGATGCGGGTATCTCGAATCTGCTTATGCTTATTTTCGGCCTGCCAACGTCAAGAGAAGATGACCTTAACGCCACAATAAATCTTCTGGATGACCTGGATGAAGCGGTTGATGCTGTTACAAACAGCAATTTTCAACTTTTCGACAGGACAGCATTCGCCGCCCAGGCAAAGATGTTCGGTATAAATGTTACCGGACGTGAAAGGCTTCTTTCGTGTAAAAACGGGTCATTATATTCGAATCGGCTATTCTACCAGGAAAAATCTTCCGACGGAACCATGCGACCGCCGCCGGGTCCTCTGGAGATCGAACGAGTGGAACGCCGTAGGCTCTGGATGGGCCAGCCTTCAATATTCGATGACATTTGCTGCGAACATTATCTTTTGTATATGGCTCATCTTAAGGGTAATAATCCCAACAGAATTCCATTTAATGATTATCAATCTCCGGTACTCACAGCCGGTCAGGACCGAAAAGATTCGGAGCTGAAATATGGCTAAAAAGCCAAACAACTTTATTCGTTTTCTGGGTTATGTCCGTCCGTACCGAGGCTATCTGCTATTGGCTATTATCGGGGGCATCATAAAATTTACTGCTCCGCTTTTGGTGCCACAGGTTACGCGCCATCTGCTGGACAATGTTTTTTTAAATGAAACGATGACATCCGAGCAAAAATTTCACGAGCTGTTTTTCTATGCCGGCGGAATGATAGCGATTTTTATATTCATTTATGCTCCCGGGGTCTATATACGGCATTTATATACCGACAAGGTAAGCCATCGTGCCGTCTTTAATCTCCGTTGCGACCTGTACTATCGGATTTTAAGAATGTCGGCCTCGTTTTTCGCCCACAACAGGTCAGGGGGGATTATCACCAGATTAATCAGCGACATTCAACTGACGCAGAACCTTGTTGGAAATGCTTTGACGAATACCTGGATGGATGCCACAGCTATTTTAGTTGTTTTGTATTTTATGTTAAAAATAGATACAGTAACAACTATCGTTGCTATATCTACATTTCCGGTTTATTTGTTGATATTTCGAAAATTCAGCGAACGAATTAGAAATACGACCCGTCAGATTCAGGATGAGCTGTCCGTTATGAGCAGTAATGCACATGAAAGGATTTCAGGCAGCGAGGTTGTCCATGCATTCACTCAGGAGCTGAACGAGAGGAAAAGATTTAAGAATGAATCAGAAAGACTCTTTTCCATAAATATGCGGCGGATTTTAATCCAGAGCTTAAATCAGGCAGTTACGGGAACTATCACGGGTATAGCGCCTTTAATAGTGATTTGTTTCGGAGGCTACAGGGTTATTTCCAATCATTTGACTGTGGGAGAGCTGATTGCAGTAACTATGTATCTGGCTCCGTTGTATTTGCCTTTACAGCGATTTTCAGAGCTTAACATCATGTTCGCCAATTCGATGGCGGCCTTGGAGCGTATTTATGAAATAATGGACGAAAAACCGGAAATAATCAGCAGACCCGGTGCTGTTGAGCTGGCTGAAATTAAAGGTGATGTTACATTTAATCACGTTAGCTTTTCCTATCATTATGCATGTCCGGTTTTACATGATATTACTTTTAGCGTCCGGTCAGGGCAAAAAATCGCTCTGGTAGGACAAAGCGGGTCGGGTAAGAGCACTATTGTCAGCTTGATACCAAGGTTTTATGACGTCAGTGACGGCGAAATTAAAATTGACGGATACGATGTTCGAGACATTAAGGTAAAATCCCTGCGGCGTCACATAGGAATGGTGCTGCAAAATCCTATTTTATTCAGCGGGACAATTCGTGAAAATATACTTTATGGGAACCCATCTGCAAGCGATGCGGAAGTTGTAGAAGCAAGCAAAGCAGCCGATGCCTATGATTTTATCGCCTCTTTGCCAAATGGTTTCGATACGGAAGTGGGTGAAAAGGGCGGTTTTCTTTCCGGCGGCCAAAGACAACGTATAACTATTGCCAGGGCATTTCTGAAAAACCCGAAAATTCTGGTTTTTGACGAAGCAACAT
This sequence comes from Sedimentisphaerales bacterium, assembly GCA_049287505.1. Classification (GTDB taxonomy): domain Bacteria; phylum Planctomycetota; class Phycisphaerae; order Sedimentisphaerales; family Anaerobacaceae; genus NIOZ-UU13. Next base: position 2,502 of record JBAQFY010000037.1, on the reverse strand, counting down.
CATCTCTCGATTCTGAATCGGAACGCGTGATTCAGGATGCGATGGAACGCCTAGTTAGAGGCAGAACTACTTTTATCATAGCTCATCGGCTTTCCACTGTGGTTAAAGCAGACAAGATTCTTGTCGTGCATCAGGGTTCTATCGTCGAATCCGGAACTCATATTGAGCTGCTGCAAAAAGAAGGTGTTTATCAGGAACTTTACGAAGAACAGTTCGAACCGATTTCGGATGCGAACAGGATGTTAAACCAACCCATCGCCAATATATAGAAATAATACAGTAAGGTGACCTTATATGTTTCGGCTCAAGAAGTGGCGGCGCAAGCGGCTTTCTCAAAAACGATTTCCTGATAAATGGTTAAAGATTGTTGAAAAGAATGTGCCTTTATACAGAAAAATGTCTGAGGAGGATAAGGATGAGCTGAGGCGTCATATCCTTATATTCATAAGTGAAAAGCGATTTGAAGGCTGCGGGGGTCTGGAAACAAATGATGAAATAAAGGTTACGATAGCCGCTCATGCGTGTATATTACTTTTGCATCGCAAAACCGACTATTACCCCGGTCTTTCCACAATTCTGGTATATCCCAGCGCGTTTATAGCACATCGAACCGAACATCTCGCCTCAGGAGTAGTGGTTGAAGCCCCAGAAGTTCATCTTGGTGAATCCTGGCGTCGTGGTTCAGTCGTGCTGTCCTGGGATGATGTAAGGCATGATACTTCAGATTTCAATGATGGCCACAATATAGTTTTTCATGAGTTTGCCCATCAAATAGATACCTCCAGCGGCAAAGGCGACAGCACCGAAGTTCTAAAAAAACGGTCCAGATATATTTCGTGGGCGCGTATATTACAGAAAGATTATGAAAAACTCAGAAAGGAAGCATCCCGAAGTCATCCAACATTTTTGAGTAAGTATGGTGCCACAAATCCGGCCGAGTTTTTTGCGGTAGTCACGGAATTCTTTTTTGAAAAACCCGGGGAACTAAAAGAAATCCACCCTGATTTGTATAACGAATTAAAGGAATTTTACCATCAAAATCCTGTTGACTACTTCGAATAAGGTTTTGGGAATTGACGGTCTTGAAAGAAAAATAAATCTTATTATAATGTGCTTCTTTTGTCATTAGGCTAATAAATTAATTCCTGGAGATATCCGAGATGGAAAATCATCGTAAGAGTAAAATAAAAAAGTATCGAAAAATGGGCTTTAGAGCCCGTATGCGAACCAAAGACGGCCACAAGATATTCAGCAGAAAACGCCGGGTCGGACGTTCAGTTAATTTTGTTTAGAATCCGTCAGTTAAGGATTTCCGAAAAATTTTTGTGCTGTTCAGCATTCGTTAATGCACTTTAATAAAGTTAGGGAGAGAAACCTATTCAAAAGGGGCCTATACCATTCAGGCATAGGCCCCGAATTAACGCGAATCCGCTATAAACAACCTCACAGTTTACTTAATAGCCAAATCTCGACTTAAGGTGCCGGCTCCGGGGGCGGAGGATACAGACGAATATCGTCAAAGTACATTGTGCCTGAACCACCGGCTACCGGATTCTTCTTGTTACCAAAACCAAGGGCAATCGTATTGACATTGGCCAGGTTCACGCCCTGGTCTGCAAACGCCTGCAGGTCAATATTCCATTGTGTCCACTTATCTAACTGTGCTGCGTTTGGATTATCATGAGAGACCACCGCACTGCCATTGAGAGCAACATACAAAGTCTCGGCAGCGTTAGCCGTAATGCCTCTGAACCAAATTGTCAGTGTGTTGACACCATTCTCGGTCCAGTCACGCGGATAACTTAACGTCTTCTCCACCTCTGAATACTTGAGGACGCTGTTGTCATATAATACAGGCATTGATTGGCTGCCTCCGTGAACGATTGTTTCCTCACAATAAGAACCGGTGGTTTCGTCGCCGACCATTGAGCCGGTTCCGTTACCGGCATAGGGCGGTAAAGTAGGATGCGAGGCATAGCCAAACCCATCTTTCCATGCCCACCATATCTCGTTGTTGCCAATATCATAATCCTCAAAATCATCCACGACAAGGAAGTTGGCAGTCGTAAAGCTCCAGACATTTCCTTTCCACGGACTGTCGGGATTGACGTTATTGACCTCATCAATCCGCCAATAGTAGGTGGTATTCCACAGGAGTTTTTCGGGTTCATAGCTCTCAGCACCAAGGTTGCCTGTGCCTTTGTACTCTGGTGAGCCTGTATCGGCATTTTTCACTGCATCTTTATCAGCGCCGAAATAGACCTGATGCGAAGAAGCATAGACTCCCGGCGACCAGGTAAGAGTCGGCGTATGCTTTACATCCACAGCGCCATTAGATGGGTCCGGGCTCCCTACTGCGCCCTGAGTAGTAAAGCTCCAGACATCGCCTTTATACGTGGCGATGGCATCGAACTCATCGACCCGCCAGTAGTAAGTCTTGGCCAATTTAAGTGGGCCGGGAGGTGTATAGGTTGCAACTCCCTGAGGAAGTCCTCCGGCGGC
>JBAQFY010000036.1:0-17123 GCA_049287505.1 Sedimentisphaerales bacterium | reverse complement strand
ACATTAAGTAGCGGGGACTTAGATTCTGATGGAGAAATTACGGTTCTTGATGTTGATTTCATTCTTCACCAAGCATAGAGCGGAAATTGACACATTCTGCTTTGCAGGCCTTGCAACGACCATTTAGTATTGCGTATTACGTCGCCGAGGCGGCGGTGGAGACCCTCGGTTTGCGAATCTGTGGAAGCACACCTTGTGTAAATGAAGAAAAAATGAACCCCGACCGCGCGGGGTCGGGGCTAAATCAAAAGTGAAGACCCCGGCCGCGCGGTGCAGGGAGCTAAACATTTTTTGAGATTGCCGCGTCGGCCTCTATGCGGCCTTTTCGCAATGACTACCAGACAGGCGTTAACCCCCGGCAGAGCCGGGGGCTAAACATAAAAGTATAAATCCCACGATAAATTGTCGGAGAAAGAAAATCCTTGGTGAAGCCGAGGGCTGGTATGGAAAAGCACTCGTAGCGGCTGTCGTTTGTCCAGAGCCGGTCAAATAAGTCAGATTGACAGAAGTCAGAAATCAGAAATCAGGAATCAGAAATCAGAAGTCAGAAATCAGAAGTCAGAACTGGTCATCTGTATTCCGGCCTTTGTCCTCTATTAGCTATCCGCTAATTTTTTCGTGAAATCAGTGCGAACTTTGGTTAAAATCAGGGTAAACTGTGTGGTTTAAAAATGGGTATATTCAAGCTAAACAATGAGTTCAAGCCGGCCGGCGACCAGCCACAAGCCATAGAACGGCTTATAGAGGGACTTCGCGCAGGTAAAAAGTTCCAAACGCTAATGGGCGTTACCGGCAGCGGTAAAACGTTCACAATGGCCAACGTCATAGCTCAACACAACCTGCCGACCCTTGTTATCTCCCACAATAAGACCTTAGCCGCTCAGCTTTATGAGGAATTCAAAGAGCTGTTTCCGGAAAACGCCGTTGAATATTTTGTTAGCTACTACGATTACTATCAGCCGGAAGCATACATTCCCCAACGGGACATATACATAGAAAAAGACGCCTCGAAAAATAATGACCTTGACCGGCTCCGCCTTTCAACCACAGCCAGCCTTTCAGCGAGAGATGATTGTATTATTGTTGCTTCTGTTTCCTGCATTTTCGGTCTTGGCTCGCCCGAAGATTATAAAGCCAGCGTCGTTGCTATCCGCACCGGCGAGAATTTCAACAGAAATGAGCTGCTTGGCAGATTAGCTGACATTCAGTACACCAGAAACGATGTCGATTTTGCAAGGGGGACATTCAGGGTTCGCGGCGATGTGGTCGAGCTGTATCCTTCTTACGAATCTTTTGCAATCCGCATCGAATTCTTCGGTGACGAAATAGAAAAGATAAGCTATATAAATCCCATATCGGCGGAAACCCTCGCTGTCGAAGAACAGCTCTTTATATATCCTGCTCAGCATTACATTATGCCGTCTGAGAGAATCGGCTCTGCGATAGAGGGCATCAAGGCCGAGCTAAAAGAGCGATTAGCCGAGCTGCGAGGCCAGGGCAAACTGCTGGAAGCCCAACGGCTTGGCGCACGAACGATGTACGATATTGAAATGATGCAGGAGGTCGGCTATTGCAGCGGGATTGAGAATTACGCCAGACACCTGGCCGGCCTGCCACCAGGAGCCAGACCTTATACGCTGATTGATTATTTCCCGGAGGATTTTCTTTTATTTATCGACGAATCCCACGTTGCTATTCCGCAGCTGCGGGCAATGTGGGCTGGTGACAGACACAGAAAAGAGACCCTGATTGAACATGGCTTCAGATTACCGAGCGCTTTGGATAACAGGCCGTTGCGCTTTGAGGAATTTCAGGAAAGCTGGGCCAAAGTTGTTTTTGTTTCTGCTACACCCGCGCAATTCGAGCTTGAGAAATGTGATAACGAGGTTGTCGAACAAATCATCAGGCCGACCGGACTTATAGACCCTGAAATCTTCGTATATCCGGCCGGCAATCAGATTCCGCACCTTTTAGGTGAAATTGAAAAGCGGGTCAAAAGAGGGGAACGAACGCTTGTTACGACGCTGACAAAAAGGATGTCCGAAGACCTGGCCGGTTTCATTACCAAAAGAGGTTTCAAATGTCGTTATCTGCACAGTGAAATCGATACGCTCGAAAGAATTGAAATACTTAGAGACCTGCGTCACGGCGAATTCGATGTTCTGGTGGGGGTAAACCTGCTGCGGGAAGGGCTGGATTTGCCGGAGGTTTCAGCCGTCGCAATCCTTGATGCGGATAAGGAAGGTTTTCTGCGAAGTCAGACCTCGCTGATACAAACGATTGGCAGGACCGCACGGAATATCAACGCCACGGTCTTTTTGTATGCCGATAGAGTTACTGCCTCGATGGAAAAAGCTATTGACGAAACGAACAGACGGCGTAGAATTCAGTCAGATTACAACAAAGAGCACAATATTACGCCCGAAACGATAAAAAAGGAAATTCGTAAAAGTCTGACCGAGCAGATAAAAGCAAGACGGACCGCTCGCCAGGCGGTGCGTTTCGGCGATTCGGAGTACGAAAAGGTTGAATTAGCCTCTCAAATTGAGAAGGAAATGCTTGAAGCAGCCCAGAGCCTGGACTTTGAGCGGGCTGCTTTCCTGCGTGACCAACTGCGGGAGCTGAAAGAGCTGCCGGAACTGGTTCTGGTCAACTCAAGAAAAAAGAAGAGCGATTTTTTAGCCATAAAAAAACAAAAAAGACATAATAAAAAGGTCCCTCCATCAGGAAATTAAGAAAAGAAAGAAAAAGAGAAGATGAAAAAACTTAACATTGCAAAAGCCCAGCCTCTTATTCGAATGGCAATTGAAGAAGACCTCGGAAGGGGTGATATGACAAGCGAGCTTCTCTTCAAAGACGACATGGTCGCCAAAGCGAATATAGTCTCACGTGAGGAAATAATTGTATGCGGAATGGATGTAACCCGTGAGATTCTGAAATGCTATGACGAAAGACTCAAGCTGAAAGTGTGGGTAAATGACGGCGAATCAGCTCATGTTGGTAGCAACCTTGCTACAATCGAAGGGCCTTTACGCTCAATGCTCACCGCTGAGCGGGTTATGCTCAATTTCCTCCAGCGACTTAGCGGAATAGCCACTACTACGAACAAGTATGTACGGGCAGTTCAGGGCACAAAAGCAAAGATTTACGATACGAGGAAAACAATGCCCGGCTGGCGCATCCTCGAAAAGTACGCGGTACGCTGTGGCGGAGGATATAATCATCGGTTTGGATTATATGACGGCATTCTTATTAAAGATAACCATCTGGCCCAGCTGGGCAGAAACTTCCAGCCGAAACTTCGAAAAATAATCCACCAAGCTAAAAAAGTAAAAGGTGCTAAGTTTATTGCTGTTGAGGTTGACCACGTCGATGACCAGCTCAACTACGTGCTGGAGATTCAGGGAATCGATATTGTGCTGCTCGACAATATGGGCCAGTGGCAGTTAAAACACGCCGTGGATATGCGAAACAAAATGTGCGGCAAAAACAAAAAGCCATTACTCGAGGCCTCAGGCAACATAACCTTAGACAGCGTTTCAGCAATCGCTCAATGTGGCATCGACCGAATAGCTGTAGGTGCAATCACCCATTCGGCAAGAGCCGTTGATATTGGACTCGACAGGTAATTAAAGTTATGCAAATAATCGACCTGCCCCGCTCCGGCTCGGGCCTTCGCCGAGACGAGCTGGACCCTGACAAGATAAAGGCGAATCTGAAAACCAAACGTATCGGCAGAAAAATCCTCGTCTATAATCGCACATCAAGCACACAGACGGTCGCCGCTGAATACGCAAAAAACAAGAGAAATGACGGTCTTGCAATTTTCGCTGAAGAACAAACCGCAGGCAGAGGCAGAGCCGACAACAAATGGCACAGCAGCCGTTCCGACAGCATTCTTTGTTCGATTGTTTTAACTTTCAATAAACTAAGTGCTGAGCTGCTCTCGCTGACATCCGCGGTAGCAGTGGCAGAAGCCATCGGCAGCTCGGCCAAAAGCGAGGTAAAAATCAAATGGCCGAACGATATAATGCTGAACGGCAAAAAGGTGGCCGGTATTCTGCTCGAAGTAAAAACAGATAACAGCGGCAGTACCTGCATTATTGGCATTGGGATAAACTGCCACCAAAAAAGGGATTCTTTTGACCTCGAATTACAATCAATCGCGACAAGTATCGACATCGAAAGTCACTCCACTTGCGACCGTATCTTGCTGGCAAAAAGACTGCTTACTTCAATGGAACACTGGCTCGAAGTAGCAGCCCAAACGAGCGACAAAGTAATAGACCAATGGCGTGACCTGAGCGTTCAATTAGGCCACAGAGTGAAGCTTATCTATAACAGCCGGGAATTTTCCGGCAATTGCATCGGAATTGACCCTGAACAGGGCTTAATCCTGCAATTAGATACCGGCGGCGTAAGAATGTTCAACGCCGCTCATACAACAATTGTCAAATAGTATTTGCAAGCATTATAAAGAGTTTTTTACGTTAGACCCTGCCCAGTCTGCCGCAAAAAGCAAACATCAGGTTTCGTTTTTCCACCTTTTCCGTTATATTATTGTCCTTATGTAAACGCGTCTTCTATAAATGGAAAGGGCTGGAGATATGTTAAGAAATGAATGGATTAAACGGTCGCTTGTAGTTTGGTTGGGATTGGCGGTGTGCTCACCTACTGCCTTTTCTATCGAGCAGGTCAATAAAGGGTCAGCAGATTTCTTAAAAGCCGACGAACGGGACATACAACAGTGGCGTGAAATGAAATTCGGCCTGTTTATTCACTGGGGGCCGGTAAGTCTGAAAGGGACGGAGATAGGCTGGTCCCGCGGCGGTGAACGGCGGGGACGAAACGACAAATCTACAGGCTCAATCCCGGTAGAGATTTATGACAATCTCTACAAGCAGTTCAACCCGGTCAGGTTCAATGCGGACGAATGGGTACAAATCGCCGAAGATGCCGGTATGAAGTACCTTGTGTTCACGAGCAAACATCACGATGGCTTTTCGATGTTCGACAGCAAACTGACCGACTACAAAATTACTAACTCGCCATTCAAACGCGATGTGGTGAAAGAATTAGCCGATGCCTGTCACAAGGCCGGATTAAAACTCGGCTACTATTACTCCCCACCCGACTGGTATCATCCGGACTATCGAACGGAAAATCATAGCCGTTATATCAAGTTTCTGCATGGGCAGCTTCGAGAGATTTGCAGCAACTACGGCAAGATTGATATAATCTGGTTTGACGGCCTTGGCGGCAAAGCAGAGGACTGGGATTCGGAGAACCTGTTCAAAATGATTCGGCGGCTTCAACCTAACGTTATCATCAACAACAGGGCGGGACTGCCCGGCGACCACGACACGCCGGAACAGAGAATCGGCAGATTCCAGAACGACCGTCCCTGGGAGACCTGCATGACCATCTGTCAGCAGTGGGCATGGAAACCTGACGACTTGATGAAATCTCTCAAGCAGTGCATCGATACGCTTGTACGCGTTGTCGGAGGTGACGGGAATCTTCTTTTCAATGTCGGGCCTATGCCGGACGGCCGAATCGAGCCGAGACAGGTCGTGCGACTAAAAGAAATGGGAGATTGGCTGGATGGATATGGGCAGAGTATTTACGCTACCCGCGGCGGACCATTTAAGCCGAGCGACTGGGGCGCCAGCACATACAAGGGCGATACCATTTACGTCCATGTTCTAAATCAGGACGAGGATACCCTTGTGCTGCCGCCTATCCCGAAGAAGATTATTGCAAGCTCTGTTATGACCGGTGGCACTGCAACTGTCAGGCAAACTGAACAGGCCATTGAAATCTCTGTCCCGAAAGCATATCGGAAGGAACTTGACACAATCATTGTGCTGCAGCTTGACGGCGCCGCGGATGGTATCACTTTACGTTAAGATCTGTATTATTAGTCTGTCAGATTTGATTTATAGGTATTTACCATCCCCAAAGCCTTCGGCTTTGAGGCTGCCACTCAACCGTGAGAATGCTCACTTACAGACTCAAACTTGACAGACTACTACGACTTCTGCAAAATTCAGGAGTTTAGAATTTGAGGTCGGCTCGGCTGCACTAAGGATGCTTGGAGTTTGGGTTTGACGGCAAAGAGAGTTTTGGATAATCTGTAACTTGACGTTCCAAATTGGAACTTCAAGATAGGCGGTCACAAATTGTGACCTCAAGATACTAATAAATTCCGGAGTAGTCGGGAATGCCTAAAGGCACAGTCTCAATTATTCCTATCGAGCGAATACAGCAGTGCATTTACCTTGTTCGCAAACATAAGGTTATGCTTGACAGCGACTTAGCGCAACTATATGGGGTGGAGACAGGAGCTTTGGTCAGAGCAGTTAAACGTAACATAGAACGTTTCCCTACTGATTTTATGTTTCAGCTAACTAAGGCAGAGTATGAGATTTTTTTGAGATGCCAAATTGGCATCTCAAAAGAAGGCCGGGGCGGGCGCCGATACATGCCTTACGCCTTCACCGAACAGGGTGTTGCTATGCTATCCAGTGTCCTGCGCAGCAGAAGGGCTGTTGGGGTCAATATCGCAATAATGAGAACATTTGTCAAACTGCGTGAAATTTTGGCTACAAACTCCGCCCTTAGACGAAAGATCGAGGCTTTGGAACGCAGATATGATGAACAATTCAAACTTGTGTTTAAAGTGTTGTCAGAAATGGTAATGCCAACCTCCAAGCCGAAATCGCAAATAGGATTTATTACCGAAGCTAAAGGGCATAAAAAAGGCACTTCAAAAGGTAAAGCAAAATAGTAAGAGGCGATAGATGGCCAATTGGCAGGGTTCTGCCTGTAATATAGTATGTGTAGTTTTTATGCCAGATGACATAAAGGGGTAAAGTAAAAATGAACAAATAAATTTTCGTTTCGATGGTTCTTTATTTGTCTATGGGTCATATTGTAGAATTTATGCGTGAGAATGTGGAAATCACGATAGCATTGATTGCTGCGATTGGGGCTTGTATTAGTGGTATCGGCGCGTGGAGGTCAGCAAGTAGAACTCGGTTGGCTGCAGAAGGACGGTTATTCTTCGAGCAAATGCAGGATTATGCCTCGAAAGAGATGCGAGATGATTTGAGAAGGCTATATAGTTAGGATAGAGAAGAGGTTGGGCAAGATAAAGAACAAAGAGATGTAAAGGCAGAACAGTGGATAAACAATTTGGAAGAGAAAAAGTATACCTGTGTAAGGGAGCGTGCGGACGAATTAGACTTGGCACGACGGCATATAACGCATTATTTCTTGAATCTGTTTCTGTTGAGAAAAGCAAGATATGTGAGAAGATTTTTTCTCAGAGAGTTCTGCAGGTCTGTAGGTACGGAGATTCTTGATATCAATTTCGCTCTTGAAAAAGCATTGATTAGGTATTTAGGAGAGAAGGACAAAAAGAGCCAAAAAGAGATTAACAAGAGTATAAAAAAACTTGAGGGAAAAATTAAAAAGCTCAAGAAACTATCGAAGAATGCCTGGATACGGGTGTGACAGTTTGTTTCTGGAGGAGAAAGGCAAATAAGATTTCTTATTTGTGTTGTGTCCTTAGAAGGAAGGAATAAACGATGGGAGCGAATAAAAACAAAAACTATCAACAAAAAGTGAAATATTCTTTTCTGAAGATTTTAACCGGTTCCGATTTGTCCCGGCGGCGATTACCTTTTATGGTGGTTGAAAGTATAAATCCCGGACCGATAGTCTGGCTTACCGGCTGTATTCACGGTGATGAGGTAACAGGCATAGTTACGATTCAAGAGGTCTTCAAAAAGATACAAAAGCAGCCTATGCGTAAAGGAGCTCTTTACGCTTTTCCTTTAATGAATCCGATTGGGTTTGAAGCAGCATCGCGCAATATTACCATAAGCAGAGAAGACCTGAACCGCTCCTTTCCGGGCAGTAAAAATGGTTCTTTGGCGGAAAGAATAGCGGATAGGATATTTACCACCATAAAACAAACAAAACCGACTCTGGTCCTGGACCTTCATAATGACTGGATGAAGTCAATACCCTATACAATATTAGACCCCGAACCAAAGCAAGCCGATAAGCAAGCATACGAAAAAGCTAAAACGGCTGCTGAGAAATCCGGTTTTTTGGTTGTTCTTGATACGGAAGAAATTCACAAATCTTTTTCTTATAGCTTGCTCGAACACAATATCCCCGCCTTAACAATTGAACTGGGAGAGTCATACGTTGTCAATGAGATGAACGTGGAATATGGGATGAAATCTATTTTAGGAATTTTAGCTTACCTTGGAATGATTGAAAGTGAAGACGAGCCTTTTAGATTTAAGTTACCGGAAAATGTCGAAGGCAAATCTTTGAGGTTTTCAAAAGGACCAATTAGTTCCGCCAGCGGTATAATTCGTTTTTTTGCTCGACCCGGAGAGATGGTCAAAAAAGGCCGGGCGGTAGCTAAAATATATAATACCTTTGGAAAGTTGCAGGACACTGTTGTCTGTTTGCATGATGGGATAGTTTTAGGGCATTCGGATTCATCCGTAGCTTATCCCGGCGCACCTATAATGGCTTTCGGAGTTATATAAACAAAATTAAAAAAACAAATGCCTAAATATCAAAGCAGCAATCTGTTCGAGCAAGAGGTAGAGCAAACATCTTGTCAACATATTATTCGATTGGCTTTCGAGTCAGCGGCGGATGCGGAGTTCGACTATTTTGTACCGGACGAAATCTGGCCGATTAAAGTGGGCCAGAGAGTCGAAGTACCATTCGGCAGAAAAGACAAATCCGAAGCTGGGTTTTGTACCCAGTCGGATGTCCAGCCCGAAGAGTCTTTTATTGCGCGCGGTACGGGGAGGAAGCTAAAAAGAGTAACCGGAATAATAGATAAAGAGCCGTTGTTGGAAACCGAGCTGATGGAATTGGCACGATGGATAAGCGGTTATTATGTTTGTCCACTCGGCCAGGTTTTGGCTGCGATGGTGCCGTCGGCGGTGAAAAGGGGGGCCGGCGTCAAAACGCAAAAGTATGTTTACCTGACAGTCAGCGCTGCCGGTATCGAAAAATCCATCAAAGAATTGAGGGGCAAAAAGCAAAATCAAATTGTCGAGTTCCTGCACGGCAGGGGGGCTTCGAGTTCAAATGATGCTGTGGAGCTTAGGGATTTATTAGAAACGGTCGGCTGCGGCAATGAGCCGATAAAGAGATTGGCGGAAAAACAAATCGTTAAAATAGTCCAAAAGACAATACTGAAGTCTTTGCCTGCTATTCCCAAAGGGATGTCAATAAAAACGGAACAGGTAATCCTCAATGACGACCAGCGAAAGGCATTAGCTCATTTTGAAGCTGTTGTCTCTAAGACAGGTTCAGGCGAGTTCGGCGTTACGCTTTTATACGGCGTTACGGACAGCGGCAAAACCGAGCTTTATATGAGGGTTATCGAGACGGTTTTGCGAAGAGGAGCCGGCGTTATTGTTCTACTGCCTGAAATTGCTCTTACGGCGCAGACCGTTCAGCGATTCAATGAGCGGTTCAAAAAAATCGCCGTGATGCATTCGGGCTTAACGGCTGCCCAGCGAAACGTGCAGTGGCAGAAGATAAAGTCGGGCCAGGCTGATGTGGTTATAGGTGCTCGCTCGGCGGTCTTTGCGCCGCTTCCGAAGCTTGGTCTTATCATTGTTGACGAAGAGCATGAGCCAAGCTATAAGCAGGACACCGCCCCGCGATATAACGGCAGAGATGTAGCGATAAAACGGGCGCAATTAGCAGATGCACATTGTATTTTAGGCAGTGCCACGCCGTCATTGGAGACGTTGTCTAATTGTCAAAGTAAGAAGTATTTTAGCTTAGTGCGTTTGCCCAAAAGGGTGATGGACTTACCTATGCCACAGATGAAGCTCGTCGATTTACGGCAGGAACAGGTAACAAAGAAGGGTGTTAGTCTGATAAGTGAGCCATTGGCCGAGCGTCTGAAAGAGACACTTGCGAAAAAGGAGCAGGCGATTTTGCTTTTGAACAGGCGCGGTTACAGTAATTTTATATTCTGTCCATCCTGTAAACATACGCTGCACTGCCGCAACTGCGATGTAACGCTGACCTTTCATAAGTCGAATGTCAGCCGCCACGAGCGAATGCGAACGGTTACGGGAAAACACATCAATTATGGTTATGCGGTCTGTCATTATTGTCTGGCCCAGACGCTTGTGCCTGAAAAATGTCCTCTATGCGGGGGCGGATTTGCAATGATAGGACTTGGCTCGCAAAGGCTCGAAGAAGAGTTAGCTAAAAAGTTCCCGCTGGCTCGAGTATCGAGGATTGACAGTGATTCTATGGCAAGCAGAGACTATTACCGTCTTCTAAAAGATTTTAATGAGGGTCGAATTGACATATTGGCCGGCACGCAGATGCTGGCTAAGGGACTGCATTTTCCAAATGTAACATTAGTGGGTATTATCAGTGCTGATACATCGCTTTATCTGCCGGATTTCCGGGCGAATGAGCGAACCTTTCAGTTGATTTCCCAGGTGGCCGGTCGGGCAGGTCGCTCTGTGAAAAAGGGTGTGGTTTTCGTCCAAACGTTTCTGCCGAATCAGCCGGCGATACAGTTTGCCGTCGGCGGGAACTTTGACGGCTTTGTCAAAGAGGAATTAAAGCATCGCAAGGCCTGCAATTTACCACCGTTTTGGAGATTGGCGGTTATCGTTATGCGGGACGTGAATTTTGACAGGCTTGAGACCGCCTGTGCGCAAATGCGTCAGAGGATAGACCGAATTATCGAACGAGAAGGGCTGAAGGCGACTGTTCGTGGGCCGATGCCGGCGGTTATAAGCCGGATACAACGTTTTCACAGAATGCAGATAATTATTCAGGCCCCCCAAGCAGCAACCATCCAGCAGTTATTTGCCGGTTTGCGAGCGGCGGGACCTATTCGGCCGACGGTCAAGGTTGCTATAGATATAGACCCTGTAAATTTATTGTAGCTTGCAATTCGAGGGCTGATGTGCTATTTTAGGTTTTTGTTTTTCCGGGGAGTAGCTCAGTTTGGCCAGAGCGTCCCTTAGGGAAGGTCGCAGGTTCCACCATAAGGCCCCTTAGGGGACAGTCCCCATGGGGGTGGACGTCCTGTGAGCAGCAGGAAATCCAGTCTGGCTGATTAGGAAAATCGGCGGAGTGTTTGGAGAAAGTATATAGGTGTATTAGTTTATATACTTCAAAGTCTAAAGACAGGCAAACTCTACATAGGGCACACCGACAACCTGATTCGAAGGGTTGAAGAGCATAATACCGGGCGAGGGGGAAAATACACTCGACAGAATAGTTCATGGACGTTGGTTTACATCGAGTCTCAACCAGACCGGGCTTATGCGGCAAAGCGGGAACGGTACCTCAAGAGCGCGCGAGGGTCTCAGGAAAAGAAGAAATTGGCTGGTATTTTGAAATGAAGTATAGTCTAAGAGTAACAGCAAGTTTATGGGAATGAAAGTTGATTGTAATTTAGAAGCTGTTATAATATATTTGTCGTTATAGTATAGTTTTTCGGGGAGTAGCTCAGTTTGGCTAGAGCGCTGCGTTCGGGACGCAGAGGTCGCAGGTTCAAATCCTGTCTCCCCGAGTCCTATTACCCCATATGAGCCAAAGACTCATGTGGGTTTTCTTTTAGCATAGTTTACTCACTATATCACTTTTCCGATAGCACTCTATGCATCGTCTCTATAGAGGACAGGTAGATTCCATTGGAATAGTTAGCCAATACTTTCATCGCTGTTATTTTGTCTTCAGTGTATAGCCGGCGTGCAGCTTCTTCAAGCGGTTTTTGCAGAGTAAAAGCATCATTCTCGATTTCCTCAGCGAGAGTTTTTACCCGGCTGATTGTATTAGCAGAAACACCATAAACCTTGTTGTAAAAATTGGAGAACATCCAAAAGGCCTGGAGCGGGTCGGCCTGGAAAGGGCAACCGACTTTTTCATCAAAGACGATTTTCGATGGTCTTTGTGACTCCAGGCAAAATCCTGCGGGGAATTCAGAAATACCAAAATGAAATGGAATGTAAAACGAAGTCCGAGGCGAAGCAAGACAGGCCCAGTAAACAATGCCGATATCCAGAGGCATATTCCTTCGCAACTGAGCAATAAAGCTGGTCTGGGTGGCACCGCTGCAGATGGGGCAACCACTTTCCTGCGGACTTTTTAGCGAGTCCCAGCGACTCCCATCACCAGACGGGGCTGCGGGCGGCGAAGAGGGTTGAATTTCTGTTCCTTTATAATCGTGGCGAAGAATCTGCATAATCCGGGCTACGCCCACTTTACGTTGCGGTACGACCGAAAAGGGCAGTTCGGGACTGAGAGGAATCGGTTCGGCGGCAACATATCTGAAGCCGCTCCACTGCCGGCCGAAGTTGGAAAAACTTGAAGCGGATTCGGGATTTGAATAAACACGGGCAAAGTCAAACGGCCCGTCCTCTTCGGGATTATACCAGCCCCTGGAAACAGCATATTTGATGATGTCTTTCGAGGCCAGGAAGTTTTTCTTATCAGAGAGGTCAACCCGGCGTATTGTATAGGTGTTGGCTACCATTGCCACTTGGTCATCGCCGACCCGTTGCGCCAGCCAGTGCTTGCCGTTGACGACGCAGAAGAGCCATCCTTCATCAGGGTCACAGATGATGTATGTCCGGCCGGAGTCGATATAGCCGAAGCGTTCCACGAGCTTTCCAGCTAATAAGACACCTTCGCGTGCAGTCTTAGCTCGCTCAGCTACGAGGCGCCGCAGCATATAGCCTATCCCGGCATCAGTGATTTGGGGCTTATCCTCCCGTGAAGGGCAGTTGTCCGATGTGATGCTGACGCCCCATTCATTGATGTAGCTGTCGGAGAAAAGCATGGCCGGCATTTCCGACCATATATAAGCCCAGGTTTGTTCGACCTGTTCTAATTGGCCACCGTTGAGCAGCTTCACTTTCTCTGTAGGTAAATGTTTTTTTCGTGGGATTTTGTGATGGTTTACAATTTGAGGAGGAGAATCGTCTTCATTGTGAGCCATAATTACATATCCATCCGCCGAAGCCTCCTTGCCTGCTACAATCGAAAAACATCCCTCACATCTTACTTGGTTCCCGCAAAGCGGGGTCCCTGCGAGTATTGTGAAGCAAAACACAAATGCAGCAGCAACCGGCAATATTCTGCTAACAGTTTTCTTTGCGAGCATATTCATTTCCTTATCAAATCAGCTAATTGTTTCAATAAATTATGGCTTTTTCAATTCACCTTCGCTCGAAGCTACAACCACCGCACAGGAGGCATCACCCGTAACGTTTACCACGCTGCGGCACATGTCCAATATACGTTCCACGCCCATAATGAGGCCTATGCCTTCCAAGGGCACTCCGATACTTTTTAGTACGATTGCCAATGTAATTACACCTGCCATTGGCGTACCGGCGGTACCAATGGAAGCCAAGACAGTGGTAAGGACTATTATCAGCTGCTGTGGTACGGTTAGACCCATACCATAAACCTGGGCAATAAAAACAGCGGACACTCCCTGGTACAGAGCTGTGCCGTCCATATTTATGGTGGCTCCTAACGGCAGTGCAAAGCTGGCAATTTGCCCGGGGACGCCTAAATTTCTCTCAGTACATTCCATAGTGACGGGTAAAGTGGCTGAACTCGATGCGGAGCTAAAGGCAATCAACTGGGCGGGACGGATACCTCTGAAAAAAGTTGAGATTTTTTGTTTGCTGAAGAGCTTTATTGCAGAGGAGTAAACAATCGTAACGTGAAGAATAAGCCCTATAACCACTATCAAGGAGTACTTAAGAAGAACAAGCAGAACGTCCAATCCAAAATCTGCGACAACCGCCGAAATCAAGGCGAATACACCGTAAGGAGCGAGCCTCATAATAATATGTACCATTTGAATTATCAGCTCGTTAATGCCCTCGAAGAAATTTATTACCGGCTGACTTCGTTCGGATGGAATTAAACTAAGGCAAATCCCGGCCATCAAAGCAAAGAAGATAATCTGCAGCATATCGCCTTCAACAAACGCTTTAACGGGATTTGTTGGGATAATATTCAAGAGAATATCCGTTATTGTTGGTTTTTTCAGAGTTGTCTCAATTTGTGCACCAGCTTCTTGCCTGTTACTTTCGATTAGCTGTGTTCGCGTTTCCTGTGAAAGACCTTCCCCGGGCCTGAAAGTGTTTGCCAAGAATAAGCCGATGCTAATTGCAATGATTGTTGTACACAAATAATAAACTACGGTCTTGGCGCCAATCCGGCCTAACTTCCTGATGTCATTGAGACCGGCTGTTCCGACTAATAGAGAAGCAAAGACCAGAGGTACGACAACCATACTAATCAATTTAATAAAAGCCGAGCCAATGGGTTTGATATAGCTGAAGACGAAGGCTGAAAATCCCCACTGATTGGCAAGCACACCAAAAATTACTCCCATCAACAATCCTGTCAAAACCTTAGTGTGCAATTGAAGTCTGGGCAATTTCATTGGTATTCCCGGTCATATAGGTTTCAAATTTAAGAAGATAGTAATAAAGAGAAGAAAAGAAGTCAAAGAAGAATGCTCCAAAACTGTTTTACTATTGCTCTGTCAAGCATGATTTGAGTTGTTGTCATTCCGCACTTGATGCGGAATCCATTTATAACAATCTGGATTCCTGCTTTCGCAGGAATGACAGCACATCAATCGACATTTAACAGAACACTACCCTGTTCGCGCATATACAGCTTTGATGAAACACCGCATTGAATCAACAGGAATTCATATATCACCAGCAGAAGAACAACGAAAAGGGATTTGACGGTAGGGCGCACGTTATGTCGCGCTAACTTTGGGGGTTTTGTTTGTTAGATAGACGCCGGAGATGACCAGCACGGTGCCGACTGCAAGTGAGGGGGTGATTGGCTCCTGGAGGATAAAGAAAGCGCAAAGAATAGCGAATATAGGGACGAAATTTATGAACAGGCCGGCTTTTGTTGGGCCAAGACGTTCCACGCCTTGATAATACCAGACAAATCCGATAACAGTTCCAAAAACGCCCAGATAAGAAATACATAACCAGTCGAGTACGGATTGGTTCCTGATATTTTGGAACAATCCTTCAAAGTAAGCAGGAATGGACAACGCGACGGCCCCAACTACGGCGGAATACGACACGGAAGCGAGCGGAGACAGGTTATTCATAACGGCTTTGCCGAGCAGGGAGTAAGCTACCCAGCTCAGGACACAACAAAAAATGTAAAGCTCCCCTAAGCCCAGGCCTGTCTCGAATATCCGGTTTATATTTCCTTTTGAGATGGCCACTACTGCTCCGCATACGGAGATGACAATTCCAAGACCTTTTGTCAGATTGAGCTTCTCTTTCAGGAAAAATGCCGAGAAGATTGTGATGAATACCGGACAGGTTGCAATTATAAGTGAGGCTCGAGATGCCTGGATTATTTTGAGTCCTTTGAAGAACATAACGTTGTACGTGAAAATGCCCGTCATCCCGAGCAGAATAACAGGTATAATTTGAAACTTCTTCAGTGCGGGCAGCTTACCTTCAATATTCCAGGTTAGCAATATGAGAAATATCGAGGCAATGGCAAACCTTAAGAATGCGATTGAGAAAGGCCCTACGTTTTGGGAGACAATCCTGCCTGCAACAAAAGTGCCTCCCCAGAATAGTGCCGTCAATAATAGCTTCACATAAATCTTCATAGAAGAACTACATTCCATTTTACTACTATCCATTTTGGCTGTTTTGGCCGTAACCGTCAATAGCTGACAAGTAAAGGTATCAGCCGTTTCATATCTTTTCGGACCAAGTCTTTTCCTTGGTGGTCAACTTTGCTTCCAAATAATGTTTATTTCATGTATAATAAAATCTGCCGGTTTAAGACAATTTATTATGAGAGTAGATACCGGCATCCACCGGCAGGAGACAAATAATGGAATTTGCGAGACTGACACTTACAATTACTTTAACAATGTTAGCTCCGGCAGGAAACTTAGTTAAGACCGGATTAGACAATGTCCCCGAATATGAGCGATTATTCGACGCCAAGCGCATCGGAATCATAACCAACCACACCGCTTACAACCGCAATGGACAATACATACTGGATGTATTTCGCAATATCCATAGCGCAAAGGTCACGGCACTTTTTGGCCCGGAACACGGTATCTTTGGGAACCAGGAAGCAGGAGATGCAATCGAGGACAAAACAGATACGTACTACAATCTTCCTGTCTATAGTCTGTATGGAAAGACAAATAAGCCGACCGAAGAGATGCTGAAGAATGTCGATGTTCTTGTTTTTGATGTCCAGGATGTCGGAGCTCGCTTCTACACTTACATTTCCACCATGTCCCTGGCTATGGAGGCTGCAGCCGAATGCGGCAAACGCTTTGTCGTTTTGGACCGCCCAAATCCTATCAATGGACTAAAAGTCGAGGGCAATATTCTCGAACCAAACTTTGTTAGCTTTGTCGGAATGCATCCTCTGCCTGTAAGACATGGCATGACCATTGGAGAGCTGGCAACCATGTTCAACAAACAAGGCTGGCTAAAAAATGGGGTCCGGGCCGACCTTGTCGTTGTACCTATGACGGATTGGCGCCGCCGAATGTGGTACGACCAAATTAATCTCTCATTTATAAAGCCCTCTCCCAATATAGATAGCCTTCAGACTGCCGCTGTTTATCCCGGCCTATGTCTTCTGGAGGGTACGAATGTTTCAGAGGGCAGAGGTACCGAAATGCCATTTAGACAATTTGGTGCACCCTGGATTCATTCAGAAAGTCTCACTACGAGACTTAACCAGTTGAATCTGCCGGGTTTGCGATTTACGCCGACCAGCTTCACACCGATTAGCTCCAAATACCAAGGCCAAAAATGTCACGGCGTTAAAATCATCATAACCGACAGGGATTTGCTTGAGCCATACTATAGTGGGATTCTGATTGTTAATGAGCTTTTCAGGATGTATCCGGACGCCTTCCAATGGAAGGCGAGACACTTCGACCGTTTATCTGGTACTTCGTCAGTACGCGAGGCGATTATGACCGGCTCATCGCTGGAAAGGCTCAGAAAAGACTGGCAGGCGGAGCTGAAATCGTTTCTGGAAATCCG
>JBAQFY010000035.1:0-2224 GCA_049287505.1 Sedimentisphaerales bacterium | reverse complement strand
GCACTGTTAGAAGGCTTCAGGCTCACGACGGCGCCCTGAGCAGTAAAGCTCCAGACGTTGCCTTTATACGTGTTGATAATATCAAACTCATCGACCCGCCAGTAGTAAGTCTTACCCGCTTTAAGTGGGCCGGGATTATAGGTCGTAGTTCCCTGAGGAAGGCCGCCTGAGGCATTGTTCACATTGTCAAAATTGTCGCCGAAATATACGGTATGTAATTTCGCACCGAAACCTGCCGTCCAGTTGAGCTTCACATCCAGGGCTACAAGCTCGGCACCATCAGCCGGGGTGGGATTGTATGCAGTCTTGGGAGGAATCGCAAAGCTCCAGATCTTGCCTTTCCATGGGCTGTTCGGCTCAGTGTCATTAACCTCATCGATTCGCCAGTAGTATGTAGTACCTGGAACGAGACCATCCGGATAAGCAAATCCGGGGAAGCCAACAACAAGGAACGTTCCGGCTTGGTTGCCCTGGAATGTGCTCTCGGCACCGGAGTCCACATCATCGAAATTGTCGCCTAAATATACATCGTGCGAGACCGCATAACCTCCCGGCTTCCAGGAAATGTTTACCCAAGTATCTTTATGCAAGGCACTGTCAGCCGGCTCGGGGCCCCAGGCATACGGCCATATCTGGCCTTGCATAGCACTGAGAACCTCAATCCCCGACAAAACGTGGTCGTAGAAGCGAACATCGTCGATAAGCCCTGTATAGTAACGTGAATCGAGGACATTGCCTCCGATGGCAATTGTGTCGAGAGCATTCAATGGGCCACTGTTCGCATGGTCAATAGTTTTCTCATGTTCGCCGTTGATATATATACTGATTTTTCTCTCCTGTGCACTCCTCGTTGCGGCAACATGGACCCATTGGCCTGTTACAATGTCCCTGTCTGAGTTTACGGACAGGTCCGGGTTTCCACAGAAAAATGAGAGTTTTGTGTCGAGAACTGCCAGGATAAAATCATTCGCTACACCGGCGATATCCGACCATATCAATCCACTGCCTTGATAACCCTGGGAGCCCAGGCTAAGCCCAGGCGTATCTGCTTTAATCCAGGCCATTAATGTGAAGTCATCCTGCACGACCCGTGTTATCTCCACATAGTCTCCAATACCGTCGAAGTCTAAGGCACTGCCTAAATGCCCAGTCGTCCATTGTGGGTCACCATTCAATGTACCATCGTGGCCATTGCCGGAGATGTCTATGGCGGTGTTGCCGCTTCCCTCATCGAACGGGTAGTGGGCAACCAGGTCGGCAACTGCGGTGCTTGCAGTCAACCAAAGCGCCAAAACAAATGAAATTAGATAAATCAATTTCTTGCACATAATAGTCCTCCTTCAAAAAGTTAAAAGATAACGGTGTTTCCCGCTGCGACGCATCGCGGCGAGTGGTCACACGAAATACCTATTGTTTTCAACAAGCATTAAAAAACTCGTCTTCACAAAATGGTGTTTTCTTCACAGAATACACGAGTAGCCTACGCTTCATAGCTTCGGTCACGGAGCGCATCCTTAACATCATTGCGGGTCCGCCTTTCGCCTTTAGGCGGACTCGCAATCTCAGACTTGTAAAGCCTGGTATCAATCAAACAATCAATTTTCACTTACAGTTTCTATGGCGTTTCTGGTCCCGGCGGAGGAGGATATAGCCGAATATCATCGAAGTACATTGTGCCTGAGCCACCAGCGACCGGATTCTTCTTGTTACCAAGACCAAGAGCAATCGTATTGACATTGGCAAGGTTCACGCCCTGGTCTGCAAACGCCTGCAGGTCGATATTCCATTGGGTCCAGGTACCTATCTGCGCTGCATTTGGATTATCATGAGAGACGACCGCACTGCCATTGAGAGCAACATACAATGTCTCAGCAGCGTTATCCGAAATGCCTCTGAACCAAATCGTTAATGTGCTAACACCATTCTCAGTCCAGTCATGCGGATAAGTCAGCGTCTTCTGGGCCTCTGAATACCTGAGGACGCTGTTGTCATAGAATAAAGGCATTGATTGGCTGCCTCCGTGAACGATAGTTTCCTCACAATAAGAACCGGTGGTTTCGTCGCCAACCATTGAGCCGGTTCCGTTACCGGCGTAGGCCGGTTCATTACCATGCGCTGCATAGCCAAGCCCATCTTTCCATGCCCACCATATTTCGTTATTGCCAATATCGTAGTCCTCAAAATCGTCCACGATAAGGAAATTGGCAGTCGTAAAGCTCCAGAG
>JBAQFY010000034.1:0-30712 GCA_049287505.1 Sedimentisphaerales bacterium | reverse complement strand
GGTCAAGGCCCTCGGCACTACCGACCAGCACAGCCAGGTACAGTTATATCGCGAAGGGCCGAACGATAAATTGTTTACTTTCCTTCAGGTACGTAATTTCGATAAAGACATCAAGATAGGCCCGGCTCCCGATTATGCGCAGGAACTCGGATTTCTTGCCGGCAAGGATCTGAGCGAGTTGTTCAACAACGAGAAGCAAGCCACCGAATATGCCCTTTTGGAAAGCAAACGTCCCTGTCTGACTGTCCTTTTCGATAGAGTGAACGCCTATACCGTCGGCCAGTTTATTTATTTATTTGAAGTAACGACTTCTTTCGCCGGTGCTTTGTTTAATATCAATCCCTACGACCAACCTGCCGTCGAATTAGGCAAAGAAGCCGCCTTCGCACTAATGGGAAGACAGGGATACGAAGAACTGGCGCAGGAAATCAAGCCTCTCAATGGTTTTGATGAGGACTATATGGTTTGAACCCCGCCCCTGCCGCAGGGGCGGGGTGAAGGAGGCCTGAGAATGGATTACGCAGTGATAATGGCTGGGGGCATGGGCAAGAGATTATGGCCGCTCAGCCGACAAAAACGTCCCAAACAGGTCTTAAAACTCCTCGACGGCCAAACACTTATTCGCCTTTGTTTCGAGCGTCTCTCACCGATATTCGATACGAGAAAAATAATCGTCCTTACAAACGCCGGCTACGCGGATGTAGTCCGTGAAAACCTCTCCGAATTGCCCTTTAATAATGTCATAGCTGAGCCGGCTGTTCGCGATACGGCCGGCGCCATCGGGCTGGTCTCAACCGTTCTGACAAAATATGACCCCGAGGCCACGGTAGCAGTGGTTACCGCCGACCAGATTATAAAGCCTGCCGAGGTACTGCAGCAGGCCCTCAAGGATGCTCTTGTTTTTGTAAATAGCAATCCGGACGATATGATTACTTTCGGGATTCAGCCGACGCTCGCCAGCACCTCGCTCGGTTATATAAAATGCAATAACGCCTGTGAGTATCCCGGCTGTAAAAATAAGATTTATTCCGTCGAAGCATTCAAAGAGAAACCGGACGAGAAAGAGGCGAAAGAATATCTCAACACCGGCCAATATTTCTGGAATTCCGGTATGTTCGTCTGGAAGGCCAAAACAATCTTGGCTAATTTGCACAAGTTTCTGCCCGAGGCTATCGAGCCGTTGGCCAGAATTCAAGCCGACTGGGACAGCCCAAGTCAGCAGAAAACGCTCCAGGACTGGTTTGTAAAGCTGCCCAAAATCAGCATCGACTTCGCCGTGATGGAAAAGGCCGAAAGGATCCACGCCATAAAGCTGGATTGTCGCTGGCTCGATATGGGTTCTTTCGCAGCACTTGCTGATATTATCAGCCCCGACAAAGACAATAACATCGTCGTAGCTGGCACAAGCGAGCTGCTTGACTGTAAGAACAGCTTTATTGTTACCGAAGAGAAAGGCCATCTCATTGCTGCTATCGGCCTTGAGAATATGGTCGTAGCCCACAGCCCCGATGCCACACTTGTATGCCACATTGACCAGACCCAAAGACTAAAAGAGCTGCTCGAGTTGATAAAGCAGCACGCCGGCGAAAAGTTTCTGTAGCATAATGGTGTGCAGCGCAATATTTACGCGTAACGAAAAATGAGATACCTCGCAATAGATTATGGCACTAAACGCACCGGATTGGCAATCTGTGACTCCGCAGAAACCATTGCCTCACCCCTAACTGTAATCCAAGGCCAAAAGGAGCTGCTAAAAAAGATTGCAGAGGTGGTCGAGACCGAAAATGTCGAAGCGGTTGTGTTAGGGCTGCCTTTGAATATGACCGGCTCGGAAAGCTCCCAAACCAAACTTGTGCTCAAGTTCGCCGAGCAGTTAAAAGACTATCTGCACATTCCAGTTCACTTCCAGGATGAACGGCTGAGCAGCTTCGGTGCCGAAGAAAAGCTCGCCCCCGCCAAATTTACAAGAGGAAAAAGGAAAAAACGCCTTGATGCAATTGCCGCCGCGGAAATCTTAGAGGCCTTTCTCGAACAAAAAACACCCCGAAACTCCGCAGGGACAAATATCCCATAAACTCCCCTGTATTTGCTAAAGCAAATCTTTTTATATACTCTCGTAGAAAAGGCTTGCAAATGTTATAATAGCCGATTAGTATGGATAATTTGTATTTTGTAATATGTTGAAAGGTGTATTAGAAAGGATTTATCCAAAAAATGATAACAAAGCAGGAAAAACAAAAAATTATTGGTGATTTTGAGACTCACGAAAGGGATACAGGCTCACCCGAAGTGCAGATTGCGCTGTTGACAAACAAGATTAACGAGCTTACCGAGCATCTCAAGACTCATCGCAAAGACCACGCCTCCAGACGAGGTTTGTTGAAAATGGTCGGGAACAGGTCAGCGTTACTCAAATATGTAAGCAACAAAGATGTCAAACGCTATCAGAAGATAATATCCCGGCTCGGCTTACGAAAATAAATGAACCTAAGCACACAAATAACTTGCGCGTTTATGCATAGGGGTCCACTTCTGGACATTCCAAAGAGGTAACATAAAGAGGTAGTATATGTTTGACGTATGTAGAGTAGAAAGACAAATCGGGGGCCGAACCTTATCCATTGAAACCGGCAAAATCGCCAAACAAGCGGACGGTGCGGTCGTAGTACAATACGGCGATACCATCGTTCTTGTTGCTGCGGTAACGGCACCGCCAAGATTCGAGGATACTGATTTTTTCCCATTAAGTGTTGAATATCGCGAGAAACAAAGTGCCGCAGGCAAGTTTCCAGGCGGTTTTATAAAACGCGAGGGAAGGCCGAGCACTAAAGAAATTCTGACAGCCAGGCAGATTGACCGACCCATTCGACCCTTGTTTCCCGAAGGTTACTTCCAGGAAGTTCAGATTACAGCGAACGTTTTAAGTGCCGACCGTGAAAACGACCCCGACATCCTGGCAATGATAGGTGCCAGCGCGGCACTTACAATAAGCAAGATTCCGTTCTTAGGGCCTATCGGGGCCTGCAGATTAGGCAGAGCAAACGGTGAATTCGTAATCAATCCCATGTACAAACAGCTTGCTGACAGCGACCTGAACCTGCTGCTCGGCGGACGCAAAGATGCGATGAATATGATTGAAGTAGAGGCTAAGGAATTATCGGAAAAAGTCATCGCTGACGCTGTCGCGACTGCACAAAAAACAGTCTGTCAGGTTTGTGAAATGATTGAAGAGCTCCGCGAAAAGGCCGGCATCGAAAAGGAAATCCCCCTTGTGGAGACTGACGAGCAGCTCCTTTCAAAGATTCGTTCACAGATATCAGATAAACTATACGAGCTCAAGCAAATACCAAACAAGCAGCAGCGTAATACGGCAGTAGATGAGCTATATAAGCAGGTTATGAGCCAATACTGTCCTGATAGTGATAATCCGCAGTTGCAAAATGAGGCTGCCGTCAAATACAACAAGGTAATGGTCCAGCGAATCCTTGAAAAGATAGAAGGCCAGGTCGTTAAGAAATTACTATTAAGCGGCCATAGGTCGGACGGCAGAGGCTATAATGATATACGACAAATTGTGTGCGAAGTAGGTATTTTGCCAAGGACTCACGGCTCAGCTTTATTTACACGAGGTGAAACCCAAGCGCTGGTGAGCGTAACACTTGGTACTATCCGGGATGCGCAGATTATTGACGGCTTATTAGATGAGTACGCTCAAAACTTTACGCTGCATTACAATTTCCCTCCGTTTTCGGTCGGCGAGGTACGACCAATGCGCGGCCCCGGCCGAAGAGAAATAGGGCACGGCGCCCTCGCAGAAAAGGCATTGCTACAGGTAAAACCACCTGACGATGAATTCGCTTATACCATCAGGGTAATCTCGGACATTACCGAATCGAACGGCTCCAGCTCAATGGCTTCGGTCTGTGGCGGAACATTAGCTCTAATGGACGCTGGCGTTCCAATCACGAAGCCTGTCGCCGGCGTATCAATCGGTATGATTAGCGACGAAAACAACCGATACGAGCTGCTGACCGATATACTCGGTGGGGAAGACCACTTCGGCGAAATGGATTTCAAAGTTGCCGGGACTGTTAACGGTATTACGGCAATACAGCTTGATATAAAAGCCAAGGGGCTGGCGCATAATATTATGGTCGAGGCATTGGAGCGGGCAAAAACAGCTCGGCTGGAGATTCTGAAGATTATGTCTCAGGCAATCAGCGAACCCAGACCTGAATTAAGTGTGTATGCACCGAAGCTGGTAAGTATCGAAATCGACCCCGAGTTTATTGGCAAGGTAATTGGGCCGGGCGGCAAAGTCATTAAGAGTATTCAGGAACAAACCGAAACAACCATTGAAGTTGAAGAGGACGGGACTATTTATATAAGCTGTATCGGCGGCGACGGTCACCTCAAAGCTAAAGAGATTATCGAGATGATCACCCAGCCGCCTAAAGTCGGACGGATATATCAACAATCAAAAGTAGTCTCAGCAAAGGATTTTGGAGTGTTCGTTGAAATCATACCGGGTGTTGAAGGCCTGTGCCATATCAGCGAGCTAAGTGATGGTTACATCAAGAACGTCGATGAAGTTTGCAGAGTGGGTGATTTGATGCCGGTAAAATTATTATCTATCGATGACCAGGGCAGACTTAAACTTTCCCGCAAAGCCGCCCTTGCTGAAATGAATAAAAAGGAAAAAGCAGAAAAAACACAAGCCCAGCAAAAAAAATAATAATATCAGTTATAGGCTAAGTCAATTCTGGTTCACAAAGCGGCCTTTATTATGTTTGGGATTCCTGTGTTTTATGATACAGCAGATTATTCCTAAGCATAAAAAGGCAGAGGGAAAATAAGTGCAGCAGTTTATATATGGTTTTGTTGTTGCTTTATTGGCTGTTGTGCTGGTCGTTGCGTTAATTCTGCATAAAAAGCTTTCTAAGACCAAGAGCAATAAAAACGGACATCTCCTTGAAGAATTAAGCAAGCTGACGGGTGAGCTTGCCCACGAAATCAAAAATCCTCTCTCCACCATCAAGATAAATTTGAAACTTGTCAGTGAAGAGCTGGAGGATTCAGCTTCTGCTGAATTCAGCGAAACGGGCAGAGGAAAAAATGACCGGAGATTCAAAAGGGCACAGAGGAAAATAGCAGTAATTCAAAAGGAAACGGACAGACTCGAGCAGATACTTGACGGTTTCCTGCGCTATGTTGACAGAACAGAATTACAGTTGGCAAGTACCGACATCAATGAGCTTATCAGTGATATGGTCGATTTTTATTCGCCACAAGCACACAGCCACTCGATAACTATTCGCCAGTGCTTTTATAATGAACCTCTTATTTGCAAGGTTGATACGGATATGTTAAAACAGGTGGTATTGAACCTGTTTATTAACGCCCAGCAGGCTATGAACGAGGGTGGAGAACTGATGATAAGAACAGACCGGCAAAAAAAAGATGCGTTCATTCAGATTAACGATACCGGTACCGGCATTGTTCCGGACAGATTACCGCACCTTTTCGATGCTTATCATTCCTTTCGGCCAAAGGGAAGTGGTCTGGGTCTGCCTATAGTAAAGAAGATTGTTGAGGCACATAATGGCACGATAAAAGTCCACAGTGAGCCAGGCAAAGGAACATCATTTACTATAAGTTTACCTATCCAAACCTAATGAGGTGCCAATTTGAAGCAAAAGGCAAATATAATCCTAATTGTTGACGATGAGCGGGACCATGCGGATGGAATTGCCGAAGCGCTTGAGAAATTGTGTACCAAGGCAATTGCCGTTTACTCAGGTAAAGACGCGCTGGAGATTGTGCGCAGCCGGCAGGTCGATGTCGTTGTTACCGATTTGAAACTGGGCGGTAACATCGACGGGCTGGCAATACTCGAAGAAGTCAGGAAGCAAAACGACAAAACGGAAGTTATTTTAATAACCGCCTATGCAACCATCGAGACCTGTAAGGAAGCCATAAAGCGGGGCGCATACGATTATCTTGCCAAACCGATTGACATTAGCCAGCTTCGTTCACTTGTGGCCCAGGCCTGCCAAAAAGTCTCGGCTGCATATTCCCGGCGAAGTCAAAAAACGGACAAAGGGCAGTTCAAGTTTGAGGGTGTGTGGGGCCGGAACACCACGATTGAGGGTATATTCGAGGTCCTGCGACGCGTGGCACCGACCAATATATCCGTCCTGATTGAAGGCCAATCCGGAACGGGCAAGGAGCTGCTGGCAAGAGCGATTCACTACAATTCACTGCGATGGGACAAGGCATTTAAGCCGATAAACTGTGCCGGCCTGACCGAAACTTTATTAGAGAGCGAATTATTCGGCCATGTCAAAGGCGCCTTTACCGGTGCGGCCAACGACAGAAAAGGATTGTTCGAAATAACGGATAAAGGCACGTTGTTTTTGGACGAAATCGGTGATATGGCAATGAGCTCCCAGGCCAAGCTTCTCCGTGTTATCGAAGATGGTATCGTTATACCGGTCGGCTCGAACAAACAGACCGTCGTAGATGTCCGCATTATCAGCTCAACCAACCAGAGTCTGAATAAGCTTATAGAAGAGAAAAAATTCAGGCAGGATTTGTACTTTAGAATCAAGGGCGTAAATATTTCTCTGCCGGCCCTGCGCGACAGGGCCGAAGATATACCGGAGTTCATTGATTATTTTATCAAAGAAGCCGCCGCAGAGGTCGGCTCCAAAGTTACAGGCATAACCGATGCTGCACAGACAATCCTTTCAAACTATGATTGGCCCGGCAATATTCGTCAGCTCCGAAACTGTATCAGGACGATGGTTGTAATGTGCGACCGCGACAAGCTCGACGTTCAGGACATACCACCCGATATAGCACAGAGACGGCAATTGGCCCCGGCTGCCGGCACGGCAGCCGGCTTGGCGGGTATGCCGCTGAACGAGCTTGAAAAAAAGGCCATCATAGATACCTTAGCCAAATCAAAAGGCAACCGCGAAAAAGCAGCAAAAATCCTCGGCATCGGCGAAAGAACACTCTACCGAAAAATAAAGGAATATAATCTGTGACGTAGTCACCCCCCGGTTTTGTTTCAAGATGTCGAAACATCGGGGGTATTGCATCTCGATGCTTGTCATTGCGCGCAAAGCGCGGCAATCTCCACTCGGTCATTCCCGCGAAAGCGGGAATCCAGACGAGATACCAACCACGAAATTGGCCTTGACGCCAATTTTGTTTTGTGTTATTTTCTGTCCCTAAATGCGTAATGTACCCGGGAGCGAAATCAACACGAGATACGATTCACGAGACCTGTCCTGAGTGTAATCGAAGGATACGAAATCGGCAGGAATTGTGGGTTTTGGTAGTGTATAATATGAAAGTAATACGGTAGAAAGCTTTAGTTTTGAATATTAGAAGGAGTTAGGCAAATGGCAAAGAAATACCCCCCTTATGTCAATGCTTATGGGAATTTATCGAAATTGTTTAACGAAATAAGAAAAGCGGCTGTTCCACCAAAATTCAATACAGACTTCATGAATTCAATGCTAGGGTTAAAGTCATCAAGCTATAGAGCTATGATTCCCCTTTTGAAAAATCTCGGTTTTCTTGACCAAAGCAATGTTCCTACAAAACCATACAAGGAATATCGAGGAGAGGAAAAACAAGCAAAGGTTGTTATGGCTCACAGGGTTCGCGAATCGTATAGCAATCTCTATGCTGCCAACGAATACGCTCACAAATTATCAAAAAAAGAATTGACTTCTAAACTAAGAACACTAACCGGAGCAGGAGATAAAGATAAGGTCATTCCATACGTAGTCGGCACCTTTACGGAGTTGTGCAAGTTATCTGATTTCGAGGCAAAACCATCTATACCAAAAGAGAAGGAAAAAGAAAATGAAGGCAAAAAGCCAAAAGAAAAAGAACGTATAGTTTCCCCGCTTGGAATTTCGTATACAATCAACTTGAATCTTCCTGCTACTACTGAAATTGAAGTGTTCGATGCAATTTTCAAAAGCCTGAAGGAGAATATTCTTGGTGAGTAATAAAAGTTCTCTATCTGATAAGCTGAAGGTTTTCGCTTGGAAGAATTTGATGCTCGAAACAGATCTACTAAAGCTTGAGAAGTCCGGAATTGATATCGGTCATACGAAAACATTAGAGAAAGAAAAAGTGGTAGACGCTGAACTATTCGAGTCTGACATTCGAGCTCAAGCAAAAAAGATGGCCGACTTCTATGCTTTATATTACTGCCTGGAAAACACAATACGTCGCCTAATCTACACACGACTCGAGGAAAAATACGGGCCTAACTGGTGGGATAACGAAGTGCCTGACGGTGTAAAAAAAGGTGTTAAAGAAAAGCAGGAAAAGGAAAAAGAAACAGTTCTTTCAATTAGATCCGAAGACCCTTTGACATACACGAATTTTGGTGAACTAATCGACATACTAAATCACAAATGGGATGATTTCTCAGATACTATAAGAAGTCAGAAAGCAATGCAACATACTCTATCGCAATTTAACCAGATTAGAAATGTAATTGCCCACAGTTGCGAACTTAGCGATGATGATATAGTTCGATTGAAGTTACTAATAAAAGATTGGGTTCGTATACAGACATAAATTGTAGTAAATACTATCTCATCGTCAAAAATCTAGATGTGCCAAACTATTTAAAATGAAATTGGTTGAGGCGGATAATTTATGACAAAAAACCGTTTGTACTGCGGCGATAATTTAGAGATATTGGCTACTATTCATAAGGAAATCGTTGACCTTATCTGAACGACTAAAAAAGTGCTTTTTTGGTCATTTTTTTGTTGATTTCTGTTTGAAAATATACACTACTCAAAATTCTCTAATTCGTCAATCTATCTCATCTCTACGCTCCGGTCAAAGCCAACAAGAATCAGGATTATCACAACGATAACGCTCCAAAGCCATATTGGGCCAAACATTCTTGTGGTTTTACTATAGGCTTGATATTGCTCGCCAAATCTCACACACATATCGTTTCTCTCTTCAAAAATCGTTCCTGTAAACATTATTACAAAGACAGCAGGAAACATCAGTAGTCCATCTGGATTTCTCATCGTGAGCGGCAATCCCAGAGTAACCCACAAAATCCCTGTATAGATGGGATGTCTGAAATACCGATATAGACCCGAAGTTAGCAATCCTTCCTTGACATCCTGGATACCAATGACTTTTCTTTGTTTGAGCGTGGCGAAGCCTAATAAGGCACCAGCACAGATTAATAGCAATCCAATAACAGGAAAACCAATACAAACACTTGTGTGCCGCAACCAAACAGGTCGAGTATTCCAGCCTTCGGCTGGCGGTAGAATCACAATGAGGTAGCAGAGGCAGTTGTACACTATCACAAACGCAATATTGAAGATTTTATTTTCGAAAAGTCTTTTGTATTTGCTGCGGTATATAGGCAAATAAGAACCAATACCGTCCAATGCCCCGAAAACACCAAGTAGAATAAATCGGATTGTCCACATTTGGTTCACCTCAAACTGCCTCGTTCCTTATTTCTTCCGAAGATTCTACCTATGATGATTTGATGTTTCCATTTAAACTTTTCTTAAAACACTTTCCCACCTTTAAATCCCAATTTAATAAAAAGTCTCCTTCGAATTGCAACCAATTGAAGTCTCTTGTAAAACTATTGCTATGTCGCTCGTTAATTGAGGGACTATCATTCCGAGCGGAGCTGAATCGAGGAATCTGTTTTAATAGACACCTTGACGCGGTTTACCCTGAGCGAAGTCGAAAGGGCTTAGGAGAACCAAAAAAATTGCTTTTTTGGTCATTTTTTTGTTGAATTTTGTTTGAAAATATGTTAAAATACCCGAATGTTTGCCAGAAAGCAAACATAAACCGCCCGTAGGCGGAGAAAAATAGACATTTCAGATTGCATATTTGTACTTGTCCGCCATAGCCTTGTGCGACGGCGGAAGCCACAGCGTGGCACGGTCCCGGGGCCAGCAGGCCCAGTCAAATGAATTATTAAACCTCTTTTGGAGCATTTGAAAATTTGATTTTCGAATTTGTTTAGGATTTAGAGTTTAGGAATTAGAATTTCATACTATCAGATAACTCCTTATCTAACAAGATATTATCGTCAACATAACTATATGGTTTTATAGTACCAGGAGGCCTATTCATGACTACCGAAGCCCAAATAAGCGCCAATCAGCGTAACGCACAAAAATCCACAGGCCCACGCACCAGCGATGGCAAGTCCGCCGTCTCACAGAACGCCGTCCAACACGGCCTTTCCGCCCGTCAGGCCATAATCAGTTCAGAAAGCCAGGCCGAATTCGACCTCTACCGCGAACAGATGCTCGCCGAGCTGGCCCCCCTCAGCCCTATGGAATCTATGCTCGCAGAACGCATTGTCACTCTCTCCTGGCGGCTAAAACGCGCTGGACGAATCCAGAACCAGGTCATAGACGCATTGAACGCAGATAATACCTCCAGCCCACTAACTAAACTCACCCAATCCCTGTTTTTCAAAAAACAGGACCAATCGCAGGCTGGGCCCTCCACCTCCGCTGCCCATCTAACTCTGGGTCGTATGGCCATAAAGGATTTCTCAAATGCAAGGGTCATCGACCGACTCCTGATGTATGAACGCCGGATAGAGCACAGTCTCTACAAAACGCTCCTCGAGTTTCAAAGACTTAACCTAATCAGAAAACTGGACCCCGAACGTGAATTGCCATTTAACCAGTTAACAATTTAACCAATGAACCATGAATTATGAACAACTTACAACGAACTATGAACACCGGCCCCATCCCAAACCGCCTATCCAGCCTAACTTGTCAATCAATTATGACCTCAATTATGCAAAACAAACCCAATTTCCAGGATGCCCAAATGAATGTAAATCCATATAATACAACGGATTATGAAAATAAATCCAATTGGACACTTGGTGAAAACAAACCCAATCAAACCCAATTTCGGAGGTTCATTTATTCAGCAGGTTCGGTTTTTCTCTCTGGAGCCATCCGGGCAGTTGCATACGTGACATGGCTTTCCACAATCTTTTCTGCTGATTTTCAGCCCGATTTCTTGATTCTTACAAAAAAGACTTGTTTTATCGGACTTTTTTCTCTTGATGTCTCTGCTTAAATTTAGATAATTTGCAATTAGATGAAGGTGAGTGAAAAGCTTGCCTTATATCCTTACAAAGCTTTACCCCACCGAAAAGAACGGGCCTTTCATGGTCAAAACATAGGATGGACGTGAGTGGAAAGGAGGTCAATCAGCACGCCAGCGACACAAAAGTTTTGACAAACATCACCACTACTCAAGAAAGGAGCTTGAGATGTTTAAAGAGCAAAAGACAAGTATCTTAGTGCTATGTACCGTTGCTTTCTTGGTAATCTCTATGGCTATATCCGTGGCTGAAATGGAACTTGACATTGACTGGACTGGCATTACATCCTACAAGGAGTTTCGGGATGGCATACCCAAGGACCCCGAGCCTGGGGAATTCGACATTTGGGCACATGTTGTGGACCCAGGCACTCTGTACCGTATTGACATAACTAAGCCGAGCGCTTTCAGCCCATTTATGTCGATGTACGAGGCAACCAATCTTAGCTGGTTGGATAAGTGGGGTCCGTCGTTCGTCATCGAGTGTCCTTCTCTTTCTGCCCTGCGGGCAGTGTACCCGGAAGGATTCTACACACTCGACTTCCGCAGCATCGGCGGTGGGCTGAGCAAGAATTTCAGCTTCGACTACAGCAGCCTTCCCAGCGAGCCCACGGGATCAGTGGATTTCATCTACCCATCTATGAACGATAAGAGCGGCATCGACATCAATCCAACATTTACGTGGAGTGTCAGCCCTGGCGCAGGTGACGCTTTAATGATGGTATTGGAAGACCTCGTTTACTGGGATGTTCCTGTTTCGATAAGTTCAATATCATGGACGCCAGGTTTTATGTTGGCTGGTCGTGAGTACGAGCTTGATATTTCGGTCATCAATATCAAGGACTGTGGAGCCGGACCCGCGTTTCCAACTATGACCGATTATACCGGCGACACATTCTCATACTCTCTCATGACTGAATATCTCAACGAGATAAATTTCAGTACTACCCCCGCTCCCAGTGCTCTTGTCCTTGGCAGCATTGGAATAGGCGTCGTCGGTTGGCTGCGCAGACGCAGAACACTTTAGAATTACATTACACAATATTGAAGTGAAAAAAGCCGTGGTGCATTATGCTCACGGCTTTTTCTTATTTGTCCAAAAGCAGGTTAGGCTCTTCTCTTTGCAGCCATTCGGGCAATTGTTCGCGGGTTACTTTTTCCCACAGTCCTTTCTTTAAACTGCGGGCATTGGCATCTAATTGCTTGTACCTGTTATAAAGACTATGGCGAAATCGCAGGTCGGCGTAAGCATAACCTTCGGTTAACAGTACTTCGTTCAAGAATCTGTCGTTCGATAATTCGACATAAGCCAACAGTCTGCCGTACTTACCTCTCGTGTTATTTCCTTCGTCAAGATAGACTGTTACCGGTTTTTTAAGGACTAATCGCGATGCAAATTCAGCGGCTTCCGGGCCGAAATACATTACGCCAACATTTGGGTTTTTTGTTTCCGGCGTGTCGATTCCCCAAAGCCTTATTCGAGTGTGCTCATATTGGCCGTCAGGCATATCTATGTCGATAGTATCACCATCAACCACTTTTACGACGGTGAAAGTTTTGGCGTGATATTTTTCAAAATCGCGGGCTGCCTGCTCTTCGGATTTGGTTTGAGGCTGCCACTTGCTCCTGATATGACTGTGGTCAAGCCAGACAAACAACACGAACAGCAGCAAACACAGGACAATTATACCTGCTCGCCTACGTTTGCTCATCGCATAAGTGTTTGTGTTTTTCTTAGGCACGGATTGGCAAGGTTTTTAAAATTCCTAACATCAAATATAGAACGACGAATTTCGATTATCCTTGTTCCCCACAGGACACCTTGCGGTGGATATTTATTATTCTTTATTCTTCTTGCACATTCACGGCTAACTTTTACCTCGCTGCTCGGCCGGTTTGTCTAATTCAAAGGCAACACAAACGGCCTCGAGGGCCTCCTCAGCCTGGTCTTCGTCCACAGCACAACTGATGCGAATTTCACTGGTAGTAATCGAATCGATGTTAACTTTGGCTTCAGCTAAGGCACCAAACATCTTTTCGGCCACACCGTAATGGGTCCGCATACCAATGCCTACTACAGAGACCTCGGCAATATCATCGCGAACAAAGATGCTCTGACAGTTCACCTCGTCTTTGATTTTCTCCACAGCCTCCTTAGCGGCGGCTAAATCGGAAATGGAAATCATAAACGACAGGTTTGCCTTTTCGGGGCTTACTTCCGTTTGGATGATATCGTCA
The DNA here is from genome assembly GCA_049287505.1 of Sedimentisphaerales bacterium. Lineage (GTDB taxonomy): Bacteria > Planctomycetota > Phycisphaerae > Sedimentisphaerales > Anaerobacaceae > NIOZ-UU13. Next base: position 17,308 of record JBAQFY010000034.1, on the reverse strand, counting down.
ACAACCACCTTGGCCTTTGCCAGATGAGCAAATATTTTTGCGGCATTACCGGGCACATTATCAACACCGAGAAGACCTATCTTAGCCAAATCTTTTTGTATTGTGGCTCCTGAAACTATTACACCTTCCATTTGCGGCACCTCATGGGTAATTATTGTCCCATTAGTTTTATTACTACTGCTTCTTACATGGATTCTAACATCGTACTTCTTACCGAACTCGACAGCTCGAGGGTGCATAACGCCGGCTCCAAAACTTGCCAGCTCGAGCATTTCGTCATAACTAATCTCGTTCATTTTCACGGCATTTTTGAATATTCGCGGGTCGGCAGTGTAAACTCCATCGACGTCCGTATAGATTTCACACTCTTTTGCTCCGAGCGCCGCGGCCAGCGCAACAGCAGTTGTGTCCGAGCCGCCTCGGCCAAGCGTGGTTATATTTTCATCCTTATCTATGCCTTGAAAGCCCGCGACGATAACAATCCTGCCTTCGTCTAACTGTTTATGAATTCGCTCAGCATCGATACTTTTTATCCGCGCCCTCATATGGACACTGTCAGTCATCATACGGATTTGACCACCGGTGAAGCTGATAGCATCATAGCCCATAGCATCAAGAGTCATAGCGAAAAGCGACACTGTTTGCTGCTCGCCTGTACTGAGAAGCTGGTCCATCTCGCGTTTAGGTGGATTGGGATTAAGCTCCAATGCATCTGCAATGAGCAGGTCAGTCTGTTTGCCGCGGGCTGACGCTACAACCACAACTCCAAAACCATTCTTGACCGCCTCAATGACGCGCTCAGCAGCTCGGCGAATCTTTTCGGCATCAGCAACCGAAGTGCCACCGAACTTTTGCACAATTATTGTCATAATCAACCTGCTGAAATTTGCGAATATCGTACCAATTTATTCAATTCGGTTTTGATGGTCAATAAACTTTAGCCTTTTAAGAAATACTCCATCAGCTCAAAACCATTTTCTATTCTAAATCCTGACTTTGCCGCATTTGCCTCGCTAAAGGTCGTATGTAAAATGCCGCTGATATTATCACCTGCCATCGCAAATGGAACCGGCTCAGGTGAGTGAGCACAGTTCCGGATAGGGGTCGGATGGTCGGGCATTACCAGTATTCGCCAGCTTTCGTAACCCTGGAGCGCCTCAAGCACGGGCCCGACAATATATTTATCTATTTGCTCGACGGCCTTTTTCTTCATCTCGGCATTGCCGTTGTGAGATGCTTCGTCAGGCGCTTCTATGTGGACAAAAACGACGTCATATTCCTCAAGCGCTTCTATTGCAGCAGAAGCTTTGCCCTGATAATTCGTGTCAATAAAACCGGTGGCGCCGGGTACGTCTATCAGGTCAAAGCCTATCAGCTTCGACAAACCTTTTACGAGGTCAACAGCGGTGATAGTAACGCCTTTTAGTCCAAATCGCTTCTGGAAATGTTCCATCTGGGCTCTTTTGCCCTGTCCCCAAAGCCAGATGGAGCTGACCTGATTTTCGCCCAGGTCCTTTCTGACTTTGTTAATATCGTGGTTGGTGAATAGCTGCTGTGAACGTGCCATCAAATCAATAAGCACTTCAGCACCTTTGCCGCGAGGTAAAATTTTTTCTATCGCCGCACCTATATGGTCGTGCGGAGGATACGTCTGAACGTCGAAATCGAGCTCTTTGAAGACCAGTAAGTGCCGATAGCTCATGCCTGTATGAAAACGAATTCGCTCGTTACCAAGCTGGTCGTCCAGCTCTTTTACCAGTTTGCCGGCCTCAACAGTAGAGATATGACCGGCACTGTGGTCCGCCATTTTGCCGTCGGCAATGGTAATCAGATTACATCTGAAAACCCAGTCTTCTAAGGACAGCTTGATATTGCGTGCCACCGCCTCGATTGGCGCCCGGCCGGTATAATATCGCCGCGGGTCGTAGCCTAACAAACTCATTTGAGCTACATCACTGCCAGGTTCCATATCAACAGGAATTGTCCGGACAAGACCCTGCCTGCCAAGCGTGCTGACTTTGTCCATATTGGGTATCCAGGCAGCTTCAAGCACGGTCTTATTATCGAATTGCTCCAGCGGCTCGTCCGCTGCACCATCAGGAACTATTATGGCGTATTTGGTCACTGTTCTCTGTCCTCGGTCGTAAGTATAAGTCAAAAAAATATAGAATATCGAACAAGGAATTTCGAGATTAAAAGTTCTTTGTTCATCATTCTAAGTTTATTTTAGCTCTAATCTTTATCCTCCGGAATATCCACGATTCTTATGCAAACCGGCTTATCGCCGATAACATCAAGCTTCTCCATACCTTTCAATGCGGCTGTAATATTTTTCTGCCGGGTAGGATGGGTAGCAATTACCACCGGAACAGTATTTTCCGGACCGATACCTTCGTGTTGTAACGCACCGGATATACTTATCTGCTGCTCGGCAAGCACTTTGCTCCACTGAGCTATTACACCCGGCTGGTCCTTGCACATTATCCTTATATAAAACCTGCTGACGAGGTTATCTATTTTCTCTATTAACGGCGTTGTTTGGCTTCTGGGTCGAAGATTCAAATGGCGAAAAGTGGTAGCGGAATTACCCAGAGCCACTTCGATAATATCTGCAACAACCGCACTTGCCGCAGGCATCATGCCTGCACCTCGGCCATAAAACATCACCTGCCCGACGGCACTGCCAAATATGCTGACGGCATTAAACGAACCTCCCACACGAGCAAGGGGATTATCCTCGGCAATAAAAGATGGGTGCACTCGCAGAGAAATTCGGTTTTGATTGTCTTTTTGTCCGATTGCCAACAATTTGAGACAGTAGCCCATTTCGCTGCCGTAGCGAATATCATCTTTTGAAACCACTTCAATACCCTCGACAAAGATGTCGTCGAGTGTGATTTCATATCCGAAAGCAATAGAGGAAAGAATAGCCAGCTTGTGAGCACTGTCACCGCCGCTGATATCCAGCGTCGGGTCCGCCTCGGCGTAGCCTTTTTCCTGTGCCTGAGCGAGTGCTTCGGAGAATTCTTCATTCCGGGAGGTCATATTCGAGAGGATATAGTTGCAGGTCCCGTTGACGATGCCGTACATCGCGGTGATATTATTTGCTGCCAACCCTGTTCGGATAGCTGAGATAATAGGAATACCTCCTGCGCAACTGGCCTCAAAGGCTATACAACGGTTGTTCTTGTGAGCGGCTCTGTAAAGTTCATTGCCGTGTTCGGCTAACAGGGCCTTATTGGCTGTAACCACATCTTTACCTGCCTCAAGCATTTTTAGCTGGACCTGTTTTGCTGCATCGATTCCGCCGACCATTTCAACGCCTATTCGAATAGTGTCGTCGTCTAACAATCTATTCAGGTCATCGGTGAGGATACCATCAGGCAACTTTACCGGACGGGCGGACTTTGTGTCGATATCAACAACGCAGGCAAGCTCCAGCCGAAGACCGGTTTTAGCTGCTATCGAATCAGCATTTTCGGTTATCAGCTTTGCCACGCCGGTGCCTACGGTGCCGAAACCAACAAGGCCAACTTTTACAATCTTTTCTGCCATGGTTTGGTATCTCGTATCTTATATTTCGTACATAGTAATTTAAAACCTGTAGTCTATGAATTTAATTGTCAATAGTCAATAATCAATAATAATTAACGAATTGCGGTCAAGGTCAAGTAAAAACCGCCAAATTGAGAACATTAAGGCCACCGCTTCCAAGAAGCAAATAAGAACCAAGTAACTGTTCCAAAATGTGAGGTTGAGCGTTTTGCCCAGAACCAGAACTTGTTACAGCTTAGCCCATCGGTGGGGCACTCTAAAATTGGCTCCCGGGAAAAGTCCCATAATCGTCAGGACAGTTATTAGAACTAAAATGATATTGACTTAACTACCCCATATATGTTAGAATAGGTAAAATTGTCAGATTGTATATTAGGGCTAAGCGGTAAAAAAGCAAGGTAAACGGAACAGAAACCGGCTTTGTGCATCGCAAGCGGGCTATGTGTCTGCTAACAGATGTCACAAGCCGTAAGTTCCTGAAATAAAAAAATAAACAATTTCCACATCAATCAATACTAAGTGGCTTGATAACGAAGGTCGTTATGTTTGAGGGTAACTCATTAAAACAGACTTCCGGGCAGAGTACCGGCTCTCACTATCGTCAAGGCAATGTAAGCATGACAAAAATGCTGGATAAGCTGACCGACCATACTCTCAGGTGCCGCCACGAGCTGAAATATCATATTAGTATGTCAAAGGCCGAGGCGATAGCCCAGTTTATTAAGCCATACTTGCAACTTGACAAGTACTGTAAATTACATCAAAGCGGTGATTATCCAATTGTGAGTCTCTATCTGGATTCGGACGACCTGCAACTCTGCAGAGAGAGCCTCGGAGGACATAAAAATCGCTTCAAGCTGCGAATCCGCAGTTACACCGACGAGCCGGATTACCCCCGCTTTCTTGAGATTAAGCGCCGGATAAACACTATTATTATCAAAAGCCGGGCCAGGATTATGCACCACGATGTGCCAACTTTGCTCGCAGGCTCGCCTCTGCCACCGCAGAATTATACCGCCGACGCTGAGACAATCAATCAGTTCCAGTTGTATATGAACAACATCAGAGCCAGGCCTGCGGTATTAGTTCGTTACACTCGGCAGGCATACGAAGGCGGCTCGGAAAACAGAGTAAGAGTAACCTTCGACCGAGAGCTTGCTTACCATGTTACCAGCCTGCCCGAAGTTAGACTTGCCGGTGGAGCCTGGCAGCGTAATCTCTATACCTTAGGCGGTGTTATTTTGGAAGTGAAGTTTACCGGTCATTACCCTGTTTGGCTGAGCCGAATGGCCAAGTGTTTCAACTTACAGCAGCAATCAATTTCAAAGTATGCCTCGTCGATTAAAGAGTCCTGTTTGTTAAAGTTCTGTGCGCCCCAGTTAGTCGAGTAGCAATTATGGATAGAATCTGGCAAATACTGGAAGATACCTCTTCAGCAGGGGGGCCTTTTACACCCGAGGCGGTTCTCCTGTCACTGCTGCTTGCCTTTGTTCTCGGACAGGTGCTGGCCTGGGTTTATTACCTCACTCATAGTGGTCTGTCTTATTCAAAATCCTTTGTCCAATCACTGGTTCTAATTACTGTCGTCGTAGCAATGGTTATGGCCGTCATCGGTACGAGCATCATCACCGCTGTTGGGCTGATGGGTGCTTTAGCGATTATACGTTTTCGCAACATCATCAAAGACACCAGGGACATAGCCTTCATTTTTTGCTCACTGGTGGTGGGCATGGCAGCAGGCTCACAGCGCTACGCGGTCGCCATTGTCGGAACCATTATTCTAAGTTTAATAGCAATATATTTGCATCTGACCGGCTTCGGCACTCATCAGCCGCACAACGGCTTTTTGCGGTTTAGTTTCAGGGGCCATATTGGACCTGATAGCCTAATCCCCACTGTCCTTAGACGTTTCTGCGGCAGTTTCACCCTAATCTCGGCACAAGAGAGCGGCTTTGGCACCGCCGAAGTTGAATACGCCTATCAGCTGATGATAAGAAATGCCGCAAAAAACCAGCAGATGTTGTCTGAGCTGCAAAAAATCGAAGGCCTCGAAAATATCAGTCTGACAATGCAGGAACGGTTGCTGGAGGTCTAAATAAAGTATAAATCCTAAACCCTAAATTCGAAACAATATCTAATGAACAAAATTCAAATGACCAAAACGCCACGTATTTCATTCCCGCCTTCGATGGAATGACGTATTTGAATAAATTTTGAAAATTTGAACAATAGAATTTTGAATTTGTTTTGGATTTCGGATTTAGTGTTTCGGATTTTAACAAAAAAACATAATTTTACAGTACCAAGTAGTGCTGTAGTAATAAACAACGTATGAAAATGATAAGCTTCATAAGTTATCTCTCTCGTTTACGTCGGCACATCCTGCCTATCCTGGTGTGGCTATGTATCGTCGCATGCGTGGTCGGACTTTTCACTCGTCGCTTACAACGTTTTGAAGTCTTAGGCATAGCCCAGGGACAGGTGCGTCAGATAGCTGCCAACTGCACGGGAAGGCTGAAAAGCGTGTCTGTTCAATTGTTTGAGCAGGTCAGGCTGGGACAACCTGTGGCTGTGGTTGACACTATAATCGATAACGAACAACCACGGGCCCGGCTGCAGGCACAATTGTCCGTTATTTTAGCGGAAATAGAACACCTGACAGCACAATTAGTCCCGACTCATGACGACCTGCTCGCTGAAAAAGCCGACCGAGAAACCAATCGCCTCAGCGACAGTAGAAGATTTTCAGTTGACGTGGAAAACGCAAGACTTGAGATACTGAGGCTCAGAGCACTTATTGAAACCGACCGAATAATGCTTGAAGACTTAGCCCTGGAAGTACAAACCACCCAGGAGCTCCTGACCCAGGAGGCTGTTGCACCTTACGAGCTTCAGAAAGCAACAGTCCAATACGAGACTCTGGCGACAAAGATTGAGGAAAATGAGAAATTACTTGAGCAGGCGAAAGTCGCTCTCAAAGAAACTCAGCAGCGATGGGACGAATATACCCGATACGAACCACACCATCCCTCGGTGGAGGGTGCTCTGGATGTTATCCGCAAAGCAATAAAGATTCAGGAACGACGGATGGATGAATTATTAGTACAAATTGAGGCATTAGAGCCACGGGAGGCATTAAAGCTAACGGCTCCAATTGACGGCGTGGTCAGCCAGATTCAGCGTTGGCCGGGAGAAGCTGTTTTAGCAGGTGAGCCGATACTCACAATAGCAGAGGTTAAGTCAACTGAGATAATCGCCTACGCCGTGGAAAACCAGGTGAATCAAATTCAAAAAGGAATGGTCGTGGAACTTATTAAAAAGAGCGAACCAACAAAGACACAGATGGCAAGGTCTCAGGTGATATATGTCGGCCCCACGATAGAAATAATGCCGAAGCGGTTATGGCGAAATCCAAATATCCCTCAGTGGGGACGACCATTCCTGGTTAAATCTCCACCTCAAATGAAGCTGATAATAGGTGAGGTAGTCGGGATACGCAGACTTTAGCAGGGGACGGTTGCTACTCTGCGAAGTAGCGCGCTACGCTGCCGAGTCGCGAACCGCCCTTATGAGAACAAATACCAAGTATATGCTCTGCAATAATTTTACCAAACAGTTAGCTTATTTGATTATATTCGGCCTTGTCTGTTTGTGTAGTTTGGCCGGATGTACTCAGCATAACTATAAAAAGGAAGCTGATGAAAAAGTCTATAACATCATCGACGAAAAATGGCAAAAAGATTTCGGCACCAAAGTTAACTACAAGATTAGTGATACCGCACCAGCCCCGAATGACATCCAAATTGAAAAAGCGGTCCCCACTTCCGGCGTCCTGAGTCTCTCACAGGCCGTTGCGCTCGCGACGGCTCACAATCGTGAATATCAGACTCAAAAAGAAGCGCTTTATATCAAAGCCCTGGACCTAAGCCTGACGCGTCACGAGTTTGAAAGGCAGTTCTTCGTTGGGGCAGGGGGCGGATATTCCACGGACCGCAATGATGCGGTACTGGGCATTGAAGCTAACTTCGGTTTTAACCAATTGTTAGCCAACGGTGCCAGAATCGGCGCAAATCTTGCTGCCACCTGGGCCGATGTGCTTACAGGCAATCTGCGGGGCGGTCTGTCCTCGCTCTTAAACATAACTATAACACAACCCTTGCTTCGCGGCAGCGAGCGTAGAGTCGTCCTTGAAAATCTCACTCAAGCTGAACGTAACACGCTGTATGAGGTGCGTTTATTCAACCGGTTCCGTAAAACATTCGTGGTCTCGATTATTAGTCAGTATTACGGGGTTTTGCAGCAGCATGATGAAGTACAAAATGCGTGGAGAAATTACAATTCTCTAAGCCAGGTCTATGAGCGGGTGGAAAAATTAGCCAACGCAGGACGTGTGCCTCAATTTGAGCTGGACCGGGTTCGCCAGGATAAGCTGCAAGCCTTAGATACCTGTATTCAGGCAGAAAAAGGATACAAACAGGCCCTTGATGAATTCAAGATAGCTCTGAGCTTACGAACGACGGTGGAATTTCAATTAGACGATAGTGAGCTTGAAGCTTTAAGGGCTGCAGAGATGACTGAGCCTGATTTTGCTGAGGCTGAAGCCATAGAAACCGCTCTGCTTCGGCGTCTTGACTTAGCCAACAACGCTGATGCCGTAATCGATGCTCAGCGTAAAGTTTTTGTTGCCGCCGATAGCCTACGTGCCGAGTTAAACCTGGTTCGCAGTGCCAATGCTATTTCAGCAAGACGAGCCAATCGCCAGACGTTGGGATGGTTGAGAGAAGAGTATGACATTGATCTTGAACTTGACTTACCTCTGGACCGGGTGCCCGAACAGCACGTTTATCGTAAAGCTCTGATAACGTTGAACCAACGACAGCGAGAGTACGACCAGGCCGCTGATATGGTCAGGCTCCAGGTGCGCCGGGCCTACCGCGACCTCACCGAAGCAGCCGAACGATATAAGGTGCAGTTGGAAGGTCTCAAATTGGCCGAGAAACGCTTCAACAACACCTTTCTGCTGCTTCAATACGGCCGAGCAAACAGCCGTCGTGTGCTCAGCGCCCAGGACGACTTATTTGACGCTCAGAATGCCTCTACGCGAGCTCTGGTAGATTATACTATTGCAACCTTGAAATTTTACCGTGACACCGAAGTGCTCCATGTCCGTCCGGATGGAATGTGGGAGCGTTAAATCCCCGGCTCCAAACAGATAAGCAATCATCTCATTAAACCGCCGACATCGAGCATATTTAATTTTATACAATTGGTATTTATCTGCCGATATATCTGATTAAAACCTAAGATGTACGTAGTACTTTTCATTAACGAAAAGTACTACGTGAACAGCAAGCAAAAAATCCTGTCTGTTAATAATATCAAAACAAAAATCTGCCAAAGTCTACCACAGTTAATAGACGATGGATTTTAGTGGATTTTCCCTGATACTTATTTTATTGTGTAACAAAAGATTGTTTTTTGCATTGATAAGGAGCAGTAAAAACAGATGTGTTCGAAGAAAGGACTTCATAAATTCGGCGAAATTGAAAAGAAGTGGCAGCGCTTCTGGGCAGAGCACAAAACATTCAAAGCACACGACTGTGATGGCTCCAGGGCCAAATATTATGTGCTTGATATGTTTCCCTACCCCAGCGGCCAGGGTCTGCACGTCGGTCATCCGGAAGGTTATACGGCAAGCGACATAGTCGCCCGGTATAAACGAATGAAGGGCTTCAACGTCCTGCACCCCTTTGGCTGGGACGCATTCGGTTTGCCTGCCGAACAGAACGCCATCAAGACCGGTACCGCCCCTGAAAAGACAACGCAAAAGAACATTGATAATATGCGCCGGCAAACCAAATCATTAGGCTTCAGCTATGACTGGGACAGGGAGGTTGATACTACCGACCCGAATTATTACAAGTGGACACAATGGATTTTCCTGAAATTCTTTAACAGTTTTTTTGACGAGACCGAGCAAAAGGCCAAGCCGATCGAAGAGCTGCACATTCCGGAAGGATTACTTGAACAGGACAAACAAAAATTTATAGATGACAATCGTTTGTCGTATGAGGCAGAGGTTCCGGTCAATTGGTGTCCGGCGCTCGGGACGGTTCTGGCAAATGAGGAAGTGGTCGGCGGTCTGAGCGAACGCGGCGGACATCCGGTAATCAGAAAGCCAATGCGCCAGTGGATGCTGCGGATAACAAAATACGCCGAAAGACTGCTCGAAGATTTATCCCACGTGGATTGGCCGGAATCGATAAAGAAATTGCAAACCGACTGGATTGGCAAGAGCGTTGGGGCCGATGTTGATTTCAAGGTCGATGGTTTCGATGAAAACATTCGAGTTTTCACCACCCGGCCCGATACGCTGTTCGGTGCAACCTATATGGTAATGGCCCCTGAGCATCCACTTGTAGATAAAATTATAAGTGAGGAAAAGAAAGAAGCTGTTCAAAAATACCGAGAAGAAGCCGCACGAAAAAGCGATTTAGACAGGACCGATCTGGCTAAAGAGAAAAGCGGTGAACCCATAGGTGCTTATGCTATAAATCCGGTCAACGGCGAAAAGATTCCAATCTGGATTAGCGATTATGTTTTGATAAGCTACGGGACGGGTGCGATTATGGCAGTGCCCGCTCACGATGAACGAGACTTCGAGTTCGCTAAGAAGTTTAGACTGCCAATCAGGGTTGTTGTACTTCCCGACGAGTTTTGGGCCATAGAACATAGTAGTATACCTTTGACTGAGGATATAGATAAGCTTGTTAATACATATCAGGATGCATTGGTTTCTGGAAATATTACTGCCACAGAAATTGAATCAATGATAAAGGGAGGCTACTGGGACGTTAACACAGCAGGACCTGTAGTACGAGGTATCTATATTGATCACCCTGAATTTTTTGATGAGGCTTTCACAGGCGAAGGTGTCGCAATTCATAGCGGGCATTTCAATGGTTTGCCTACAGCCAGATTCAAAGAGAAAATCACAGACTGGCTTGCGCAGAAAGGCAAGGGAAGAAAAGCTGTAAACTATAAGCTGCGCGACTGGCTTTTCAGCAGGCAGCGTTACTGGGGTGAGCCGTTTCCGATTTTGCACACCGAAGATGGCCGCGTAATCGGGCTTTCGGAAGAAGAATTACCCTTAAAGCTGCCAGTGGTTGAAAACTATAAACCTACAGGGACAGATGAACCACCGTTAGCAAATATCGACGATTGGGTAAATGTAACGCTGCCCAATGGAGCAAAAGCAAAACGTGAAACAAACACAATGCCACAATGGGCCGGCAGCTGCTGGTATTATCTCAGGTATCTCGACCCTCATAATAATCAGCGAGGCTGGGACCCGGAAAAGGAAAAATACTGGATGGGTGATGAGGGTGTTGACCTTTATATCGGCGGCGCCGAGCATGCGGTCCTGCATCTGTTGTATGCTCGATTCTGGCATAAGCTCCTTTACGACCTGGGTTACGTCAGTACGAAAGAGCCGTTCAAGAAGCTTGTCAATCAAGGAATGATTTTGGGCGAAGACGGTCAGAAGATGAGCAAGTCTCGCGGCAACGTGGTTAATCCTGATAAGGTTATTGCCGACTATAGTGCCGATTCGATGCGGCTTTACGAGATGTTTATGGGGCCTCTTGAGGCAATCAAGCCCTGGAATATGCAGGGCGTCGAAGGCGTGCATCGCTTTTTGCAAAGGGCCTGGCGGGTGGTAATCGATGAAGATACTGGTGAGCTTGCCGAGGTAATACAAGAAGCCCAGGCCGATGAGGCGACTATTAGACTGTTAAATCAGACAATTAAAAAAGTTGGTGATGATATCGAAAGTTTCGGCTTCAATACCGCTATCAGCGCTATGATGATTTTTATAAATCACATTAGCAAACAAACAGTCAGGCCGAAGGCGGTCGTGGAAAAGTTCACTCTGATTCTTGCTCCGTTTGCGCCGCATATTGCTGAAGAACTCTGGGAGAGATTAGGTCATACTGATAGCCTGGCTTACGAGCCCTGGCCCGAATATGATAAGGAGCTTATCAAAGAAAAGGAAATCGAATTGGCTGTTCAGGTCAACGGCAAAATAAAGGACAGAATTGTCGTTTCCGCCGAGGCGGACGAAGAGCAAATAGAAAGCGAAGCTTTAACCAGCGAAAAGGTAAAAGCTGCTATGGCTGGTAAACCAGCGAAGAAAATTATTGTTGTTAAACCGAGAATAGTAAGCATAACTACCTAATCTTATCATTTTAATCATGTGTACCGAAATTGAAGCAAAGCTGAAGGTTGGTTCGCTGGAGGAAGTAGAGCATAAGCTGGTAGAACTCGGCGCCGAGTTTCTGGCTGAGCAGTTGCAGACCGATTACCATTTCGATGATGTAAATGCAACACTGACTAAAAACGATAGATGTCTTCGATTGCGGAGGCAGATGGTTGGAAAAATGGAGAGCTTTTTTTTAACTTATAAAGGCGCTAAAGAAAAAAGCAACCTAAAAAAAAGGCAGGAGATAGAATTCGAAATCAAGGATGCCGATTCAGTTTGCAAGCTGCTTTCGGCATTAGGGTATGAACAGGTTTCGGTTGTTGAAAAAAAGCGTCGGATTTGGCAGCTTGGTGATTGCGAGGTTGCATTAGACCAGCTGCCACTGTTAGGTAATTTTGTGGAAATAGAAGGACCCGACGAAAAGAAAATAACTACTGTGCAAAAGAATTTAGGACTTACCGATTTACCGCATATCGCAAAAAGTTATGCATCTTTAACAAAAGAGCGACTCCAACAATTAGGTAAAGACGACGGGGCAGTTTTTCATGAAAGCTCAGAGCCACGATTATGAAACCGGATGATGGTTACATTGCTTATATCGTAAACCCGAAGTCAGGCGCCACGAGCAGTAAATTGACGGGACGCCGATTTGAGCAATACCTCGTCAAAAAGGGATTCGAGGTCAGAGTTAGTCTGACAACTTCTTTGGAAAATGCCTGTGAGCTGGCCACCGACGCAGCGATTGATTACGACTGTGCAATGGTTGCCGTTGTCGGCGGTGACGGTACCGTCAGAGAGGTCGCGCACGGCCTGGAAGGCAGTGACAAGCCGTTGCTGATAGTACCCCACGGAACGGAAAATCTGCTGGCAAATGAATTAGGCTTCGATGAAAAACTGAAAACAATAATAAGGACATTTGAGGCAGAGTACATTCGGCCACTGGACTTAGGAAGCGCAAATGGGAAATGTTTTACTTCTATAGCCGGCTTTGGGTTCGATGGCGAAGTGGTCAAACGCGTCAGCGAGCAGCGAAAGGGACATATAGACCACTTCGATTACTTCTGGCCAATATGGCGGACGTTCTGGAACTACAAATTTGACCCCATGAAAGTAGAGGTTGATGGGGAAGAGATTTTCGATGGCCCCGGTTTGGTTTTTGTCGGAAACATTTCAAGATATGCCGTGGGCCTGCAGGTACTGCACTATGCCAACTTCGGCGATGGTTTGCTGGACGTATGCATTTATAAATGTGCCTCCCAGCTCCACCTGGTCAAGCATTCAGTGATGACCATCCTAAAACAACATGCCGATACGAGCGATGTCATTTATCGGCAGGGCAAAAACATCCTTGTAAGCTCCGAAACCGATTCGGTAATGACTGAAATTGACGGCGACCCCGGGCCCGCTTTGCCAGTAGAAATTAAGGTGATACCACAGGCAGTCAATTGTATCGTGCCTGAAGGCGCCAAACCGGCAGGCATAAGAACAAGAATTATCCGAGCAATAGGATAATACAAAGTGCCTAAAGTTTGGATACCAGGAGAGCAGGAAATCAGGATGTAGGTTACCAGCGTATCGGGATATCAGGAAAAACGAGCCTGATGTCCTGATAACCTGATGGCCGCTACCTGGTAACCTGATACGCTGATAACCTGAATTTTTTTGCTCACTTTAGGCACTCGAATGCAAGGTATAAAAAAAATGAATTTCAAAATTGGGCAGGTTGAAATTGGTCTGGATTCGCCCTTATTCGTCATGGCAGGACCTTGCGTTATTGAAAGCGAAACCTGCTGTCTGGATATTGCGAATAGACTTGTCGATATTGGTGTAAAGACCAATTTGGGAATAATTTTCAAGGCCAGCTTTGACAAAGCCAATCGCTCCGGCCTGCACAGCTTCCGCGGGCCGGGCATTGAGAAAGGTCTGGAGATTCTCGAAGGGGTCCGTCGCCGGACCAATCTGCCTGTTATGACCGATGTCCACGAGCCGGCTCAGGCCGCTGTGGCCGGCGAGATTGTGGATTGCCTCCAGGTGCCTGCTTTTCTATGCAGACAGACTGATTTGCTTTGTGCCTGTGCACAAACGGGCAAACCGGTAAACGTAAAGAAAGGCCAATTCCTATCTCCCGCTGAGATGAAAAATGTGGTCCAGAAGATACGTACCTGTAACAACGAAAAAATAACAATTACAGAACGGGGCACGTTCTTCGGCTATAACCGGCTGGTCAACGATATGACAGCTATTGAGCAGATGAAGAAGCTGGGTTATCCGGTTGTTTTCGATGCCACCCACAGCACGCAGCAGCCCGGCGGACTCGGCAATGCCAGCGCAGGCCGACGGGAAATGGCCCCCATACTTGCAAAAGCAGCAATCGCAGCCGGTGCAAACGGCCTTTTTATCGAAGTTCACACCGAGCCGGAAAAGGCAAAATCGGATGCAGCCTGCATTATGCCGATAGACTGGCTCGAAGATTTGCTGAAAACCTGCAAAGAAATATTTGAGGCCGTACGCGGGTAAAAAAGTGGCTGGTGAGAAAAAATATTTCTATGGGCCGGTGCCTTCGCGAAGGCTGGGACGAAGTTACGGCGTTGATATCGTGCCCTTCAAGGTCTGCACGCTCGACTGTGTCTATTGCCAGCTTGGCAAAACCACCGACAAAACCATAGAGCGCAAGGACTATGGACCCATCGAGCCTATCTTGGCTGAGCTAAGAGAGACTCTGGCTGAAGGATTGGAAGCTGATTTTATCACTATCGCAGGCTCCGGTGAGCCAACATTGAATTCACGGCTCGGCGAACTCATAGACGGTATAAAGAAAATTTCCGACATTCCCGTGGCTATATTAACCAACGGCACCCTGCTGTACAAAGAAGATGTACGGGCAGATTGCGCAAAGGCTGATGTAGTGATGCCCTCATTGGACGCCGGTGATGAAAAGACTTTCCAGAGAATAAACCGGCCACACAAAGATATTAGTATCGAAAACCTGATTTCCGGGTTATGCGCATTTAGAGACGAGTTTGCCGACCGGATATGGCTCGAAGTGTTTTTTGTCGAAGGTCTAAATACCGATACCGAGCAAATTTCCAAAATCAGGGATGCCATAGGACTCATTCGTCCCGACAAAATCCAGCTTAATACAGCCGTGCGACCCACGGCCGAGGCCGACATCAAAAGACTGGATGCCGAAAAGCTGCAGGCTATAGCCGCACGCCTGGGCCCGAAGTGTGAGGTCGTAGCTGATTTTTCACTGAGCCACCACGGCAGGGGCCTCGAAAATAAAGCCGAACAGGTATTATCAATACTGAAACGTAGGCCTTGCTCGCTAAATGATATATGCTCAGGACTGGGCATTGGCCGTAATGAAGCGTTGAAATATGTCACCAGCCTTCAACACAAGGGGATTATTCACTCCGAGAAAAAAGACGGAAGAATCTTCTTCAAGGTCAATTAAGAGCAAAACCCTCCACTCCCCAGCGGTCGGACAATACAAAATATATCTAAATTTAACCTCAATCTGGCAACATTCACATTCATTTTTGTAAAGCTAAAGGTCTTATTGGCCGATAAAAGCGTTGTAGCGTTTTTCACAGTGTCGATTTTATCAGATTTGTTGAAGAAAATTGAAGTTTGGGCTTTAGTAAATTGGTTTTAGGCCGATAACAAACGTAGGTGTTTACAACAATAGTTAATAGTTAACGGACTATATTTGTCAACCGATTTTGCCTAAAGTTAAAGCTGCCCATAGTGATGAAAAAAATGAAGCGACAACTGGTTTTGAACAAGGGGGTAGAGAAGTTTATCTTTCGTTACGAGAACGGCCGGGAAGACGAGCTTTTGGATGCTCTGATTGAGCAGGCAAAGGATAAGCAGACAGATTTCGATTGGTTTGATGCCGCCGTGCTGAGTTTCAAACTGACACAGTCGCTAATTGGCCAGGCAGACGAACTCTCAGGTGATAATACAGATGCCCAAATTCATGCGAGCTAATCCGAAAGGAGTTTGTCAAGAAATAATGAACGCAATTGTACGTTTAGAAAGTTAAGAAAACCCCCGAAAAGATTAAACAGATAGGTAGATTATGGAAGAAAGCACAACCGTCCAAAAGTTTTTAAATTACCTGAGGTATGAAAGGCGTTTCTCTGAGCACACAGCCAAATGTTATGGCGCCGACCTGACCCAGTTTAGTGAGTTTCTAATTTGTTCTTCTGACGGCAGCCCGCCGGACGCCGAACTGATTTCGTCGGCACAGCAAGACAACTTGGCTACGGCTGTGGCAACGCAGGTCAAGCCGAAAGTTGACCATTTACTTCTTTCAGCAGGGACAGATGTTGTCAGAGCATATCTTGCTTTTCTAAATGAGAAGCAGTATTCCAAAGCGACCATAGCCCGCAAACTGGCTACCCTGCGGAGCTTTTACAAGTTCCTTGTTAAAAGAAACCAGGTCACCTCCAATCCGGTCGTAGCTGTCAGAACTCCAAAACAGGACAAGAGGCTGCCGCGATTTCTTGAGTATGAAGAAGTAAAGAAATTACTCGATACACCCCCGATGGATAACTGGCTCGGTGCCAGAGACAGAGCCATTCTGGAGACCCTTTACAGCACCGGTATAAGAGTCAGCGAGCTTGTAGCTTTAAATATGGACGATATAGACTTCCTGGGTGAGATCGTGCATATCAGAGGCAAAGGCAAAAAGGAAAGAATTGCACCTATCGGCTCATCCGCCTTGCAGGTCATTCAGCATTATATGGAGTTCAGGAATAAACGGGCACAAAATAATAGTAATTTTGATTCCAGAGTTTTATTCGTCAACAAACACGGCAAACGGCTCAGTACCCGCAGCGTCCGTCGTAAGATGGATAAATATCTTAAAATGGCAGGACTGGACCCAGCCATCAGTCCGCATACCCTGCGTCACAGTTTTGCAACGCATATGTTAAACAATGGTGCGGACTTAAGAAGCGTCCAGGAGCTGCTTGGCCATCAGTCGCTGTCAACGACACAGATTTACACACATCTTACGACAACAAAGCTCAAAGACGTCTATAAAAACGCTCATCCACGAAGCGGTGACAACGGCGAACACCAGGAAATTAATAACTAATGAGCTTCGTGTTATTAACATAACATAAGCCCGAACCTTCAAATTTGTTTGAGGTTGTTATTAACGGCAAGTAAAAAGGCCGCTTTTAAAAGCGGCTTTTTTTACAGAATCCCACAATTGATTGAGAAGTTATGTCGTAATAGGTTAGCACCGTATTTCATAAGGTTTTTTATCTGCAATAAGCACCGGCAAATACAAAATTCAATAATCAATTACTCTTCACCAATTACCGACAAAAAAAGGGCCTATACCGAATCATTCGATATAAGCCCCGAATTGCCTGCACTTGCGTAACCGCAGGTACAAGTGATGCTAATCCGTTTCACTATCGTCTGTCACCGCAAACGATTAATTGCCACTTATAGCTTCCGGTGCTCCCGGTTATGGAG
>JBAQFY010000033.1:0-2055 GCA_049287505.1 Sedimentisphaerales bacterium | reverse complement strand
AGCAAATCTTAACCTTGTGCCATCCGTGAAAATATCAAATCTCTTTTGGTTTCACAATAACTTTCCTCTGATAGAAAAAGCTGACAGACTTACTTGAGCGGTAATGGTTCTTTGTCCACTTGAGTTTTTCGGTCGGACTGGATGTGAGCGATTTCATCGGCTGCGGCTTTGACCTGGTCTCTGCCGGCGTGAAGCGCAAAATCTATTGTGAAGAGACGGCTTTGATGCGGGGCAAGCTTGGGGACACGGCCGAACCCGCGCTCAATCGCTGTATTGCGGGGAAAGCCCGTACCTGGTTCGAGGCCTGTTACATAACCGTCCTCGTAAGCCACCGGATTTTTCCAGAGTGTAAAGAAAGGTAACTGCTCAATGGAAAAAGCCATTGAGACTGCCTTGTCGGCTGCGGCGTTACAAAGCATGACTTTAGTTCGGTCGTTCTTCTCAGCCCAGAGCCGCAGGCAGTAAACTTGTTCCGGAAATCCACGCATCGGAGCACGGTAGATGTTGTATGTGGTGACATCCGAGGCCGAATGCTCGTTAATCGGCGTTACCTGACGCACCGGAGCAACGAACTTTGCGCCTTTTTCCATCAGAGGTGTGCCGTAATTTGCGTGGTAAAGAATGCCGAACTCCTGTTCGACGGCGCTGCGGTTGGTTACCTTGTCCGAGATTTGGAGAGTATTGGAACCCGGCACTGTAGAAACTTCTGCCCACAGCTCAAGCTTTGGTCCGTGCATGCAGGTCTCATCGACCCTGCCGAGTATTCGGATACGATATGGTGCCTGTCGTTCGACAATCACTTCCACCTGCGATGCCGGGGTGTTTCCAATCTTGCCGTGCAGTGTTAAATCCATCTTTGCCTTTTTGCCTGTGTTGTCGATGAACTCGTCGGTGTCGGGCCCGCCGAAGAATTCCAGTCCGCACCGGACCATCCATTCGTTAAAGCCTTCCAGCCAGCCCAGACCCTGGCGTGTATGCTGGTTGATGTATTTAGGGTGTACTAAGCCCTTCACAGGCGAATCCCAGCCGAGACGCAAATCGCCCATCAGCACTTCCTGGATGGACATCCCACGCGTAGGAACTACCGTAAAGCGGAGCCTGCCGTTGTTGACGTCAATGACCTCGACGCCCTCCTGTTTACCTCCGTGCAGCACATACTTGCGAACCGACCACGAAACGGGACAATCCGGGGTAATATTACGACTTGTAATGTATAAGGTTTCCTTATAAATGTTTTGCTCGACGTCGGTGAGGACCTGACGAAAGGGTTCGACGGCCCGGATTGGTGAGAACCCCAAAGTTAAAAATATAATAGAAGCCCATCTTAACATTTCTGCACCACCTTTCTAAGTGAGTTTATCTGACAGTTCCATTTGATTTGCCAATAGCGACTCAGGTGCCTCATTATAAAGCAGCCTTTCAAGTGTAGCAAATTGAATTGTTTGTGCAAGGGAGCATTTGAAATTGGCTTTGTTTGGGTTTGAATTGGGTTTGAATTGGGTTTGTTTTTTTGGACTGCGAAATCATCGTTTTTTCTGTAATCCTCTATAACATATAAGTTTACGTTCATTTGGGCTTTTCGGAGATTGGGTTTGATTGGCTTTGAATTGGGTTTGTTTTCACCAAGTGTCCAATTGGATTTATTTTCATAATCCGTTGTATTATATAGATTTACATTCATCTGCAATCCGCCTACGGCGGACAAGATTGGGTTTGTTTTGCATAAAAAGTAGTCAAAACTTCGTAGGTTTTTCCGCTGATTTCTGTCTAATGGGCCAATAAAGACGTGCTTGACGGCTTTTTGTGAGATGATGGCCATTAGGAACCCCTGATGTCAGATGTCTGTTATCTGAAGTCTGATGTCTTTGAACAACGAACTATGAACCATCCATAGTTAGATTTGTATTATACCAAATTTATCATTAAAAATCAAATGAAATCAAAGAAAATGACCATTAGAGGGCTCTGTTTAGAGTGAAGTGTGAAGCGTGAAGAGGGGACTTTTGGTGTATGAGTAGATGCGTGCATGAGTGAATGAGGGACGAAAGACGAGGG
>JBAQFY010000032.1:0-1756 GCA_049287505.1 Sedimentisphaerales bacterium | reverse complement strand
GATTAACTCACACCGTTACCGCCGGCATCGTTAGCGCAAAAGGCCGAAGCGGTTTTCGTCTCGCCGAGTATGAGGATTACATCCAGACCGATGCCGCTATAAACCCGGGAAATTCCGGCGGACCTCTGCTCAATCTTGATGGAAAGGTCGTCGGAATCAACACCGCCATAATCAGCCCGGGCGGCCGTAGCTACTGGGCAGGCAATGTTGGCATCGGCTTTGCCATCCCCATCAATATGGCTAAATCCATTTATGACCAGCTCGTGGAAACCGGCAAAGTCGCCCGCGGCTTTCTTGGCGTCGGCATCCAGGACCTGACTGCCGAGAACGCTCCTTTCTTCGGCTTGAAACAAGACACTAAAGGTGTGCTCATTCCGGAAGTTACCAAGGGCTCCGCTGCCGAAAAAGCCGGTCTAAAGCCCGGCGATGTCATTATCGAGCTTAACGGTAAATCCGTCGAAACAGCCAAAGATTTGCAGGGCCGCGTCTCATCGCTAAAACCCGACACCGATGTAGAATTAGTCGTACTGCGGGATGGAAAACGGGAAACTCTAACCGCTAAACTCAGCGAACGTCCGGCAAAGGGACAAGTCGCCAAAGGCGGCCCGGAAACTTTGGAAAAATTAGGCCTTGTCGTCCAGAATCTTACTAATGACCTGGCCGAGCAATACGGCTACGAAGGTCTCGCCGGAGTCATTGTCACGCAGGTCGAACCCGGGTCAATCGCTGAACTTGCCGGTATCTCCGCCGGAGCGCTGATTATGGAAGTCAACCGAAAGCCCGTCGAAAACACAAAAACCTTTAAACAGGCAATAGAAGATGCCGCCAAAGAAGACGCCGTTCTGCTTCGGGTAAAGCAGGGACAAGCCATAGTTTTCGTTGTGCTGAAACTACCTAAAGAAAAAGGTTAATTACTCCTATAAGTTTTTCTTCAAATACCTCCGCCCCGCCCCAAAAAGCGGGGCTTTTGTATTAAGTTGGGCCGTCTCACGAATTATTGTGTTCGCCTCTTGCATTCTGCCGGCGAAACGCTATAATTACCATAAATATTTCAGCTTCATCAGGTTTAACGGGCAGTCGTTTACCTTGGCTGCCCCTTATTTATAGTGAGCTTGCCTGTCCTGAGCGCAGTCGAAGGGTCGAACCTATTATGTTTGCAAACCCGCCTAAAGGCGAGGTCTCGCCAAAGGCGGATTTCTTTAGGAGTCCAGAAATATGGCTTGTAATTTGGCAATCGCAGGAGTGACCGGCGCTGTCGGACAGGAATTCCTGAAAATCCTCGAACAGCGGCATTTCCCATTTACTTCTCTGAAAGTCCTTGCAAGCAGCCGCTCTGCAGGCAAAAAAATCGAATTCAAAGGCAAAGAATACATCGTCGAGGAGCTGACCAAAAACAGCTTCGACCGTATCGATATCGCTCTGTTCAGTGCAGGCGGAGATAGAAGCAAGGAATTTGCCCCCACAGCGGCCCAGGCCGGCGCAGTGGTGGTCGATAACTCTTCTGCCTTTAGAATGGACCCGCAAGTCCCGCTGGTAATTCCCGAAATCAATCCGCAGAAAATCGCCGAGCACAAGGGCATCATCGCCAATCCGAACTGCTCGACCATCATCGGCATAGTCCCCGTCTGGCCGCTGCACAAGGCAAACCCGGTTAAAAGAATGGTCGTCAGCACCTATCAGGCCGCCAGCGGAGCGGGGATGTCGGCAATGCTCGAATTGGAAAACCAGACTCGCGAAATTCTCGAGGGTAAAAAGC
>JBAQFY010000031.1:0-18260 GCA_049287505.1 Sedimentisphaerales bacterium | reverse complement strand
CCCGACCAACGGTGCTACTTCTGCCATTCCAACCTGTATATAGACAAGGAAGATGCAGAAAAGTGGAGCTCGGATGAAGATATTCACCTGACGGCCGGTTTGAAGTGCGTTGATTGTCACCGTAACGGCACCGACCATAAAATTATCCGCGGTTATCCGGGCGAAGAGACTTCTTCAAAAAATCCGTTAGTGGCCACTTCATCGTGTGAGGGCTGCCATCTGGGAGATAAAGATTCATCATCTCCGGCGGCCGGTCGATTAGGTGCACCTGTGCCGGTACATAAAGGTATTCCTACTGTACACTTTGAAAAGCTTAGCTGCACAGCCTGCCACTCGGGTCCCTGGCCAACAGAAAAGACGATTTTGACTAAAACCGCCCGGGCGCATCGGCTGGGAACGGTCGGCGTCAATAAATCGCACGAGGCGCTTCCACATATTAGCTCTCCTGTTTTCGCCCAAGAACCCAACGGCAAGATTGCGCCTCATAAGCTGCTCTGGCCTGCCTACTGGGGGACATTGAAAGACCAAAAAGTTACGCCGATTGATTTCGAAGCTGTCCAAGAAACTGTTGGCCAAGTGTTTGCCGGGCTTGAGCTGTCGGCTACCGGTGACTGGCCGGGTTTGACTGAAGAGCATATCGTAAAGGCCCTGAACTCGCTTCAAAAAGAAGTTCAGGGCGAAGCTGTCTATGTTGCCGGCGGCAAACTCTACAGCCTTGATGATTCCGGCAAACTACAGCAAGAAGGGCACCCGTCGGCCAAGCCTTATTTGTGGCCCATCGGCCATAACGTCAGGCCGGCTGCGCAGTCATTAGGCGTTCGATACTGTACGGATTGCCATGCGACAGATGCGCCTTTCTTCTTCGGTGATGTTACGGTTGACTCTCCTATCGCTGCGGGGCGGAAAGCTAAAAAAATGATTGAGTTCCAGGACATTAACCCATTCTATGCCTGGGCATTTGCTTTTTCATTTGTGTTCCGTCCGTGGATGAAGTTTATTTGTCTTGGCTCGTGTGCGGTTCTGTCTATGGTTTTGTTATTATATGCGCTAAAGGCCCTGGCCTCTGTCGTGAAGGTGCTGGCCGGGGAAGATTAGTAATAGTCTGTAACATGATGAATGCGTGGTTGCTGGAAGTTATTCGGCACCATCCCCAAGCTCGTCCCGATTTTTTTCGGGACTCGCTTGAGGCTGCCACCCATCAAATTAAATGTTACAGAATAATTGATTCATGCTGAAAATATGTGATTGATATGTTTCGGACGATTTCAATAATCGCGTTTATAGTTACCTTTGTTGGTATGGCCTTGAATTGTATTGTTCGGCCCTGCAAGGAATGCTGGCGGCATCCCCTGAGGAAATCTGTACATCTTTTTAGGCTTCTTATCATTGAAAAAAAGCTGAGTACTGTGGGCGTTCTTAGGAAATTCGTATATCTGCTGGCGCTGCTTTGCTTTGTGGTATTAGCGGTTACCGGTTTTTACCCGACGCTTGTTCTGGGTGAGCACATTTCAGGTTATTTGCTGATGGTGCATGCCACTTTCGCACCGATTTTCGCGGTGTGCTTAGCGGTTTTAGCTGTGATGTGGGCGAGCCGCTGCCGTTTCGCTTATAGCGACTGGCCGTGGTTTCAACGTTTCGTTCAGCGCGTTACTTTGGTCAAGAGCACCGGCAACAAAACCCCTTATCAAAGCTCCGGCCTCGGACAAAAAATTGCATTTTGGCTGATTATCTTTTTGGCTTTGCCGTTAATCCTGTCGATTGTTTTGAGCATGTTTGAGCTTTTTGGAACGCATTGGCAGGAATTGCTTCTGGGTACACATCGTTACACAGCATTGGCGTTCGCATTGGTTGCGATTGTACATACGTACCTGGTAATCCGAACTAAAATGCAGTAATAATTAATAGTGGTCTGTGACACGATAAATGCGTGGTGGTTACCGGTAGCTGTTCGGCGCCATCCCCAAGCTCGTCCCGATTTTTCGGGACTCGCTTGAGGCTGCCACCCATCAAATTAGATGCGGAAACGCACGCTTCCCCCTGTTGGAAGGGGTCTTCGACTAACAGGCGTGTTACAGAATACCAAGAGCTGCTCCTGCGTGTTTTTTTGGCAGCGCTTTTTGTGATTTGGCGCAAGAGAAGGAATCCACGCAGGCTGGAAAGGAGAAAAAGGCGATGGAGAAGGTAAATGTAGCGGTGGTAGGGCTTGGGTTTGGGGCTGAGTTCATCCCTATTTATCAAAGGCACCCCGACGCTGAGTGTTACGCTATTTGCCAGAGAAACGAAGAGCACCTCAATGAAATAGGCGACCAATTTGGAATAGAAAGGCGGTTCACCAAGTTTGAGGACCTGCTAAGTATCGATGAGCTGGATGCCATCCATGTGGTTTCGCCCATAGCCGACCATGCCTGGATGACAATTGCCTCTTTGAACGCAGGCAAACATACCACCTGCACGGTCCCGATGGCCACTACCGTAGAGGATTGTCTGGCAATAGCCCATGCCAGGAAAAAGTCGGGCAAGGTATATATGATGATGGAAACGGCCGTATATACGCGGGAGTTTCTTTATGCAAAAGAGCTTGTAGATTCGGGCAAATTGGGCGAGATTCAGTTCCTTCGCGGCTCACATCAGCAGAATATGGGACTGCCTGGCTGGCCGAAGTACTGGTATGGTTTCCCGCCAATGCACTATGCAACCCATGCTGTGAGCCCTCTATTGTGCCTTGCGCAAAAGCAGGCCAAATCCGTGGTCTGTCACGGCTCAGGGCGAATTCAGGAAGATTATATCAAACTTTACAATTCGCCTTTTGCAATTGAAACCGCTATTATAAAACTTGCCGATTCAAACCTTGCCTGTGAGGTAACACGGTCGCTGTTTAATACCATTCGGCAGTATAGAGAAAGCTTCGATGTATATGGCACGAAACTTTCGTTTGAATGGGAGCAGGTTGCCGGCGAAGACCCGGTGATTTATACCGGCTATGAGGATGCCGGAAGGGTGAAAGTGCCGGATTATGGCCACTTGCTGCCAAAAGAGATAGCACCCTTCACCGGGCATGGTGTCTATGATGAAGAGCACGAACACACTTCCTTTATTCAAGGCAGCGGACACGGCGGCTCTCATCCCCATCTGACTCATGAGTTTATTCGCGCGATTGTCGAAAACAGGGAATCCGCGGTGGATGCAAAAACCGCTGCAAACTGGACAATGACGGGAATATGTGCCCATGAATCGGCAATGAATGACGGCAAAAGAATCCAAATTCCAAAAACAGACTAATTGTTGAGATGATACGGGTAGTTTTAAACGGTGGGCTAAAGCCCACCCTACAAAACTAATTGTTGAGATGATACGGGTAGTTTTATTCGGTGGGCTAAAGCCCACCCTACAAAACTAAAATAAGAGATTCCTCGCTGCGCTCGGAATGACATTTTGGGTTTTGAGTTTCTAAACGGTGGGCTAAAGCCCACCCTACAAAACTAATTTTTGAGTTTTAAACGGTGGGCTAAAGCCCACCCTACAAAATCTATCAAAAAACTGGTGAGTTGATAGGAAAGATGTTATATTGAGTAAGTACTCGGCAAGGTGCCGGGTGGAATTTAATTAAGGTTTTAATTAGGAGAACAGATTATGAGTAATGGAATACTGCCGAGTTACTTGAGTATGGCCAAGCCGAATCCGGCTGAGAACCGGGCACCCTGGTATAAGAGCACGGCCCCTGCGTACGCGGGGATATTCCTATGGGTGGTCTTCTATATGGAGATTGCTAATGGGACGCTCTCTCAGGCCGGGCTGGGACTGAGCCTGCTGGGGCTGGTTATTGCAGCTCTTATCTGTCACTTTCTGTTTTATCTCGTACCCGGCCTGTACGGTATGAAGACGGGCTATCCCCTCTATGTTGTGGGCTCCTCGACCTACGGGACAGCAGGGGGCTTTCTTATGCCGGGCCTTTTAATGGGAATCCTGCAATTCGGCTGGCTGGCTGTAAACACTGCCGTGTCCACTAACTTTATCCTTCAGGCGTTCGGCCAACCCTCCGCGATGGACGCCACAGGCCAGTTCCATGGCAGCGCGGGCTTTACTATCATAGCGATTATATGGGTTATCCTGGCCGTTTTTGTTGCCATCAAAGGCATTCAGTATGTTGGAAAAGTATCCACTTTCCTGCCAATTGTTCCACTTATAATGATTCTCATTGTCTTCTTCACGTACGTCGGCAGCGCAGGTGAATACACGCCCCCTGAGGGTGCCCATCCGATTGTCGGCTTTCTGACAATAATAGCTATCGTTGTCGGATTTTTCGCAACAGCAGGTGCAGCCGGTGTGGACTTTGGAATGGGCAACCGCAATGCAACAGATATCCATCTTGGCGGTCTTACCGGCATAGCTCTGGCAATTGTAATCGCCGGAGGTCTGCCACTTATTGCAGTGGCCGGGGCGCATGGCGCCAATCCAGATATGGAGAGTTTCACCTTCGACGCTGTTATCAGAGCGCACTTTCTATCCAAGATTATGTTTATTCTATTTGCGGTGGCCAGCTTCGCTCCTGCGTGTTTCTGCTCGTTCATCGCCGGCAACAGTATCGGAACAATGTTCCCGAAGCTCAACAAAGTAGCAATGGTCTCCATAGGAGCTGCTGTGTCCGTTATCCTGGCCGTGACCGGCAAGGCGCTCAACCTGATTGGAGTTTTCAATATAATCGGGGCTTCGTTCGGTCCGATATGCGGCTCTATGGCTGCCGATTACCTGCTGAGCGGCTGCAAGTGGTCGGGTCCACGCAAGGGAGTCAACTCAGCCGGCTATATCTCCTGGGCGGCAGGCTTCGTCGTGGCGATACTTCCAATGGTCGGCGGAAAGACTTTCAGCTTTATTAGGCCGGCTCCGGTTATCGCCTTTGTGATTGGCTTTGTGCTGTATATTATTCTGGTCAAGTCGGGTCTGGAGCCGCCGGTTGTTGAAATGGCTGCCGCCCCGGTTGAAAGCGCACCACAAGAGGCACGGCTTCAAGAGACAGCAGGCGAAGAAAAAGAGGATTGAGTCCAGAAACTTTTTGAATCTGCTAAAATACTTTAATGAATCCGTTAGTAAAGCAGGGATTCAGGGGCACTGAATCCCTGCTGTATTTTTTGTTGCTTTAAGCGGAAAACACACACAATCCGAATCACGAAAACCAACAGTACCCCATTGTGTAACTGAAAAAGAAAATACCGCTCCTTTACCCCCTCGCTTTCTGCCGAAAGGCATCCTGCGGATTGCGAAAGCAAGAGTGGGGGCGGCTCTGTTTTGGAGTAAGCGCATATATTTTTTGTGAACCGTGTGGATAACTTTTTAAATGGGCATTCGCTGCAGAAAATCTTTTTAAATTCTGTGAAGAAAAGAAAAAAAATATACTTTTGTGCGGCTTGACAACGTCATACAAATAGGATACGATGCTTTTTCGGGTTTTTTGGAAATATGATAGTTTGCCGACAATTAACTTTTTTATCAGTTATATAGAATTGTGAATTTTTGAGGTTAAAGGAAATGATGAAGAAAGATTTTGGTTCAATTGTGAAGGTTTGTGTGCCGGTATTGTTAGCGATGTTTTTGTGCTTTATACCGTCCTGTAAAAAATCCTCTCCGGAGTCCGGCGGCGAGAGTTCCGGCAAGCCTTCTGCCAGGGCTGATACGACTGTTACAGAGAGTGCCCGGCCTGCCGAAATGGTGGCGATAGATATTGAGCTTCCCAAACCGATGTTCGTGGGTACTCCGCAGGATACACGGGTAGCGAATCTTGAGAAGCCTTTGGGCAAGCCTCGTCCGCCATTTTTAGCACCGGCTGGAACAACAAATGTCGCCTTCGGAAAGCCGGTGACCAGCAGCGACGAAGAACCTATCATAGGCGAGATAGAAATGATAACAGACGGCGATAAGGAAGCCGCCGACGGCAGCTATGTTGAGTTAGGTCCGTTCGTGCAGCACGTTACAGTGGACCTCGAAGCAATGCATGAAATTTACGCCATTGTAGTATGGCATTACCATAAGCAGGCCCAGGTTTATTTTGATGTAGTAGTGCAGGCTGCCGATGACCCTGATTTTATCACGAATGTAAGGACGCTGTTCAATAATGACATTGACAACTCGGCGGGCCTTGGTGTCGGCAAAGATATGCACTATACGGAAACCAACGAGGGCAAGCTCATCGACGCTAAGGGTATCAAGGCCCGTTATGTCCGCCTCTACAGCAACGGGAATACCGGCAACGATTTGAACCACTATATTGAGGTGGCTGTTTACGGCAAGCCTGTAGGATAAGATGGCCAAAAAATGTTGCGTGCTCATTTTGGCCGCGACGATTGTTGCGTTTTCGCTGCGTCTGCCGCGGCTGCGACAGCGTCCTATGCACGGGGACGAGGCCGTTCATGCCATCAAGTTCGGGGAACTGCTGGAGAAAGGTTTTTATAAATACAATCCCGATGAATACCACGGCCCGACGCTTAACTACCTGACTCTAATCCCTGCCCGGCTGTCCTCTGTGGAGAAACTGACCCAGGTCAGCGAGCTCACCTTGCGGATTGTGCCGGTCTTTTTCGGTGTGCTGTTGGTGCTGCTGGTTTTGCCGGCCGGTGAGGGCCTGGGGCCGGGCGCTTCGGTTTATGCCGCTATATTGACCGCTATCTCGCCTGCTATGGTTTTTTACAGCCGTTATTACATCCAGGAAATGCTCCTGGTCTGTTTCACCTTTGGTTCAATTGTTTTCGGCTACCGCTATACGCGGAGTAAAAATATCACGTGGGCCCTGTTGACAGGAATATCACTGGGGCTTATGCACGCCACCAAGGAGACGTGCATCATAGCTTTTGGCTCAATGCTTTTGGCACTGTTGCTTATGCTCTTAATGGGGTGTCCTAAAGGGGCTCTCGTAAATGCCGCAAAAACAATCAAACCCTCACATCTTATTGCAGGGCTTGCAGCCGGTGTAATCGTCTCTGCTTTGTTCTATTCATCATTTTTTAGCAACCCCGGCGGAATTGTGGATTCGGTTCGGAGTTATACAACCTATTTCGACCGTTCGGGTGGAAACAGCCTTCATATCCACCCGTGGTATTACTACCTCAAGATGCTTATCTATTCCAGATACGGTGATGGGCCGAGATGGACCGAAGCACTTATAGTTTTCTTAGCGGTGGTCGGCTTCATAGCTGCGATGACACAAAAAGGCCTGTCTTTTGCCAATGTTCATCCCGCCCGTCTTCCTATGCGTTTAGCCAGACTAAATACAAGCCCGTCATCGACGGGCGGGATTCATCTGCTTAGATTTATCGGCTTTTACACGCTCGTTCTGACCGTGGTGTATTCTGTAATCCCATATAAAACTCCCTGGTGTATGTTAGGTTTTTTGCACGGTATGATTCTGTTGGCCGGCGTCGGGGCGGTGGCGTTAGTAAAGCTGATGCCGAACGTTTTGCCCCGCCTGATAATTCTTTTGCTGTTATTCGAGGGTTCCGCTCACCTGACCTGGCAATCCTATCTGAGCAATTACAAATTTTATGCAGACAGTCTCAACCCTTATGTCTATGCTCATCCGACTACAGAGGTGTTTACCGTTGTTGAGAAAATAGAAGAGTACGCAAGTGCTCACGAAGACGGTTACGATATTCCTATCGATGTCATCTGCCGGGAATACGACTACTGGCCTCTGCCCTGGTATCTGCGGTCTTTCAAAGCAATACGCTGGTCGAATGAAGTTGTCAATGATGCACCTTCGGCGCCTCTGATTATTGCCTCACCCGATGTTGAGGCTGCGCTGACCAATAAGCTGTATGCATTAACCCCTCTGGAAAAACGTCAAATGTATATGTTTCTGTTCGATGAGCCATATTATGTGTGGCTGCGGCCGAAAGTTAAATTGCTTGGCTTCGTAAGAAAGGACTTGTGGGACAGCTTCCAGAAACACCAGGCAGAGCCGATTCAATCACAGAGAACAAGTGAGAAATGAATCAATCGCAATCGGAAACCTATTTTGTTCAGAGTGATTGTCAATCGATTCCGGGATTGAAGCGTTTTTGCCATGAGGCGATGGCTACGACTTTTGAGGTCATTGTCGTGCATGAGGACGCACGTTATGCCCGGCAGGCCGCCGCTGCCGCTTTCGATGAGGTTGACCGGCTTGAAGGCGAGCTTAGCCGATTCATCGAGAACAGCGACATCTCACGGATTAATAATTTACCTGTTAATCAGGCTTTGCGGCTTGGTTTGGATGCATTCGAATGTTTGCAGCTTAGCTGCCGGATTTATGCCGAAACCAACGGTGCTTTTGATATTACTATCGGCTCTTTGCTGAGTCTTTGGCGTAACGAAGATGGAACGCCGCGTATGCCCTTGAAGGAGGAGCTGAATCTTGCCCGTCAGCATACCGGCACAGGCCTGTTACAATTGGACGAAGATGAGCATACAGTCCGGCTACTGGCCAGTCCGGTCCAGGTTGATCTCGGCGGCATCGGCAAGGGCTACGCCGTTGACCGGATGGCCGAATTGCTGCGTGAGTGGAGTATTGAGACCGTTCTGATTTCCGGCGGCTACAGCTCGGTATTGGCCCTCGACGCCCCAACCGGGACGAAGGGCTGGCCTCTGACAATAAGCAATCCGGACAATCGCAAACAGATTTTAGCTCGTCCCTGTTTGCAGTGCCGGGCACTGAGCGGCTCAGGTCTGCAGAAAGGCCGGCATATCATAGACCCCAGGACGGCTCAGCCCGTTAAAGGCAAACTTGCCGCCTGGGCATCAGCCTCTGATGCTGCAACCGCCGACGCCCTCTCAACCGCCTTTATGGTTATGAGCCCCGATGAAATCAGGCAATATTGCTCGCGTCACCCTGAGGTATCTGCCATGATTATGCCGGAAGGCGAGGGTAAAGATGCGCAAAAAGACAAGATTTTGCACTTCGGTCCAAAATTAGAAAGTGACTAAAGTGAGCTAAAGTTATCCCTTTTTTCACCTTAGGCACTCAAAACTTTAGGCACTTTATACCAATTTAAGTTAAAAGTTTCCGAAAGCAGGTCATATAATATGAACATAACGAACCGGATTCCCGCTTTCGCGGGAATGACAGTTTGGAGTTATCGGCAATTAATAAATAGAATTGGAATTAGTTCACTTTTTAGCCATAACCCGTCTGATTTTTAGCAGTTCAGAGAGGACACTCCAGGAGCTGCGGGTCGGCGAGAGCCGACTGTCAGGGTCGCAGGTCCAGTCGATGGGAAATTCTTTTATACGATAACCTTCTTTTTGGGCCCGCATTATGATTTCTATATCGAACGTAAAACCATCGGTAATGCACTGGCCGTACAAGTGCCGTGCGATGTCGCCCCGGTATATTTTAAAACCGCACTGTGTATCGGTGAACTCGGCGGGGATTTTTATATCGTGAATTACAAACCAGTGGAATATCTTAGAGCACATACGGCGGTATAAACTCTGCCTCCTTTCTATATGGCATCCCCGCATTTTTCTTGAGCCGTGCGCGATATCGCACGCTCCGCTTTTTATTAATTCCAGCCCTCGCAGGGTATCTTCGTAAGGTACGCAACAGCCGCTGTCGGCAAACATCACGTATTCGCCGCTGGTTTGCTTGATGCCTCTGCGGACGGCGTAACCTTTACCCCGATGATGATTATAACGGTCAACTTCAATCTCTATTCCGGGTGCCGGACTGGTAACAGCATTTTTCGCGACTTCGGCCGTATTATCTTTGCTGCCGTCATCGACTACGATAATCCGGCCTGTGAAATGATTCTTCTCCAGGAACGCCGCCGCCGCTTCGACGTCGCGGGCGATCTTTTTACTCTCCTCGCATGCCGGTATAACAATTGATAGTTCCATCAATAAATTATATCTCACAAAGCCGCATCTTTCCAGCTATCTATATAAATGCTCTCA
Source organism: Sedimentisphaerales bacterium (assembly GCA_049287505.1). Taxonomy (GTDB): domain Bacteria; phylum Planctomycetota; class Phycisphaerae; order Sedimentisphaerales; family Anaerobacaceae; genus NIOZ-UU13. Next base: position 8,342 of record JBAQFY010000031.1, on the reverse strand, counting down.
CTATACTTGAACGATATCTCTGTCATTTTCGGTTTTGAAGATACGGTTCGTAGTGAGGAATTTTGTTTTCGCTAATAGGCCGGAGGTATGCGTTTTGATAGCTGTTTCCATGCTCCTTTTATTCCTCAGGGCAGCACTTGCCTTCTCGAATATTTTCTGCTTCAGCGGGCAAGATAGATCCGCATCGCTGACTATTTTAAGAAACCGTTTTTCATGCTTGTCGGTAAAGTCTTTTCCTTCTTTGAGCACAAAAAAGACCTCATACAGCGCAATGAGGTAAATCACGGCCAACTCTACCGCCAATCGGTAGTACTTAATATAGTTTACATCTTTTATATACTCCTGACACATCGCAGAGCCATCCTTGTTTTGTTGATATTCTTTGTCTGCTTTCTTATAAGGCCCAAATCTTTGGCAGACACGCAGCGTCAGCAACAGATTATCAACAGAATTTTCAATATCTTCTTCCGAAGGACAGGTACCGTAGGTTTCTACAAAACCTCGCTGCAGAAAATAACGGAACCATTCCTCGGTGTTTCTGGTGGTAGCCCGGCTCACACAATCCGCCCACCTGTTAAAATTTTGTTTAAAGAAGTCGTATTTTGCCCCGCTCTTGTCCTCGAGACGATAGACCTCCTCGTAAAGAAAGTAGTCCTGAAAGACCTCACACTCGCGGTGTTTTTTGCGATTTTTCCCTTCGCGGTAGTAAGGACCGGCAACGCTGTTTACTATGGGATGGATAATCTGGTCGGCGGCGATATGCGTCAGGTGCCCCGCGATATAGGCAAGCTTTCTAATATCATCCTCATAGAGCTTGACTTCGCCCTTTTCTCTTATCACATCGCTAAAAATAATCTTAACCAGCTTCAATGGAAACTCGTTAGGCTTGTATGAGTGTAAATGGTACGACCACGGTGTTACTCCCTTGGCCTGCACAAAACCTTCTTTAAGCATGTCTTTGACGGAGCCGGATAATTTGGCATAGTAATACAGGTCTGGTCCCAGACTGCCGAGATTCACGTAAGCCTTATAGTTTTTTCCCCTGGAGGTGTCATCAAGCACTCCTGCAAATTCCGCAAATTCATCAACCCCTTTTATTTTCAGACTCTGGAGCGCCTTGTGGGCGATGAGCATGTGTGTTATGTTCGCCGGCATAGCAATTTTCCTTTCTTCATACTGATTATGAACTCTGCAGAGATTACGAAAGGACTCGAAAAAAAACAAGGTTTTTCTTGCTTCTGATTCGGTTTCTCCGGTCTCCAAAGGCCTCCATTGGCGATTAGCTTAACAAAGGCGAATCATCAATGGGCATTCACAGAAAATTGACTTAACTGTGCCTGTAAAAAACGTCTTTCCTCAAAGTGTCTATACCATTAAAATTCAGGTATATATCAAAAGATGATAAAAAAATACTATATGGAGCTAATTATGATAATCCTGCTAACAGACTTCGGCCAAAGTGAATATGTGGGCGTAATGAAAGGTGTGATTTGCCGCATTAACAATGATGCAAAAATAGTTGATTTGTGCCATGACATCTCGCCTCAAAAGACAATCGAAGCTTCGTGGGTCCTTAAAAATAATTACAAATACTTTTCGGAAGGAGCAACATTCTGCTGCGTAGTTGACCCCGGAGTGGGCACAGAAAGAAAAGCATTAGCCGTGAAAACAAACAGCTACTACTTTGTCGCCCCTGATAACGGCCTGCTCTGGGAAACACTGAAAGAACAAAAAATAATCGCCATAAGAGAGATTCCAATTCCCAAGGATGCGAGCAACACATTTCACGGTCGAGACGTATTTGCAAAGGCAGCCGCAAATATTGATTTGGGTCATTTTGATTCGTTAGGTCCAAAAACAGAAGAAATGGAAAGACTGGAAATTCACCACAAACGAAGAGAAGGAACGGTCGTGAGAATCGATAGATTCGGAAATATTATCACTAATCTGCAGAAAGAAGACAAAACTACATATTCCGTTAAAGTAGAAGACAAAAGTTACCAAATGAGCTTTTATCCCAATTATGATGCAGCAGAGGACAACGAATTATTCCTGATAGAAGGCTCATGTAATACGTTAGAGATAAGCTTGAAGAATGGAAGTGCTAACGATAGATTGCAGGTGCAAACAGGAAGAAAAATAGAAATATCGTAAATACGCAAATATTTCGGATGTATATTATCATTCACTCCGGTTGAACGATACCGTATTATAAACTGTGGGAATATATAACGGCCTCTTTCATAAATTGAATGGCTTTATGGGTATTGTTTAACTCTTCAAAGCCGTAAGACAGGCGTAATTGTCTTTTGCCAATTTCGGTTAAGCTTCCGCGTTTGTGCACGCAATATTGGCCTGGAATGTAAAGGACGCGAGGCTTCTTATTTTCCGCCGGGCCGTCGATATCAACCAGGCCGGTAGTTCGGGTGAGATATTTAAAAAAGGGAGAATCCTCATCAGTCTCAATGTCATCAAATGTCAAATAATAGTAGAAGCCTGCCTGTCCGCCACGACATTCAATTATAGAACCGCCCAAAAACTCATCTATCCACTTTTTAGTCTGTATCGCTTTTTCGTGATAGCCTTGTTTTACGTTTTCAATCTGGTCGGCAACGTGATGGTCGAGGATATGGCTGGCAATCTCCTGGCAAATCAGCGGTGCACTGAACCCAACATCACTGGTTCTCTGAATCATAGCTTTTGTAAAAGAGCAGGCGGGTCCGAGCATATACCCAATCCGCAAGGCCGGGGCCAGAATCTTGGAAAGAGTGTATATCTCATAAACCAGGCCCAATTCGTCATACAGAAGAGCAGACCGGCGTTCCGGTAAATCAGGGGCGTGGATAAGGTTTTCGTAGGCCTTATCCAGAAACAAGGGCACCTTGCGTCCTAAATCTCTCGATAGGCGGTTGGTGACATCAATTAGCTGCCGCTGGCAGGATGAGGAGAGAATCGTGCAGGTCGGATTGCCGACGGTAACGATGTATAAAAAACTTATATCTTTTTTATTATCGCCAAGCTGGTCTAATTTCCTCTTTAGCAGCTCGATGTTAATACCTTCCGGGCCTTCAGGGACAGCCACAATTTCAAAGCCCATTCGTTCAAGGAAGTTGCTGTAGATGTAGTATATAGGGTCGGACATAATAACAAGGCCCCTAGGCAGGGTTCCCGCCTTGCGGGGTCCCAAGATATGTGCTATCGCCTCCAGCAGGCTCGTTGCGCCGCTGGGGCCGATAATGATTTCATTACGATTCAGAATTTCCTCGGTCAGGTTACCAATCTTGTATTTGGTTAGGAACTCCTTTATAGACGTGATGAGGTTGTGCGAACCTTTCGGCCCGCCATAATTTAACGCTGCGCGATGTCTTTGTGGATTGGCTATTACTTCGTGCAGCGATTGCTCGATTAGGGTTCGCGGGATGGTTTTTTCATTGACGTAGCCTACTCCGAGGTTGATATCCACGCCGTCCCGGAAATCCGCTGCGAAAGAAGCCATCATCCTGCCAACCGGGGCGGGAACGACAGAGGCATCGCCGTATTCGGATAAACGAATTTCGTCCATTGCTCGTTAGTAATCCTCTATATGAAATTAGTATTTGTTGCGGAAAATAAAAATCGACGATGTCACCCCTGCGAAAGCAGGGTACTTGTTTAGCCATGTATGGCTTAAATGGCCATCCCCAAGCTTGGACTCCGCTTTGCTGGAGTCCCGCGCTTGAGGCTGCCACACATACTTTAATAATTTTATTGGGTGGCAGCCTCAAAGCCGAAGGCTTCGGGGATGGTTTCTCCCACATACGGATACATACGCTCCTAAAAGGCTTACTGCTTCTGCAACGGGAACTAATTAGAAACTCCCAAGAAAAAACCTCCCGGCTGTCATCACATTTTAAAAAAATGGGGAGTAGCTTTTTTCTTTCAGAGCCGCTACTTGATTTTCAGTGAATTCTTGTCCGGCAATTTCGGAAAAGGCGCGTGCGGCTCGGTTTGATACCAGAACGCAACCGAAGAAAGGTCGTCTTGCAGAGGCAGATATCTTCCGCCGCTTTGCCATCCCAGTGCCTGCATCGTTACTTTGAGGTCTTTTGCGAACCTGATTGGGTCCATAATGTGCCAACGGTACAGACTAAAACGCGGCTGTGTTTCGGACTCTATCACCTGCGGCATCCCTGTGTAAGGGGCGTTGAACTCCTGATACCCTCTACCCTGTGGTTTGTCAAAACCATAAGAGCCGCAGAAATAATCTTCCGTACCCGTACCGCAAATCGTCGGGAATTCCTCGTCACCATCCATATAGAACTTAATCTCGCCTTCACCCCACCAGCCCGGACTGTTTGAGCCCCACGTCATATAAGTTCCGACATAGTGTCCCTGCCCGCGCACGCCATCAAGAATGGTATAAACCTCTTTATAGGGAAGCGGATTCACGCGGCGAAATTGGGCATGAAAGTAAGCCATATCCTCCGGAACAGCGGTCAACGTGTAATCGACCTGGTAGTACAGCACCATCGATTTGTCATCAATATTAGTCATTGTAATTTTGCAGCCTTTTTGAAACGGCATCAGCCAATAACAGTTGAAGCCGCTTTTAGGATTCACACAAACTGCCAATGAAGTTAGCTGGGTATATTGCCCGAGACCACAGGCAAAGAAATCACCCACCGGGGATTCGACGGAGGGGTTCTTTTCGCCGTCCCAGTACATTCTTAGAATACTCAGGCGATTGTCTCCGGTCGGAGTCATCCAGATGTGCTGGACGGCCCCGGAAGCCTGGATGTCGGCCAGCACAAAGGTTTGGCCGGCTTCAATGCTGACGGAAGGAGAGACTTTCCAGCCTTGCCCCAGCTCACGAGCCGCCTTGGCCCCTGTTCCTTCTGCTGCCATGCCTGCCCTGCCCTTTTCACCCGTGAAACTCTCAGGGCTGATAGAACGGGTCTTGGCATAAGACAAACGAGGTAAATTCCCCATATTCATATCCAAGCCGTTAAATTCCGATTTCTGCCCATAAAGACCGGTCGGCAAAAAAGCAAGCGATAAAAAGATGCAAATCAGCAAAACGCCGCTTTTTTTCATTTGTCCACAAGACTGTCCCACTAATTTTTCTGTAAGCTCCATAATTTGTCCTTTCCCAATTGGTTAACCTTTTTCTATCTGCTCTATTTATCCTTTACTCCTGCACTTTATCCACCAGTCTTCCCACATAGCAGCCATTTCCTTGACCTTGTGTGGATATTGCCCGGCAAGATTATACAATTCTGTTCTGTCTTTCTCAAGGTCATAAAGTTCCCAGTCAGCTTCACCATACCTGACAAGTTTCCATTTGCCTGTCCGAACGGCTTTGGCCTTACCGAACTGCCAGTACAGCACATCGTGTCCCTGTCTTTGTTCTCCCCTGAAAATTGGCAGCAGCGATTTGCCTGCGATGGGCTTGAGTTTTTGCCGAAAGGCATCCTGTGGACTGCGATTGATTTGCTCTGGATAGACAGCGCCGCTTATATCTATGAATGTTGGAAGGACGTCAATAATGTGTCCCACCTGGTCGGTTATGGTACCCGGTTTGATAACGCCGGGCCAGGAAGCTATGAAAGGAGTACATGCACCTCCCTCATAGTCGGTGGACTTGTATTTCCTGTATGGTGTGTTGCCGGCATTAGCCCAAGGGGGGCCGAGCGCGCGATAGCCCTCAACAGGTCCGGGCGGAATGTCGGTGGTTGTATCAGGGGTTTCGGGGCAGCCGCCGTTATCGGAAAGGAACAATATAAGCGTACTTTCCCATTTGCCAAGCTCTTTTATTTTGGCGAAGACTCTGCCTATTCCCTGGTCCATTCGGTCCACCATCGCGGCATAGACCGCCATTTTCAAATCGGCCTGGTCCTTTTCCGCGTCGCTAAGCGACTCCCAGCTCGGGACAAGCTCATCGCGTGGAGAGAGCTTATATTTCGGGTTGAGCATGCCCATTTTTATCTGGCGCCGGTAGCGCAGCCGGCGAAGCTTGTCCCAGCCGATTTTGTATTTCCCGCGGTACTTGGCAATATCATCCGGCCAGGCGTGCAGCGGATAATGCGGGGCGGTATAAGGCAGATAAAGCAGAAACGGCCTGCCCTGATTTTTGTATTCTTCCAGTCTTTCAATCGCATAATCCGTAAAGGCGTCAGTGGTGTAAAAATTCTTGTCTTCAGGGACGTATCCCATAATCTCTTTGCCCTCGATGGCCCATCGACGCGGTGCCGGCCTTTTTCGACCAGGTTCTCCTTCTCCGGGTCTGGCTCTGGTTCCGGGGTTCCAGTAATTGCAGCATCCGTCTGCCAGGCCGTAATACCGGTCAAATCCACGGGTTGTAGGCAGTGGTCTTTGATGCCATTTACCGGAGATAATTGTTCTGTAATCGACGGTGCGTAAAATCTCGGCGAATGTAGCTCCATGCTCGAGGTCTTTTACGCCTACGGCATGCTCATATTGGCCGGTCAGAAGGGACGCGCGTGTCGGGCTGCACTTGGCGCAGTTATAAAACTGCGTAAACCGCATCCCGCCGGCCGCTAATCCATCGAGATTCGGCGTTTTAATTTCTCCGCCGAAACATCCGATGTCGGAATATCCCAAATCATCAGCCATGATAAGGACAATATTCGGCTTTTTGGCAGAGCGACGAGCGGCTTTCTGAGCTATGGCTTTTGAGCATCCAGGCAAAGCCACCGATGCAATCCCCAGCCCTAAGAATTTTAGAAAATCACGTCTTGTCTGATTGGCTCTATTCATACCATTCTCCTTGCACGAACAGTTGTAACGACAACTCAATCGGTCGGGCAGACCTGGTGAAAGTTTCATAATCGGATATTCTAAACGGTTTACGTTAGATGGTCAAATTCTACATAATTCCGAGAGCGCGGCGGTCTGTATCCCAACTCTTTTTTATAAAGGCCATAAAATAATTCTCAAAAATAGGAGCAAAAAACGCTTCTAAAAGTCAGTTTTATCCTTGACGGGAAGGCAGCTAATTTGGTATAAATAAAATTGATTGATTCTGTGGATTTTAATCTTCCATCGAGTAAATTTCAGGTAATGTTACAGCAAATTAGCTTAGATGGAAGTATAATGCGCAAGTTACAAAGTTTTAATGGAAACTTTGTGCCTGGCCATTAAGATTTTTACAATTGAATTAACCGCTAATATCAGGCTTTTGAAGGAAGGAGGTAGTGGCAAGTCGTAAAAAGTTATCCTGGGCAGATATAAACAATTTATGATTTGCGATTCTTTCCTCGTAGCTCCCGCCGTTTGCTTCGCAAAACGACGCAGCAGAAGCAAAGAATGAATTTTTAATTTTCGATGTTTATCAAAAACATCGAGTGTTTTGGTGTGTGGCAAAAGCGTAATTCCTAATTATTTTAGCTCTTTTAAGGAGGACTAATTATGTACAGGAAAATGATTCTTTTTGTTCTGGTACTGGCTCTGGCCGGTACAAATGTCGCGTTTGGCGGCACGGTCGTAGAGATTGGAATTACTAACGGCAACGATTCTGTTGAAGACCAGCTGGATAGAGGTATGTATATGGACAGCAGCGACCTGGAGTTTCCAAATGATGGCGGTTTGCAGGTAATAGGTCTGCGCTTTCTGAATGTCAAAGTCCCCAAGGGTGCCAATATCATTGAAGCGTATATTGTGTTCACTGTGGATGAGACTACAGGCCCTGAAGTCGTTAATCTTATTATCGAAGGTGAGCTGGTTGCCGATGCTCCTGCGTTTGCCGCCACCGATAATAATATTACCGACAGGACCAGAACGACGGCGCAGGTAGATTGGCAACCAGAGGCCTGGCCTGCAACAGGTGTAAAACACCAGACCTCGGATATCTCCGCTGTCATCAAGGAGATAATTAGCCAGGAAGGCTGGGCCGGTGGTAATGCTCTGGCAATAATAATTAGCGACAACCCCGACAATCCGTCTAAAGGGAACAGAGTTGCCGTGTCCGGGACAGGAGCTACCGGGGCGTTGCTGCATATAGAATTTTCGAGTAAACGCGCTATAGTACCCGACCCTGCTGATAATGCTATGTATGAGGACACCTGGGCGAGTCTTTCATGGACGCCGGGGGAGACTGCAGCCACGCACGATGTATATTTCAGCGACAATCTTGCAGATATAGAAGCCAGTGCCGAGAGCGCGTTCCTGGGTAATCAGCCTGGTGCGTTTTTTGTCATTGGCTTTCCCGGCATGCCTTTTCCGGATGGGCTTGTTCCAGGCACTACTTACTTCTGGCGTGTCGATGAAATTGAGGCAAATGGTACTACAAAACACAAAGGTTTTGTATGGAGCTTTACGGTTCCTCCAAAGACTTCCTATAAGCC
>JBAQFY010000030.1:0-7835 GCA_049287505.1 Sedimentisphaerales bacterium | reverse complement strand
ATGCCTATGAGAAGAGCGGCTCTTTATTTCAGCCTATTTTTATCCACTCAATTTTTAACACAATCAGTATAATAGCAACCTTGAATCAATAGTCTCTTTTGGCTTTCAGCCGGTCATAAGCCTGCTTAAAAGTAATCCACAGCCTCAGAAGTCCGCAGATGACGGGTAAATGCGCGGGGACATCAATCAGTCGCTGACGCTAAATCTGGCCTTTTCTCCGGCTTTGATTAGCAAGGTTTTTTCAAATTGTCTTTCACCCCGTCCCGTCTTCGACGGGCGGGGTTCACCGAATTTGCGAAGGATAAACTTCGAGAGAGGCAATTGGCCATGTAAAACCGACAACTCAACTTGAATATTTTTATTCGTCCCGCCCCTCGGAGAGGCGGGATTCGTCTTTTTAAGAGAACAGGTTCCCCAGGCATAACCATTTGACCAGAAAAAGCTGCCATCCCGGGCAGCAAAAGTCATCGATTTTTCTACGCCGGAATAACCAAATCCGGTCATTGCGAGCACGGCCGCCCAGCTTGCCATAGCGCGTGCATAATGGTGGCCGCACTCAGCCTCGTCGAATGGACTTCGTTTGCGCCCATCGTACCTGTCGCGGATGTTACTGATGCACTTAAGGGCGTTGTCCTTCTGGCCCTCGTACAACATACCCACGGCAGCGGTGTACTCGAAGCCCGTCATCACCTCGGTGAAGTATGAAAAAGGATTCTCCGGCCGATTCTTCGGATAGCTGGCCATCAGCAATGCCGACTCATCGCCCAAGGCAAAGCTCCTCATACAATTGAAATGCTTGTACATGCCATTCCTGAGATTGAACTTCATAATGCTCAGCAGCGTCTCGTGGACATTAGCCGGCTTGAGCAGGTACCCAAGGTCGCACACGTGAGCCATATACTGGCCTACAAGCTGGTCAACCAGGCAGCCCGAGCCGAGCTGGTAATCAGGGTTAGCTGGGTCTTTTGCTCCCATTCCCACGAGTAAGCTCGGTGCTATCTGAGATTTATCCTTCGGCGGGCGAATCTGGTGCTCGTAGTACCGGCCATTGAAAAGATTGTCATCTATCCACCCACTGCCCCGCACGAAGAGACCACGGCAAGTAGCAGCGAAATCATCTTCGCCGAGATAGCGGGCCATCTCCTCGGCAGCTCTCAGCGCACCCAAATACCACACGCCCATCTGCGGATTGGGGCCATAGTACTCCACATCCATCGTGTTGTGCTGACAGCCTTCCATCACACCGTCACGGTCGGCGTCCCAGCCGCCCTCAATCCAGCAGAATTCAATCGCCCTTTTTACGTGCGGCCAAAGGTTCTTTAGCATTTGGTCATCGCCGGAGAGCTGCCAGTCGCGGTACATCTTCATAATGCACCCCATCTGGCCATCGGCTGCGGCCTTGCCAAAATCCTGAGCACGCTCAAGCGGCAGACTGACTCGAAAGCTCATCAGGCCATTCTCATCCGTAGCGTGGGCGAACTCGACCTCGCGCATCGAGCAGGCCAGGTTTCCAAAGAGAAAAGCCGTAGCCTGCTCGTAGTTCCAGACGTGGGTGCACGAGCCGTGACAGCAGCCCCTTCTGTTGCTGCAACCTTCCCACCCGTAGAATCGGCCGTCCTCCGTGCGAAAGCAGGTTTGGGTTCGCAGCGTGCTGATATTGAAAAGAGCCGCCTCTTTTACTACCTCAGGCAAATCGCTCTGCAGGAAGGAACGTACAAAACTGACTGTTGCCTCCTCCAGCTTCGCAAGCTGCGGTTCAATCTTCTCGGCTACGTCCCAGGCATCGCTGTATTGTGTGGTATAGTAGTTACCGATACGGTCCTTCTCGTTTCCTTTCGGCGTCCAGCTCTGGCGGTTAGGAAAGTGCCAGGTGAGTAAAAACGTTACCTCTTCCGTCCCTCGTGGCGGCAGCTCAACTTCAACGGCAAGCGAAGCCATTGGCGTATCTTCACCTGTGGCTTCACGCTCCCGGAGCTTTCCGTCATCGCTGAGGTCGTCCCAGAAATCGAGCACGGAAGTGCCCCAGGCCTGTCGAAGCCAGGCCGTGCGGTAGCTAACGCCGGCCTGGGCCCCCGCTTCTTCGCTTTGCGAAGCAAAACGGCGGGGGGTGGTCAGTGCTATCGTGCCCCACTGCTCCGCTCTCGTGGCCACCCCCTCGGAATCCATAAAGATACCCTGCACATTTTGGCCTTTTCGGAAGCGGTTACGATTGGCCCTGCCGCCGACTGCGACAAGGTCCCCTTTCCAATCCTTGGTACTGCCCGAACCGTCTATACCGATGAAGTTGGGCATACTTCCGCAGACAGAGGCGGTCAGCGACTTGTTAGTTTTATTGTGAAGCACATATCGCAGAACAGCTATGGGTATGCCGCTGGCCTCGGCGTCGCCGGGTATCAACGGATTAAAAGCCTTAATGCGAACGTCCACCGGCATGTCCTGGTCAGAGAGCATCACCTGTCCAAAAGGATAGGCGGCAGCGAATGAACACTCGCGGAAACGCGGCAGGCCGTGGTTGGGCACCGTACTGCCGTGGCTTTCTTCGTAACCCGACAGCTCAATCGGCCCCTCAATTGCCCTAATTACAGTTTGTCCATCGACTGTTTTAGTAAAAAGTGCAAAGAATGGGCCTGAATGTCCCATTAGCGGCACAAATCCTTTGGCTGCGCTGTTCATTATCTCCCAGTCGCGCAGGTCACCCCGCCCGCCCAAAGAAACCGTTCCCGTACCAATCCCGCCCAAGGGAAGGGCAATTCGGCCAAGATGATTCAGGTCATACTCTTTTAGAATCGGCCAGTTTTCACCCGCAGCCCCGCCTTGCGCCTGCACTCGCGTAACCGCAGGTGCGAGCGACGGGAGTCGCTGGGGCTTGTAATCAGCCGTTTCAGCCTCTGACCGAACAACTATTACCTTTTCCTCGGCAAATGACTCACCGCTGGGATACAAATTAAACCCTGCAACGACCATCATCAAGATTAATAATAGCTTTCTCATAATGTTCTCCTTTAAGCGAAATAATTAAAGGCATATCTACTGTTTTCGTCAATACTTAAAATTTTTTCATTTTTTGTTTTTTTTTTAACCTATCAGCATTTTTGATTGAATTTGATTGACTATGTGTTAAAATAGGTAAGTATTATGCTGTTGGCAGTAATGCGAAAAATCTTTTCAGGAGACCGGATTAGACGTTTTGGACATTGTTTTTTTCGGTTTTGCATTTCTGGGAATGTTGCGGGGTGTAGATAAGTGAGTAGCGTTCTGTATTAAATGTTCCGTATGTTTGAAAGGGTAGAGTGATGAAAAATGCTTACAGGGTAATGTTAATCGGTCTGGCTGTGCTTGGGGTTGTCTATGCAAGCACAGGACCAGAGAAGAAGACCAAGGAGGTAAAGTACGAGGCGGTTGAAATCGGCACGTTTCCTGTGTTTATGGAAGTGGGTCATTACGTACAGTTGTGTGACGCCGGCAAGATTCAGCTCGAGTTAGAACAGGTAAAATGTCCATCTGGGCACGGCTTCCCGTGCTACGAAGGCTGCGTGACAATCAAGGTAAGAGCCAACTATCCGGCAATATTAAGTGCCTCGTTAAACAAGAGTGACGGCGATGTGGATATGCTGAAAGAAATGAATCTTTACTGGGAGAATGGTGTTAATACAATCCAGGGCAGCACCGGTGGCTGGGAAGAATTGAAACTTTATCTCGAGGCCTGGGATGTTGAAATATGGAAGTCCGAAGGAAACGTTGGTACTGTTAAAGTTGGTGAGTTTACGATAAAAGTAAAACCCAAAGACACACAACGAGGAGACTAAGCTACTATTTTTTCGGCCTTGTTTTGAGGATGGCCCAGCAGTGTGTCGGTACCGATATTTGCAAAATGGGTTTTCCTGTTACGGCCGGTTCCATTGCTCAATCATCTCCCGGATTTTTTCCCGATTCCAGCTCTTTGACTTCGGATAGTCCTGGTTTTCTTCAAGCTCTTCAATGGTTGGGGTCTTTGACGGCACACCATCGGGCGGCACCTCGGCCCCGGCAATCCAGACCAATGCGTTTAGCACAACTTTGCGAAAATCGTCGTGCGCCCAATTGTAATGCCAGTGTCCGCCGGTGAAGCCGAAGCCGCGCCCGCCCCCGCTCTTGTCTTCGACAAGAAGACGCGGGGGCCTTTCATACGCCCACGCCACATGCTCCGGCATACCCATCCGCGCACGGACGTGCGGGTTACCGCCGTGGGCATCATCCTTTCCTTTTCGCGTGCTGTCAGGGGGGACAGCGGTGAGTATCGGCGTTACGTTCTGCATATTCTCCACGAACCGCATGTGGTAGTACCACTCATCATCTATCGCAAAAGGCCGGACGCCGCGGGTGATAGGGTGCTTCGGCAGTGTCTTAAATTCGGCCTTCCAGTGTGGATTGACCGACCAGAATGTCTCGTAGTATCCGCCGGTCCAGCTAAGCATATAATCACCGGGCTTGCCCTTGGGCACCTCGACCGCATAGTGGAGACAGGCTATACCGACACCCTCTTTGGCTAACTCGTCCATCTTTTCAAGGTGCCGCATAACGACGTGTCCTTCGCCACCGTCACAGTAAATTGCAATCGCATCGGCATTGTCGAAGGCGGTCGGGTCTTTGGGCCAGCCGTTAATGTACGTCGCAGCATAAACCTCGGGCATATTCTCATTCAAGAGTTTTGCCAGCAGCAGGCAGCCGGCGTTGTGCTCGTGGGCGCCGTAACCGTGGCTGCGCGGGCCGGCTACCAAAACTATCTTTTTCCTCTCCTGCAATTTCAACCGTTGAAGGTGAATGTCCTTAAATTGCACAATCATCGGCGGCCCCGCGTGCAACTGTAACGCCAGCACACCTGAAAGCTCTCGCTGATTGCGGTCGTTATCAATTACCTCAGCAGTAACTTTACCATTGAGCTTGAGAATGATATGAGCATCGCGGGCAATGATGTGATAGTCGTTCCAGTCGTCCTTTTTAACGTTGGCAAACAAGCTGTCCGAATCTCCGAGTGATGTGCTTGTTTTGCTGCCGTCGGAGCCGATGATGGTTTTTTGCCCCCGCTCGGCAAGCATTCCCCGGCCTTGCTCGTCGTAAAGAGCGCCGGCATATTGACCGGCCAGGTCGATATCAGCCTGGTAGCCGGCGGCGTGGCCGTCCTCTGCGACCCGGCTGCGAATCTGAATGCCGGAGTTGGCCGCCGGTGTTCCGCTGATACGATACTTCAGCTTCAGCTCGAAGTCGTCCAGCTCGCCAAATTGCCAAACCAAAAATTGATTCTGTTTCACCGGATTCTGCTGTGTCGAGCGGGCGGTGATTGCACCGTCCTGGACCGACCAGTAGCTCATATCCGGTGCTTTCCAGCCGTCGAGTGTTTTGCCGTCGAAGATTGGCTTAAAACCGGCCTCTTCAGCGATAGCCCCGTTCGCAATAAGCCCAAGAATGCCTAACATCATAATCCAAACGAGGTAGGGGCAGGCCTGCCTGTCTCGGCGTGGCCAAGCCACGACGGGCGTGCCTGCCCTCAAGGCAACCACAAGGCGTTGCCCGTACAGGTAAATCGTACGCATAACAATTTCTCCTTTCGTGGAAGCTCGAAGCACGATTAAGGTGAGTGGTGAGTAGTGAGTGGTGAATATTCAGCCCACCAGTTAACCAATTAACTACTCACCAATTAACCATCTTGTTTCGAATTTTCCTTTGTTTTACTGTTTTGTTTAGCTGGCGGCTCGCCATTGTTTTTTAACAAACTTCAGACCATCGGTATAGACCTCCTCGCTGCTTGGGAAGAAATCCCGCCAGACACGCGTAGCGGCAGCGAGGTCCGGCAGAGCCCTACCGAACGCCTCAATTACCAGCCATCCATTATAACCGCCTGAACGCAGTGCCTTGAACGTGCCGGGCCAGTCAATGTGTCCTTTGCCCGGTGTGCCGCGGTCGTTTTCGCTGATGTGCACATGCTTAATCATATCGACGTACGGACTAATACAGCCGACAGGGTCCTTCTCTTCGACGTTGGCGTGGAAAGTATCATAAAGTATGCCGAAGTTGGGATGGTCAACAAGCCGGACATAATCCGCCGCGTCAGCCATTGTGTTGAGAAAATAGCACTCGAAGCGGTTGAGGTATTCCACAGCCAGAGCAAGATTTGCTTTGGCGGCAAGCTCGGCTGCCTTGCGGTGCACCTTGGCGGCCCGCTGCTTTTCCTTTTCGGTTGGGGGCCGGCCTGTAAAGACACCCAACGGCTGATAGAAAGGCCCACATAAAACCTCCGAGCCCAACGCCGCCGAGCAGTCAATCGCCCACTTGAGGTGTTCAGCCGCTCCCTTACGGTGGCCGGCGTCGGCACTAACCGGATTGTGCTCCTCGTCCGGGATGACCATTACAGATGTGCAGGTCAGTCCATTATCCTTAATCGCTTTACCGACCTTTTCAAAGTGTGCGACTTTGCCCTCGAAAAGAGGAATCTCGACGCCGTTATAACCGACCTTCTTGAGCGTTTCCAACAGGGAAAATTCCTCTTCGGTAACATGTGTAGTCCACAATAACATATTAAATCCGACTTTCATTACAGTTTCTCCTTCAACTTACTATGGTTAATAATTCTATTGTCTCTGCAGATGGCTAATTGGCTAATTAGTTCCTGTTGCGGAAACAGTATTTGTCATTCCCGCGGAAGCGGGAATCCAGCTTTTTCGCTCTGGACCCCTGCTCCCCGCTTTTGCGGGGACAAGTTTACCACTGCGGAAGCAGGGGCAGAGGTGACATCGCCGGTTTTCGCTTTCCGCAACAGATACTAATTAACTACTCGCCAATCTGAATCTTTTAGTAATCGATTAGTTCGCAGCTGTGGAGACCGGCGTCAGACCGGCTGTCCAGGCGCAACCTCGCCGCAAAAGCTCGGCAGCAGGCGGATTCTCTATAGCTTTCACATCGTGGCCCAAAGCGCAATGAAACACCCGGCCTTTACCGTATTTAAGCACAAATGCCATCGGATAGTCTTTGCCATCGACCTTGGAACGGGCGGTCGCAAGCAGGTCAATCGGCCTCTCGCCCGCAAGGCACGTGTATAGCTCATCCTCTGTCTGGAAAGAGGCCATCCCTCGCGTAATGGGATGTTCCTTATTAACAATGTCCACTCGGAAAGGTCCTCTGGGGTCGTGTGCCCTGAGGTTCGGGTCCCAGATACGTCCGACGAGATTGCGATATTCCGGCCAGTCCCGAAATGCGCCACAGCCGAAATGCAGAACAAACAAACCTTTGCCATCACTAACGAATTTTTTGAGGTTCGCGCGAGCCTTTTGGCTAGGCGTGGGTTTCTCCCAGCTCATAAAGTGCACCACAACCACGTCGTAGTCGTGCACATTATCCGTCCCCAGGAAATCCGGCTGCTCAACCACATCCACCTCCATTCGAGTATCCTGGCCCAGGACTTCAGCCAGCGCCGGAGCTGTCTTTTTCCATTCATGAGCAGGGTGGTCGATGCCGGTTACTATCAGCACCTTTTTACTTGTCCCTTCGCTTTGACCCTCGACTGAAGCTGTCTGGTTCAGACTGCAGCCAGCCATAAAAATGACCAGTGCTCCAAATACCGCTGCATATTTCATAATCTATTCTCCTTCGACGTTAATGTGAACACTTTATTCAAAGATTCCACGGGCCGCGTATCTTGCCGGCTTCATGGTAGTCGTTAGGTACCCTGAATAAGTTTTTCTACAATAACTTTGATTGAAGCTTCACTCCAGACTGTTTCATTCCTGGATTCCCGCTCTCGCGGGAATGACAGGGAAACGATTGTCTAAAAACTTTATAATAGCAGTTTTGAACTCATTAGG
>JBAQFY010000029.1:0-2338 GCA_049287505.1 Sedimentisphaerales bacterium | reverse complement strand
TGTAGAGGGTTCTCGACAGATGTAGAGGGCCGATGATAGACAACAGACGACAGACAACAGACAGCAGATGACAGAGGGGAGAATACAGATGATTGATTATAAGATTATGTTTCATAAGGAGTTATCTGGTAGTCTGAAATCCGAAATCCTAAGCACAAAATCCTAAACAAATTCAAATTATACAAATGTAAATGTTCAAAACCTTGTCTGGCTTGATAGATAATGCTTTTTGACGTGTATCTGCTGATACGAAAACGTGCGGTTCTCCGCTATATCTACCGCCTGTCGGCGGGTTATGTTTGCCTGCTGACTAACATAGGCGTATTATACCATATTTATCATTAAAAATCAAGTTAAATCAAAGAGAATGACCATTAGAGGGCTCTGTTTAGAGTGAAGTGTGAAGCGTGAAGAGGGGACTTTTGGTGTATGAGTAGATGCGTGCATGAGTGAATGAGGGACGAAAGACGAGGGATGAAATTAGTTTTTTTCTTGCTTTTGCCATTTGTTTCACACTATTATAGGGCAACAGCACTCGGTTTTTCTCGACTTTTGACAAGTGAATAATTTTTAGCACTGAACTTCAAGAGTTTAACTAAAAACCACCAGTTTTGCAAACGAAAGAACGCATAAGAGTCGGCGTCTTTACCTGCGGGCTTAGGGGCGCAGCTTGCGTGTCTTTCGTTGGGCTCTATCGGGCCTTGGGTTAGCACGATATAGTGGTGCCCTTTTTATCGCGCCGCATTAGGAAAGGAGGAGACGCCTATGTGACAAAAATCACATCTTGTGTCATCGCGAGGCTTGTAAAGCAGGCCGCGGCAATCTTATTCGTAACGTTTTAGATTGCTTAGCTTCGCTCGCAATAAAGGTACGTTCACGATTTCAGGCTAAGAAAAAGAACAACACAAATTTTGAAGGGAGAAATAAATGAGCAAGAGTAACACTATCAACAAGACGATACTTACCTACATTATTCTGTCCCTCGTAAGTATCAGTACGGTTCAAGCTGTTCATGGTACCTATCAGGAGGCCATGCAAATCCGCCGCTTTCTAAATGCAACTGAATCCTATCTCCAGCATGTGCCACTTGACAAAATCCAAAATCCACCCGTCACGGAAACCATATTACTGCCGGTCAGTCGGGGATTCAACCAGAGGAGCACCTCTCTTTGCTGGGCCTATGCCACACTCAATGCTCTGGAAACAATCTACCTGGTCAGGAATCCGGAAGGACTGGATGTTGAACTTTCGCGCCGCGCTATGCAATATTACACGATGGAGGACCGATACCGCCGATCTATCAAGGGAGTGAATACGTACCTCTCCGAAGCTGGGGTCGTGTTGGATGCAATCCGCCTGATCCAGTCTAACGGGATCGTATCCTTCGATGATTACTACGACATAAACGAACCGTACGGACAGGCGAACATCAGGGAAATGATCAACAGCGCTGAAAGTTTCACGGACAAAATTATTGCCATGTACGAAGGAATGGACATTGTCTATACGGCACCGCCTACTCTGACCCACATTCCCAGCGAAGTTGTTGGCAGATCTGGCTCGGCCACCGTGGAAGCAGAGGCCGGCGATTTAGCCAGGCTTGTTCTGGCAGGAGATGTGTGGCAAAGCTACGCTCCTTCCGAAACCAAAGTCGGCTTCCATGACCACCCTGACCCCGATTCTCGGTGGGAGAATATGTCCTGGTACATGCCCCGCAGCGAATTTCCAGGCCGGATAAAACAGGCCCTGGAGGCAGGATTTCCTGTTATTGTAACGATACAAGTTCACGCTTTGCTGATCTACGGAGCCGATTATGATAGTGACGGTTCGCCGGTTGTATATTATATGAAAGACAGCTACCCGGATTATTACTACCTCGCTAACGCCGACAACCTCCATGCGATGTTCTGGGAAATGACTACCATCAAACTATAGCATCATAGACTAATACTCCTAATGTCTGATATCAACTTGATAGGAAATGGCACCGAAGATATCTGGCGGATTTTGGAAGGGCAGGACTATCCGAGGTTGTGGTGGGAGCTGATAGAAGAGTGAATTAGAGAATTAGTGAATTGGTGAATTAGAAAAATTGGTGGGGCAAGCCCCACCCTACAAAATTCAAGAGATTGCCATACCCTCTCGGCGCTCGGAGTCGAGGTCGAGATTGCGGGGGCAAGCAATTTTAAACAGATTCCTCGACTGCGTTCGGAATGACCCCGCACCAATAAAGATTAGGCTTATGCATAAATTGGTGCGGGGCAAGCAAATTCGGGCAAGCACGTGACAAATCAGAAAGAAAACCCCCAGTAAAACTGGGGGCTAAATATCTGGATTC
>JBAQFY010000028.1:0-22939 GCA_049287505.1 Sedimentisphaerales bacterium | reverse complement strand
GCCCTTGGTCTCGGCAATAAGAAAACCCCGCAGGCTGGCGGTTCAGGTACGATGTACTTTGACGATATTCGTCTGTATCCTCCGGCGCCATAAGCTGGGATTTAGCCGGCCCCCATTGCTTCTGCCGCAATCCGGCAATTCTGCCGCCCCCCTGCTTTCTTGCGAAAGCAAGAAGGGGGGGTGGACTGCGGATTGCGAAGCAAGATATGGGAGCTTGGTTGATACCAGGCTCTACGAATCTGATATTGCGAGTCCTCCTAAAGTAAAATCGGACTCGCAATGATAATGATGTTGAGGATGTGCTACGTCGCCGAAGCTATGGAACGCGGCTAATGGTATATTCTGTGAAGGAAATACCATTTGGTAATGACGAGGGTTTTTGATGCTTGTTGAAAACATCGGGTGTTTTGGCGTGTGGCCAAGACATACTTATTGTTAGCTTAACTTTTTGAACCCCGCCCGTCGAAGACGGGACGGGGTGAACCCAGCCCCTCAGAAGAGCGGACAGAGGGGCGGGGTGAAGGAGGACTATTATGTGTAGGAAATTGATTTATTTGGTTTTCTTCCCTTCAGGTGAACAGTTACAAGAAAGGAGAGATTAGGATGTTAAGACACGAAATTTTCGATAAGCAATTCTCTATTATTGCGATAGCTCTTGCAATTACCATGTTTGTCGGAGCAGAATCCGCTTTCACTGCCCAGGAGCTAAAAGTTGGCTTCATCCCGGGCAGAGGAAGTGATGCCGACTTTGAGGATCAAGCCTTTGAGCAAGCCGAAATTGAATTTGAAAGGATAGAAAAAGACGATTACACATTGGTTCGGCTCTTGGAGTTCGACGTAATCGGGGTTGGCGTGGTTGCTTACGATCAAAACGCGGATCTGAAGGCGAACTTTCAGGTTCTCAAAGAATATGTCGAAAAGGGTGGTTATCTGGTCACCCTTGATTTTCAGCAGGATTCCACTTGGAATCAAAATTTCCTGCCACATCCAATCGCCCTTCTCGACCCGGATCTGGACGACGACGTCGGCGTTGTATTAGCAGACCACGACATTTTCAAGACGCCGAACGAAATCACCGAGGAGCACTTTGGAGCGGGAATTTGGGGAGCGGGAGATTTCATGGCTGACGGCCCCCAAGAAGTCGAACCGCCCTGGGAACCACTTGTTACCGACAAACAGAATAACTGGCCTCTTGTTGCCGGCGCCCCGGCCGGGAAAGGATATGTTGTTTTTAATTCGTTGCAGATTCTTCAGTCACTGGGGAGATTAGGTAACAAAGAAGTTGCTGAAGTCTTACAGAACTTCCTGTTCTGGCGAGGCCCGCGTGGCTCACACGTAAAGGCCCATGGCCCCAGCCCGAAGAACGGCGCCCTGAATGCGGATACGTGGGCAAACATTAGCTGGTCGCCGGGAGATTTTGCGGTCTCGCACGATGTCTATATCGGCGATAATTTTGACGATGTCAACAACGGTGGCGAAGGCACATTCGTCGGTAACCAAGCCGAGACGTTTATGGTTGTCGGCTTTCCGGGATTTCCTTATCCGGATGGACTGATTCCTGGTACGACTTACTATTGGCGAATCGATGAGGTTAATGATGCCGACCCAAATAGTCCATGGAAAGGCAATGTTTGGAGCTTTAGTATTCCACCCAAGACTGCATACAATCCCGACCCGGCTGATGGTGCCGAGCCGGTAGCCCTGGATGTGCAACTTGGCTGGACGGCAGGTTTCCGCGCAAAATTGCACACCGTCTATTTCGGTGACAATTTTGACGATGTGAATAATGCCACCGGCGGACTTCCTCAGGGAGTTTCAACCTATACTCCCGGCCCACTCAAGTTGTGTAAGACTTACTATTGGCGGGTCGATGAGTTCGATGCTGTCGCCACATTTAAGGGTGACGTCTGGAGCTTTACTACTCAGGGCGGCGTCGGAAGCCCGGACCCATCTAATGGCGCTGTGGATGTAAAGCAGACACAGATTCTAACCTGGTCGCCAAGTGTCTATGCTGCTTCGCATCAGGTCTATTTCGGCGCTGATGAAGATACCGTGAAAAATGCCGATACAAGTTCACCTGAATACAAAGGCAGCCGAAATCTTGGTTCTGAGAGCTATGAACCCGGAAAACTCCTGTGGGACGCCACCTACTATTGGCGGATTGATGAGGTCAATAACGTCAATCCCGACAGTCCGTGGAAAGGAAATGTCTGGAGCTTTACGACGGCCAACTTCCTTGTCGTGGATGATTTTGAGGATTATGATATTGGCAACAACGAGATATGGTGGGCGTGGAAAGATGGGTTTGGCTATGCCTCGCATCCGACTTTACCGCCCTATCCCGGTAACGGGACCGGCTCTATGGTTGGCGACGAAACTACGGGTTCTTATTGTGAGGAAACTATCGTTCACGGAGGCAGCCAATCGATGCCTTTATTCTATGACAACAGCATCCTCAGGTATTCGGAGGTGGAGAAGACGCTGACTTATCCGCGTGACTGGACCGAGAAAGGTGTCACCACGCTGACGATTTGGTTCAGAGGCATTTCGGCTAACGCCGCTGAAACGTTGTATGTTGCCCTCAATGGCAATGCGATTGTCACGAATGATAATCCTAATGCAGCACAGATAGGCACCTGGACCCGATGGAATATTGACCTGCAGGCGTTTGCAGACCAGGGCGTGAACTTAGCCAATGTCAATACGATTGCCCTTGGTCTTGGCAACAAGAAGAATCCGGTAGCTGGTGGGTCAGGTACGATGTACTTCGATGATATTTGTTTGTATCCTCCGCCGCCGGAGGCGGCACCTTAAGCCGAGTGATTTGGCCGGCCCCCATTACTTCTTGCGAAGCAAGATATGGGGGCGTAGTTGACTCCGTTAGATAACGTCGTATTTTTTATATATAACAGGGTTGATATAGAAGATTTGTAACAATTCGGGGCTTATACAGATAGATTCGGTATAAGCCTCTTTTTTCTGGTAAATGATAATTGGTGAATGGTGGATGTGATTTACAATTGCCTATTGTCTTCGGCGGGGTCTGAAAAGTGCCGCAAAACCTGTGCCGAGAGCCAAGAGCACGACAGTAGTTGGTTCGGGGGTTGTGATGGTAAGCTCAAAACTGTCTAAGGTGCCGATGTCGTAATAATAGGCATCGTAAATTTGAAGGTGCCATGGGCCATAAGCATCCTGGCCGTCAAAAACCTCCAGACCGTTGGACGCGTTAGGTCTGAACCGGCCGGTAAAAGGGGGCTGGCTTTCATAAATGTTGTTCTCAGCTTCATCGTCAAACACGGTTTGTGAGTAATCTGCACCCTGAAAAAACTCATTACCAACATCGTACTTATTCAGACTTAAAGTTGTTCCATTAGGACTTTGCAAAGAGATTTGCAAATCAAAAACGTTGGAGTGTGTTAAGCTGATGCCGACATCTATGTCAAAGATAGTAAGATGGCAGTCAACTTCAATAACTGCATCAGCCATCCATCCCTTGCTGGCGTCCGGCTCGTCAGGAATTTGTAAATTGAATTCGCCTTTGTAGTTATAAACCTGGTCGGCAAAAACAGGTAAACAAAAAGGCGCGACCCCAAAAAGAATTGCAATACTCCATTGTACGCGACTGCGAGCTTCCATTCTCAACCTGCCAATAGGTTTTATAGTCGAACTCCGTAAGCTGGTGGTTTATCTTACGGGATAAACAACCATACGCGACCAACAGCTATATTGGTAATTGTAATCTTATAGGACGCTGCCTGCAAGCGAAAAGCTGAAAAAATATGGGGAGGAACAAGAAAAAGAGCCCTAAAGAGATTATGCGCTCTTTCAAGCAAGAGTCTTCCTTAGGGCTACATTGAACTAAATCAAGAAAAAGGTCTTTTTAACTTTTCGACATTTCGCCGGTCACTAACTATGGGTCCCAAGGAGGGCTTGGGGGTCGGGGAGCCGGGCCACCAGTAACATTATTGCTCTGGCTCATCTTAACATCCAACGTGTTATTCACAATAACATTAGAGCACCGGTCGCCGGTAATCTTAACACTTTGTTCGGCCTGAACAAACTGAGAGCTTGTACTGAATCCACCGCGATAGGTTTGCTTCTGACTTTGTTCACCAACGAAACTCTGTGAGCCTATTGCGCGGCCAATACCGCCAGGAGGTTTGCGCGCAATTGTGTTTAGGTTCAGATTCAGACTCTGCCCCTGTTCATTTGAGCTTCTACGTCCATGGCCAATAAGCTGGTTTTGCGAACCATCAACCGAAGCATTCTGCACAACACCAACTGTACCACGACGGGCCTGAGCACGTGCTTCTTGGGTCAATACGCCTCCCTGCTTCATGGCCGCACTGCCTAAGCAGGCATATTGTTCCTTCTGTCTTTGGCCAATCTCCAGATGGTTTTCTCCTGATGCCTCGCCAAATCCTCCAACTACCCTGACCTCATTCAAGGCGCCAATTTCAAAAGCCTGGGTCTGGCCAATGTCTGCAAAGGCACCAGATGACAGCAACAGAACAATCACTGCGGAAAGAAAGAATTTTCTGAGCATATTAAACTCCTTTTCTTTTTATTTTTTCAGTTTTCCTTCTAACTGCTAACCAAGCATCCGTTATAACAACAGAAATGACCTATTTTCGTTTATCCTATAGACAGCCTCCTTTCGTCCCTATAGCGAAGCACTCACATCAATTTTTATTAGAGACTTTCGAGTTTCTTGAAATTTACCTTATTGTCAAGTTATCCACTCTCTGATGCGCCCCAAACCCTGCCATGTCAAAAAGCTGCTGACTCACTTCAACTCCGGGGATGTAACGTCTGCTCTCAACAGGAGAAGCGGCAGGAGCTTCTTTCGGAGAAACTTCCGACTGAGGTGCCTTTTGTTGTACGGATACCGGCTTTGTTATCACTTGCACAGGCATTTGTTCAGCCTCTTGAACAGGAATTTGCTCGGGCTCTTGAGCAGGTATTAGCTCGGGCTCTTGAGCCGGTCTTTTATAGAACTTTGAGTGGAATCTCTCATAGAAGGCCTCAGGAATTCTCCTTCTCTGAGCAAGGGCCGGGCAATACCGATAACCCGCAGCGCTAACAAGAGCCTTTCCTTTGCCTTCGGTAATCCCGCTTGAGACAGCACCAAATAAAGAAATAGAGTAATTGGCTTGGCTATAAGCCCCGCCGGCTCCGGGAAAAGCAAGATTTGAGCCAACAGTAACACCTTTCATGCCGCCGGAAACAAGCAGGATATCAACATCCCACGGCAACGCCTCTGCTACCGCAGCATCGTAAACGTGGTCCCAGTTGCGCTCAACGTTGCCTTCCAAGCTTACCTTTCCAACATAAGCGTAACCAGCCTTCATCAAAAGATTTGTATCCACATTGGAGTCAATAAAGACCAAAAGAGGCTTTCTTCCGGGTCTTCGAGCACGAACGAGCGAATTTGCTATCTCAAAACCTCTGCCGTGATGGAAATTATCAGGCCCACCAAAGACTGCCCCAAGACCATTTAGGAAGCCGCCGAAAACACCAAATGGACTTTCATAAGGCAACGATTCAAGAACGCCCCTAAGCCCTTGCATGTCATCGGGGTTACGAGGATTGAAAATCCGCTCATACACCTGGTCATCACTATTAGGTCCGTTGGGAAAGTACGCCTTTATAGTTCCCCAGCCTCCATGATTCCAATAGGGCAAATATGGAGGGAACGTTGTAATTGGCTGCGTCCGTGTCCTGTAGTTCGAAATTGAGGTGGAATTGATACTCACATCTGAACTTGATGATGAAGAAGAATCGGAGTCACCGCCACCTACGACCGAAACATCCTGAGACTGGTAGGCAGCAACATCAGTGCTTACTTCAACCTTCGTGTCCGGGGTATTCCCAGGAAAAGCCGCATTACTGCTTCCCGTGTAAGCACCGCTAAAAAGCATCAGCGCGGGGACCAACATTGCAATCAGCTTTTTCATTATTATTCTCCTTAATATAAATTTCTTTTTCTCATTAAACTAACACTTATCAACACCCTCCTGATGTTTCAAAATAAGTGTTGTTTTCCTTGTCGATATCGCCTCCTTCCTTCCCCCAAAATTATGATTAGGTCCTCATTTCTACTCTTAATAAATTGCCGACATTGCTTATGCACAATACTACTCATTGACACGCGTTGAAAACGCCGGCCTTTCCTAAAAAATCTCCAGCCGCATTTATGACTCATAATTCGTTAGAAAAAGTTACTAAGAACCTCTATCAAAACGAACATAATCTCAGTTTTCAATGCTGATATGGCCTATTTCAAGGTTTTTATTAGAGCCTATAAATAATCCTTGTCTTTATTCGAAATCAGCGCACGACTATCGCATTAACCATGATAACCGTATCAAAGAACCAACTTTTACCGGTATCAGGCTCGTCAGGAATTCGTTGATTTAAGCCGCCTTTGCGAGAAGAAATCGAATCGGCAAACAGAGTGTAATAAGACATCAACTGCGCGAACAGACATTCCGCAATCCGTGTTAATCCGCTGAGAGCATCCATTCTCAACCCACCTACAAATGTTACACAATCACAATCACCCTCCTGGAAATCGTGGCCATGCAATACAAATTATAACATTATCGGACGTTAAGTCAAACAAAAAAATGAAAAATTTTTAACCTCCTCCCCAGCAGTAAGAGGATATTATACTAAAAACCTGTGAATAAAACCGATACAAGAGACTGTTTGATGAGGATTTTAGCGATACCTGCTGCAAATAGAACCCAACTAATGTCTATTTAACCTCGATGACCGAGTTAAAACCGCCGAATGGATTTAATTCAGTCAATTCGTTATATGGGTCCTGCTGCCACTGGCCGTCAACAACCAGGCGATAGCGATACCTTCCTGGAGACAGGTTCATCTCCGTCTGCCAGACGCCGCTTTCACCGACTTTTAGCATCGGGGTTTGTTCCGGCTGCCAATTATTAAAGTCGCCGGCGACCTGCACACTGCCGGCGCGCGGATAGAGCGTTACAAATACCACGGCATCCTTCACCTGGTTAACGCCGTAATAATCAGAAAGCTTGGCGGAGGTATCGAGGAACCTCGGCGTTCCGGCCACTGCTTCGCTTTTGCCCGGCAAAACAGTGGGGGCCGCTTCGTCAGTAGTAAACTCCTCAACGGGAAGGGTGAGTCGCAGCTGGTCGGTTTCCGGGGCCGGCTCATATTCTATTGATGTCTTTGAAGACTGAAGCAATTCGTCGGCGGTTGCGCTGATTGATTCGAGCTGGTCAGCCAAGGTATTGACAAACTCGTGCCGCTGCTGTCTGGTCTGCGAGCCCAAGACCTCTTTGGCGAGGGAGTGAAAATCTGAATGGCCCTTGCTGGCCGGGTCGTACTCACTAATAGGCTGGCCAAAACTGGAAGCCTCCTTGATCTTGGTATTGAAACTGACAATCGTCTTGAACATTTTGTCAGCGAAGTGGCTGCGCAATTCGGCCAAAATTTCTCTGGCCATCTTAGTTCTTATATCGTACATGCTTGCCAAGACTCTGACATCGACCTGCTGATTGTGTCGTTTGCAGAGTATGCTGAGAGTCTCAAGCTGCCTGCTAAGCCCGTGGAGTGCAAAGTAGCCGGTCTCGACGGGAACAATAACATCAGTGGCAGCCCTTAGCGCATTGAAGGTCAACAGACTCACTGCGGGGGGACAATCAATAACCGTGTAGTCATAATCGTTCTTTATCTTGTCCAGGGCATCTTTGAGGCAGCATTCACGTTCGGCGATACCGGCCATCTGCTGCTCGAATGCAGAGAGGTCTAAGCTGGCCGGCGCCAGCTCCAGCCCGTCGCTAATCTGCCAGAGTATTTCAGTGAGCTTAATCGGCTCGTTTCTGCTTGTGCTTATCAGCACGTCGTAGATGCTTTGTTCTATCTGCTCCTCGGGCACAGCGAGGCCAACCGCGCAATGGGACTGCGGGTCCATATCGACCAGCAGGACCCTCTGGCCCGTTCCGGCAAGAGCACTGGCCAGGTTTATCGATACCGTTGTTTTGCCACAACCACCTTTTTGATTAACAACCGCTATGGTTCTCATAATTTTTCTCCAACTCCGGGTTCCCATTTCACAATTGACCGCAAAACAGGGTCCGGTCTAAAATGACAGTCCGAAAAACTCCTTTTTTGCTGTGGAAAACGGCTTTTCAATACTATAAAAACAGCTACACGCATTTAAATTATTCGGCAAAAAAATACGAAAAACTTTATCTTTTTTATGGGACCGGCCAATAAAAATACAACTAACCCTTCAAATAGAAGATAATTTTCGGCCGTTGACAACAAACAAGAAGGTATAAAAGCAACACCCAACACGCATTCCAGCAACAATTTGCAATCGTCAACCTTTATTGCCCGTGCAAAATACGCTGATTTTCTTTCGAAAGGCCGGCTTTTCAATTTGGATTATTCGAGTAAATTGGTATATTGTGCAGAAACATAGACAGAACCTGGTGCAAAGATTCGTGTATTGTGTTCGATTGCCTAGTACATATAAAAGTTTGGAGGCAGATTTATGAAAGAGAAGATTATAGGACGTCGCAGATTTTTGAGGTATGCTGCTGCGGTAACGGCTGGGACAGGCCTGCTGGGCAAGACCGGCTCTGCTAAAAGCAGCCAGAAGGGCGCCAAACTGCGCAAAGCCCTTCAATTAGGGATGCTGCCGAAGGAGCTTCCGGATACTGAAAAATTCAAACTCGCGAAGAAATGCGGCTTTGATGGTATCGAAGCTTACCCAATGGACGACCTCGATGCGGCCCGACAGCTCGGCAGGTTAGCGCGGCAGGCCGGGGTACCGATTCATTCAATCGTGTACGGCGGCTGGGATGCACCGTTTTCCGACCCCGACCCAAAGGTTATAGATAAGGGCCTTGCGAGAATGGAGACAGCCCTTCGCAGCGCCAAGGTGCTGGGAGCCGATACGGTGCTGTTAGTGCCCGCGGTAGTCAAAGAGGACGTCAGCTACGACCAGGCCTACAAACGCTCGCAGACGCACATAAAAAAACTGCTGCCGTTAGCCAAGGAGCTTGGTGTAATCATCGCGGTCGAAAACGTCTGGAACAAGTTTCTTCTGAGCCCGCTCGAATTCGCACGGTACGTGGATGAGTTCGAGAGTCCGTGGCTTAAGGCTTACTTCGATATCGGCAACGTAATCCTCTTTGGGTACTCACAGGACTGGATACGTACGCTCGGCAAACGCATCGTCAAAATCCATCTAAAAGACTTCAAGCGTCGAGGCTACGAATGGACCAACCTGCTGGACGGCGACGTGAACTGGCCCGAAGTTCGCCGGGCATTGGATGAAATAGGCTACGACGGATTCCTGACAACAGAACTACACGGCGGCGACGAGCCCTATCTGACCGATTTGGCCGGCCGCATCGACCGATTTTTCGCAATGTAGTAACCTAAAAAGAAACCCAAATACAAAAAACAACTTTTGGCTATCAGCGCTGTTATAAAATAAAACGGTTCCTGTTGTGTAGTCCATTACATAGCAGGAACCATTATCGCTGAACAACCTTCAAGGGCCAATTATTTGTTCAATACTTTAGCATTTGGGACAGTTGAGTCGTATTATCCTTTGACCTTGACTTTGACGGTTTTTGCCTTCTCGGCCTTTGGCAGTGTTATGGACAGCACGCCGTCTTTGCATACCGCATCAATCTTGTCCTGGTCAACATCGGTGGGCAAAGTAAGCTCGCGTCTGAAGCTGCCATAGGTGCTTTCAACATGGTAGTAGCCTTTTTCCTTTTTCTCCTCGGACAGCTTCTTTTCTCCGCTGATGGTCAATGTGTTACCATAGACGGAGATTTCAATATCTTCAGCTTTGCAGCCGGGGACCTCAGCCCTTACGAGAATCGCATCATCTTCCTCGGCAACGTCGATTGCGGGCCAGGCCTTGTATCCGGCAAACGGTCTGTCCAGCCCTCTGAAGAAGCTGTCAAACAAATCATCCATTTCGCCGTGGAGTCTTGCCATATCGCCTCTGTGTCCTTTGTTAAATCTTACCAGTGTCATATTAACACCTCCCTTCAATTTTTTTCACAATCACCAATTTGAATTTCTCACGACCATTCAAATTTACACCAAGATAATAAGCAAATGCCGTGCCAGATATTCAAACGCTGATAGTTGCCCAAAAACAGAGATTTGTGAGTTTTTGGGCTTAACATTGACCTTTCAAAACTGTCAATTTGGCACTTTTTTCTTCCAAGTCGATAATGCGGTTGTAGAGGCCGAGCAAATGTTGTAAATTAACCCTGTTAGAGGCCCGGGAGAAAAATATCTCTAACGGTGCTAACTGCGATTACCCATCTTTTTTGAAGAAATCAAAGAGGTAAAAACACGATGGCAGAAAACAAAACCAATCTAAAACCGGATACTTTGCCCGAGCAAATTCGCGATAGTATGAAGGATTTTGCCGATAAACTCACCGTAGAATTAGGCGAGAATCTGCAGAGCATAACAGTGGTCGGCAGCAGTCTGACAGCGGATTACAGGCCCGGCCAGAGCGACATCAATACCGTTATTGTCCTAAGCAAGCAAAGTATGGGATTGCTTAAATCAATCGCCCATCTGGCCAAGCCAATGAGAAAAAAACGCATCTCGCCTCCCCTGCTCATGACAGCGTCTTATATCGAACGGTCACTTGACGTATTCGGTATTGAACTCCTGGAGTTCCAACTGGCTCACCAGACGATTTTGGGTGACGACCCTTTTGCGGCGCTGAGTATCAATAAAAAAGACGTTCGGCTTCAATGCGAGAGGGAGCTCAAGGCGATGCTTATCAGGTTAAGGCAGGGCTTTATTGCCGCCGCGGCTAATAAGAAACTTGTCAGGGACATCCTTATCTCGACAACAAAAGGACTGCTGCCGCTGCTGCGGGCAATGTTGTGGTTGAAAGGTATTGAGAGAACCGCCCTGACGGAACCGACTATTAAAAAAGCGTCAAGCGAGCTTTCAATAGATATGGCATCTCTGAAAACAACAATACAATGGCGGCACCAAAAGACCCGATTGAGCGAAATCGAAATGGAAAGTGCCTTCGAATCAATTTATGCTACGGTCGAAAAATTAGCTCTTATCGTCGATAGACTCGAGGTTTGATTATGCAACGGCTACTTCCTGCAATGATAATAACACTGCTTGTAATACCGGCTGTAACAGCATTCGGTCAGGGGGTTGTCGATTTGCCAGTGCCGCGCCATTATGTCGAAGATTACGCCAACGTGATAAACGACTCACACGAACAGTCGCTGAACGGGATACTTCAGGAATTAGAACAAAAGACAGGTGCGCAATATATCATTCTGACCGTTCAAACAACCGAGGGGATGCCGATTGAGCAGTTTTCAATCGAATTGGCTGAGAAATGGAAACTCGGACAAAAAGGTAAAGACAATGGAATGTTGTTTACTCTCGCGGCAAAGGAAAGGAAGTATCGATTCGAGGTAGGCTACGGATTGGAAGGCTTCGTAACGGACCAGTTCTGCGGGCGAGTGGGCAGAGATGTCCTTGTGCCATATCTCAAGCAGGGCAATTACAGCGAAGGAATTTATCAGGCTAATTTGAGAATTATTCAAAAAATAGCTTCTGACTCCGGCGTTGCTTTGACGGGCATGCCCAAGGTGGCGCCCCTCGGCGTTGAACACATAAACATAAGAAGAGGCCTGCCCTGCTGTAGTATTCTGCCGCTTTTGATTTTCATGTTCCTGATATTTGGTGGGAGGGGCAGAGGGATGGGGATGTTGTTTTTTCTGCCGTTCATGTTAGGCGGGTTCGGCGGCCACGGAGGCTATGGCAGGAGCGGTTCGTTCGGTGGCGGTAGCTTCGGCGGTGGATTCGGCGGTTTCGGCGGCGGCATGGGCGGAGGATTCGGAGGCGGCGGTGCAAGCGGGGGCTGGTAGAAGAAAATTTATAATTGAGAATTAAGAGGTAAAAAAGGAAAACAGAAGATGAGAAACTTCGGAAAAATTTGGGTTGTGTTAGTCGCAGTGCTGATTGTTTTGTTATTGCTTGGCCTTGGGATTTTCCGCTGGTACATTGGGGGGTATAACAAAGCGGTCAACTATGAGCAAGGTGCTGAGAAGGCGTGGGCGGATATCGATGCAGCTCTGCAACGAAGGCTCGACCTGGTGCCAAACCTTGTCGAAACGGTGAAAGGATATGCGACACACGAAAAAGAGCTGTTCGAAAACATCGCCAAGTCAAGGGAGAAATATTTTCAGGCAGACACCAAGGCAGGCAAAATTGAGGCAACAAATGAGCTTAGCGGATTTTTGTCACGGCTTTTGATGTTACAGGAAAACTACCCTCAGCTCAAGGCCAACGAGAACTTTCGAGACCTTCAGGTTGCCCTCGAAGGCACGGAGAACCGTATTAACGTTGCCCGCACAAGATATAACCAGGCTGCTGAGCAACTGAACGCTTATCACCGGCAGTTCTTCGGGTCGTTTTTCTGTAGTCGGGCGGGTGTAGAGAAAGTTGAATACTTCGAGGCAAGCGAACAGGCAAAGACCGAAGTGCCGAAAGTAGAGTTCTGAACGCACCTGAACGACACCATCCTGAACTCCTTTAATAGTGCAAAGGTCTTAAAGATAATGGAAATCCCAAAGGGCAAAAGCCCGAGAGAAAGTGCGGTGGAAACAAGATACTTGCTTATGCCCCACCAGGCCAATCCTCAGGGCACGGCGTTCGGCGGAGCGATTGTGGCCTGGATTGATATGGTGGCGGCAATGGTGGCACAGAGGCACTGCGGCAAAGAGGTTGTTACCGCAGGCATCGACTCGCTTGTTTTCAAAGAGCCTATTCGCGTAGGCGACCATGTTGTCTTAAAGGCCTCCATAAATTATGTCGGCCGATCGTCGATGGAAGTAGGTGTCCAGGTCAGCAGAGAAGACCCATACAGCGGCAACAGGGCTGTAGCGACGACGGCGCATTTGACATTTGTTGCGCTGGATGAGAACAAAAGGCCGACCGCTGTTCCTCCGATATTGCCCGAAACAGAACAGGAAAAGAAGCGCTACGAGAACGCCAAACTTCGAGTCAAAACCCGGAAAGAGCTGCTTGAGAAAATGAGCTGATACGTAAGGTTTTTGACCGGTCGCTCAGGCTCCCGGCTCTGTCTTTTTGGTTGTGCTGAGTTGGGAGAGAGACTCGGCGCGGCGTTTAGAATGAGAAACAGTCTTAATCTCTATCCTATCGGGAGTACTCGCCGGTGAGGTCTTTGTAGCATATTTTTCTTTTAACATTTCTCGCTTCTGGTAGCACTGCTCCGTGAAAACTGCAATTTCCGAATCAAGATTCGCGCTCGGGGAATCGCCGAAGAAGGCGTGGATAATCGGAAAGACCAAATCGGGTCTTCTTTTTCTTAACTCTTTCGCCATTGCCTCTATTTTCGCGGTTGCAACTCCCTCCTGCATACAGGTAAAAGGTCCAACATGGAATATCCCGGAAATGTAAGCGTTACCAACCGGCCTGATTAAATCGTTCATAAAATGATAAGCGATACCTGTGCTTAGCGGAGATTCTCCTTCGATATTGCCGTGACCTTCGTGATTTTTTTCCAGCGTTTCTATCATCTCGATGGGCTTTGGAAGGACATGTCTGCCTCGAAGTACGTCGTGAAACGGGCCGGCTATTTTTTCTTCGACGGAAGACATATACCTCGCTTTAAGAAAAGACCGGACAAATTTTCCCGTTACTTTTAACGTCCTGCTTAGATTGAAACTATTAAGTGCCAACCTCAGGTCTCTTCTGGAATTTCTTATGTTCATCTTATTTACATAATCCAGCCAATCGGTTACGGGGTCCCTTACAATTTCCAGGCCCTTTTCTTCCAATCGGCGTACTACAAAATTAGTACATGGGTCGTGCTGTCTTACGTATATCTCCCCTATGTAAAGAACGAGAGGAAATCTTGTGCCTTCGGTACTCCTGTGGTTTTGCAGATTAATTTCTTTGAAAAGTGAAACCGTTTCTTCGCCCCATTCTATGAGGTCCGAGGTTTCGGCGCCGTTTTCGACGGTTTTCTCAAGCTCGCTTAACCTTTCTTTTCTGATTTCTTCCAACTGCTTTTTATCTTCAGCATACGGACGAAATCTCAAAGTTATATCTTCCAGCAAGTCTGATGCTTTTATCCCCTTAAACAACATTTGCTGCATTTTTGTTTTGTCCGACGAACTGAGCTTCCTCGGAAACGGTATGTCCTGATAATCGGTTTCCGAAGAAGGGCCTGCCACGGGGACCTTTTCCAGGCCTTCCCGGTCCAGAAATTCCCTGACCATCTCCGTATATTTTCCAAATCTGCAGGGGCCGCTCGTCGTCGGAAGCATGACAAGATAATGATTCTCAACATACTCTTTACCTTTTCTTTCAATTTCTTCCTGCAGAAAACCAATCGCATCACCTACAACGTTTTTAAGCGGATGGCAGACTTCCGTATAGATATGCTTTCTGGCTATTTGGTATCCTCTTGGCGTGTTGGTCGGCAGCACGCTGCTGTTCACCCCGAAGTATCTGAGGCCGGCGGCTCCGACAAAACTGGCATCTCCCATATAAGGAATAAGCCAGGTCCTTTCTTCGGAATCGTCGCGGGGGCGCCTTTTTAGCCGCTCGATATTTAATTTATTTGGCCTGCTTTGATTCACAACCCTTTCGTGAGCTTCCGTCCTTGTTACAAAGGGGGCATTGTTGGTTTGAGCATCTGTCAGCAGAACAAGAAGAGGTTTGTTCGCAGCCTGCTGAATTTTTTCTTCCTGATAAATCTTTAAGCTGTCCGGTCCGCAGGCGAAATTCATCATCCTTATAGCAAATAAATTCGGATGATTCGCTACGAAAAGATTGGCCTGTAATATCTTGACGCTCTCGACCCAAAATTCGTTCTCCACTATTTCATCAAGGCAGACATCCGCGAATATATGCTCCAAAAAGAGCTGCGGTATGTAATTTAAGCCCCTAATCTGCGAGAACATAGCCCCGGAGTCTGAGCTTGCTTCCGGGTCGAGCAGCACATAATCTCTGCCTAAACCAACATAAGCCTTTTCATTATTCTCTTCGATTCTCTTTAAGAACTTATCCCCTTCTTCATAAAGCTCCTCCTTAAACCTGTTTTCCGCCTCATCAGCATATTCGATGGCCTCCCTTATCTCCTTACGGGTAAAGTTGAATTCCAATCTATCGAATTCCTTTCTAAGCTCCTGGACAAGAAGCTCCGTATCTCCAAAGTGCAGAATAGGGTTGAACTGCTTGTTTTTGTCGAGCGAGAGAACATCGTTCAAGACATACCCTTCCGACTCTGTGTAAATGCAGTACTTCAGGTCCGGAGGGGTATTGGTTCTTTGCTCGATAAAACTCGGATTAAACAGGTATTCTATATCCGGATTGTTATTTAACACTGATGCGTGTCCTGTTGCCAGCTTTCTGGCTATACAGAACTCTGTTCTTGAACTGTCAATTCCTATTTTTGCAAGCTCTTTATCGGTTCTCGGCGTCACGACGGGGTAAAAGCCAAGTTTCCTGAACAAAGCGGCACTCCAGATTCCCTTTTCTCCAAGGGTTGCGGTGCTTCTTTTGATACCCACCGTCAGCGTCTTTCGTTTATCTATTTGCAAAGAAGACAGCTCCTGCAAAAGGCATCCCTGCTTTTTGAAGTGTTTTTCATATATCTTATGGTATTTATCCACATAGTTCGTTTTCGGTTTTTTCGCTGACTCGGAGTTTCCTCTCGGGCAAAAGCCGCCTGTAACTATTTCGTCATCCTCTATTGAAAATACTTCGAGCTGACAATCTCTTACGCCGCAGGATTTTTCATTAAATAACTCTTTGCAGGGTACTCTGCGCTTTTCAAAAGGCATATCGACCAAAGCCCAGCCTCTGAATGCGGATTCGTATTTCTTGCCCTGTGCTTCCAGTTGTTTTATGTTTTCGATGATGTCCAGGGCCTGTCCCCAGGCGCCGAACATTTCTCTGTGAGGATATGCCTCTATTTGTTTTTCCGTTACCTGGGCAAGCGCGGCAAGAAAGGCTTTACCCAAAGGAGGGCCGCCCTGAGCGGAACATTTATCGCCGGCGTGCTGAGAGCCTCCAACAAACTTATAATAATAACTGGCGGCGGTTCCTCGAGTTATAGCGGCGGCTATCTCCTCCTTACTGAAACCTTCAGCGATTAGCCTGTTCTCATCCATCTCCATAAAAACGCCGCAGGTTGAGTCAATCACCGGAACTCTCTGGGCTTTTAGGGCAGCTTCCTGTAAGGAATTTTCCACGTTCAGATTGATGACGTCAGCCATATTTTCGAGCGTCTGGCCGGAACCCGCCTGGCAGCTATAATTCATTTTTGCTTCTTTGACCGTTCCATCCTTGGCGAAGCTGGTAAACTTCATATCCTGGCCGCCTACTTCAAAAATGGTGTCAATCTCGGGGTTGCAGTGCTTAACGCCGAGGGCATGACAGGTTATCTCGTCAGTTATTCTGTCCGTGAGCTCTATTCCTTTTCTCGCCAATTCCTCTGCTCTCTTTTTTCCGACAAGAATCTTTTCGTACAGTTTCCTCGCAGAGCCGGTAGCTCCGACCCCCTTTACAATCACTTTGTCTTTGTGTCTGCTTAGGTACTTTAGAACGCGCTTTAGCGATTCCTCGGGATTGCCGTGAGTTTTGATATAGAGCTTATCGAGAAGTTTGCCTGTTCTCAACTCAACCAAAGCTCCTTTTGTGGTTGTGCTGCCTCCGTCTATTCCCAGCACCACTTCTGTTCTTTCCGGTATTTGGCCTTTTAAGCTTTCGCTGTTTTCATTTACTTTTTCGAGACATTCGGACAGAGCCGGGGCGAACTGTCTTTTTTCCCTGCTGTAAGCGGCGATTTTATCGAGCTGCGCGAGATTAAAAACAACGCCATTGCTCTCCTCAATTCCTTTCGCTGCTGCGCCTATGGCCGCTATGTTGTGGTAGTGCTGCGGTCTTGTTATATAAATACCGAGAAATTCTTCGAGGTTTTTTCTTATAAGGTCGTTAGTCAAAACACCCCCGGTTGCAATGGCCCGGTCAGAATCTTTTGAGGCCTCGAACTCCCTTGCCCCAAGAACGTCGATTTTATAGTTTCTCGCAACCGTCCTGAAAAGCCCCGCTAAATTATCCTCTCTTTTTGCGCCCTCATTTTGCTTGTGAATCAAGTCGGATTGAATAACGACGCCGCATCTTGCCAAAAACTCGCTCGGCTGGCTTGACTGCTCCGCCTCTTTTTGGGCCACGTAAAACATCTCCTCCAGCCTTGCCTGTAGTTTCCTCCTGTTCTTTATTCTTATATTTTCCTTTTGATTTTCATTCTGTGCCTTAGTGATATCTTCAAGCTTGGGATTAGGAACCTGGCCTTCAAACAGCCTCCTGCACTGTTTTTCTATCAGCGTTCCGGAACCGCCGCCGCATTTGGTTCCTGTCTTCCACTCCTGAATGATGTTTTTGCCGTTTATCTTTTTTAGATTAAAAAAGTATGAATCTTTGGCCCCAATATGAAAAATGTACTGTGCCTTCGGCTGTGCTGTCTCGGCGCCCTTTGGGATTGCAACGCTATCAAACGTATATGTTATTCCCTCCATAACCTTCGGGAAGGATTCCGCTCCGCTTCCGGTGAACGCCGTATTTTTTATTCTATCGCCACCGAATTTCTCTGTTATGTCCCGCCATGCTTCTTTCACCGCTTCAATAGGGTCGGCGAAGTGCATTATAGGCTTCGGAGAGTATATAATTTCTTTGTCCTTCCCAAGGACAGTGTAGTGCACAAAGCTGCTTCCAATATCAAAACCTACAAATAGGGCTTCTAGGTTGTTAGTTCTTCGATTGTTTTGTTTGTCCATAATCTACTCCCTACACTTTCGCCGCTTCGAGGTCTTTTGCCTGCGGGACATTTTGTTCAGGAATATTACTTCGTATTTTTTCGAGCATTGCTATGAGCTTTTTTTGCTCAACCTGCTTCAAAGAAGCCATTATTCTCTTAACCTCCCTTGCATAAAGCGGCTCGATTTGTGAAAGCAGTCTTTTGCCCCGGCTTGTAAGCTTGACTATATTGGACCTTCTATCGGATGGCGCAGGTGTTCTTACAACAAAGTCTGCTTTTTCCATACGGTCTATAAGAGAGGTAATATTTGCACGGTTGACGAGCATCATATTGCTTAATTGTGCCTGGCTAAGTCCTTCTTTTTGGCCGCTCTGGTGCTGGAGGAGCATCATAAGGTTGAACTGGACGTCCGTCAGGCCAAAAGGTCGTAAGAATTCACCAGCTTTTTTTCTCAAGCACGAGGCTGTATAATATATATTAAGCAGTGCCTTGTGGGCCAACAGAACTATAGGCTTTTTAAAACGCAATTCAAACTCGAGAGACATTTTTGTATCTCCTTGCTCTTGCTATATATTGTTTATACATACATTGTTTCTTAGTGAACTATTTTGTCAAAGTAATTCTATCAAAAATCTGAAAAATTAACTAACACAACAAACTACCAAATAGTAGATAATCTGTTAGTAAGCGTGTTAGAACTAATACTAATCTATATTAAAAATAGACCAAACTCTGCTGTTGTTAGTTTAACCCCTGAATATAATAAGAAAAAGGACAAGTTCTCCACAAAAATAACTTTTAATATATTACCTCTAACCTTCGGTCCTACTAAGCTTTAAGACCCTGCCGTTCTATGAATGTAACAATTTAACCGGCTATATGACTACTAATACTATTTCTATTTTATTAATAACTATTAGTAATAACTATAACAAAGAACACACCACCCAAGATTTTCTATTAGATAATACTTTTTTCCCAGAGATACCTTACGATAACCAGAGATTGTTAAGTTCAAAAATCACATGGTTTTTTTATAGCAGCAATAACTTGCTATTTTCCGGTGCTTCTAGTATCTTGACGTGCTATGATTTATAATCGTTCGCAATTCTATCCGAAGGTTAGACAGGCCTTATCTATTCGATGCCTATATTGTTTTTTGGCTCCTCGTGCTTACAGCGTTATCACGTTCGGCGCTTTATTTTGCTTGCTGGCGGTGAAACTATTTCATTCATGGCGTTACAACTTAGTCGGCGAGTATATAGGCTGGGTTCTCTCTGATATTTCTTTTCTATTGTTCGTTGAGGTCGTTTTGGCGCTGGTTTGTTTTCGGTGGCCCAGGAGGTGGGTTCTTCGCACGTCCTCTATCATTGCTGCTGTTATGTGCACCTGGTCGGTTATGAACGCCGGCTGGCTAATCAGAACGGGAACACAAATACTACCCAGAGTTCTTTTGCCTTTATTCCGGGCGCCTTTGAACACATTGTGCATTATTGGCGTTAATCTTATAAAAATGCCGGAGGCGGCGATTATTTTGATTGGTCCCAGTGCGGCTGCCCTTGCCTTTTTCTTTGCTGTTTTGGTAAATCCATTGCCGCCGAATTACAACCGCAAGCGTTTTTTCCACAGAGTCATTATTTCTTTTGTTATCATTACTATCAGCATGATTGCTCGCGGCGCATTATCCAAAGGCGGCTCTCCGCAAGCATCTTCCTTGGTACTGCAATACAACTGCCACTTACGAGCAATATTCAGCGTTATTGTGTCCGATTACCGCTTGTCAGATAAGCCTGAGCGTAAAATTCCCACCCACGACAATCTGAAGATTTCACGAAAACCACAGCAGCTAAATCGCAACGTAGTCATAGTCATCCTCGAGGGCATTCAATACCAGTACAGCTCACTTGCGGACAAACGAAATAATTTAACACCGTATCTTGCGACTTTAGCCGAGGCGGGCGTTGAGTTTTCAAATGCTCGCTCATCATTGGCACATACCACAAAGGCACTTTTTGCTCTTTTGACCGGCCGGTTTTCTTCTACTTCCCAGGATATTGCTGAGGCGGTCCCTGTTGTGAAGCCCTACGCCAGTATTGTCACAATTCTAAATGATAAACTAAACTACCGAACGGCATTTTTTCAATCTGCAATGGGCAGCTTCGAATCTCGGCCCGGGCTGGTAAGCAATCTCGGCTTTAATAAATACTGGGCCAGGGAGGATCTGGATGACCCTAACAGCTTTCTTGGTTACTTAGCTTGTGATGAGTTCTCCATGTTAAAGCCTATCACCGAATGGATACAAGCAGAAGAGAGGCCATTTTTCCTTACCATTCTCTGCTCGGTTACTCATGACCCTTATGAGGTTCCTGAGTGGTTTGACATACCAGCTAAGGAGCCGGTGGAGGAGTGTTATCGACAGGCGGTTCGTTATACCGATAAGTTCTTAGCTGCTCTTGATGTGGAGCTGGCCAGGCTGAACCTTACAGATAAAACGATATTTTGTGTTGTTGGAGACCACGGTGAAGCATTCGGCGAGCACGGTCAATCAGGGCATGCGCTGATAGCTTTCGAGGAGGTTCTGCGCATCCCATTTTGCCTGCGAGCTCCGTTTCTGGTAGAGCCGGGGATTAAGGTTGCCGAACCGGTCAGTTCCGTTGATTTGGCGCCGACACTGCTGGAGCTGTTAGGTTTCGAGACAGAAGCAGTTGGCTTTGACGGTGTTAATGCGCTTGGTTCTATACCTGCTGACCGCAAGGTGTATTTTTCCGGCTGGATGCAGGAGGGGCCTGCAGGTTTTATAAGAGGTGAACGTAAGTTTATATATAATCCGACAGACAAAACAGTCTGCGTTTATGATATTAGCACCGACCCTTTTGAGCAGAATAGGTTAGAACTGCCTGGAGAGCATGCCCAGAGGATTGCTGATGAGATTGTAGCGTGGCGGAAGAGCACAAATTTTCAGATTGACCAGCAGAGAACCGGCAAGAAGGTCCTTTTTGGCCGCTGGCTTTGCCGCTGGACAAACCGGATTTGTTCTGCCAAATATTACAAAAAAGAACACGGCAGTGCCAAAGCACAGAAGAAAGATTAATATTAGATTTAGAGCATCTATGAAAATTAACATTAACCCCATTTTCAGTGCTGATATGGCCTATTTCAAGTTTTTTTAGAGCCTCTTAAGATAGCAGTCTCGTAAGCTCTGAAGATTTAATACGAGAGACAGTTTTTGACGGGTTGCTAACGCTCGCAGCTCTGTCTTAGTGAATTTGTTCATTTTTTTCACTTGTCGTTGCATTTTGTAAACACTATAAAAGTAGCCAGGCAATATGGCATCTTGTGGGGATTTAGCGAGTAAAACTGGGTTGACTGGGCACAATAAGCGTTGACAAATAACAACGCTGTGTTAAAATACAACATCTCTATTTTCATGGCCGGAACATCTTTTGTAAGCGTAACGGACTTTATTATAAGAAGTTAAGCCAGGATGTGTTTATATTCTATCTTAATTCTTTCTTCTTGGCATATTTATTGCAGGTTTTTTCGATTTATACTGTTGTAGGGTAGTAGCTATATTGGGCGGACGGCCTAAAAATGTATGAGAGGAGGATTTGTCCGCCCGATTTTTAAGGAATTTCAGGATCGGCGTAGCCGGTTTTGTTAATAATTTTGTTTAGGCGGGGTCGCTCTGGAGGAGGGTCGGCTCCGCTTTTATTTTGGTCTAAAAAGATTCTCATATCAGTGCAGGGACGGTCTGTGTGAATCTGCCGAAAGAGTTTCTTACACTCCGGTGGTTTTACCTAATTTTAGCTACTCAATGCCGAGCGCAGCCCGTATAATCAGAGATGATATGGAGCGGGCTATTTATAGAATTATCGATGCTAATTTTAATCGTGCTCGTGAAGCGATACGCGTAATAGAAGAGTTTTGCAGATTCTTTTTGAATTCGGCGCTGCTTACCGAACGGGCCAGGCAGATTCGGCACGAGCTTTCAGCAGCTATTGGTAAGCTCGAGACCGATCGGCTTATCTCGAACAGAGATACGAGCGGTGATGTTGGTCTTGGCAAGACGGTCGATAAGCAGCTTGCTCGCGGCAATTTAAAGGACTGTCTTACTGCCGGCTGCAAACGCCTGACCGAGGCACTGCGGGTGCTTGCTGAGATGACCCAAACACAGGAACGGTCGGTAGCAGAAACAATCGAGAATCTGCGATACACTGCTTATAATCTTGAAAAGGACATTGTTCTTTTCAGTGATGCCTTTGAGAAATTCAAGGGTGTCAGGCTGTATGTGATAGTTACCAGCAACCTGCCGGTGGATGTTATTTCTTTGGCTTACAAGTGCGCAGCCGGTGGTGCTGATTGCATTCAACTGCGTGCAAAGGCCATTGATGACGACAAGCTTTTCGCCGTCGCTGTCGAATTTGTACGGATATGCAAAGACAACAGCGTCCTGAGCATAATAAACGACCGCGTTGATATTGCAGTCGCTTCAGGCGCTGATGGCGTTCATCTTGGCCAGAATGATTTGCCCGTTGAATGTGTGCGCAGGCTCCAGCTGGCTCCGCTGATTATCGGCAAAAGTACACATTCACTCAAGCAATTGCGCGCCGCCTGCGAGGAGCGGCCTACATACGCCGCTCTGGGGCCGGTCTTTGCCACTGAGACGAAACCCGATGCTGAGCCTGTCGGCCTGGACTATGTCAGGCAGGCAGCAGAGATACTTTCCGATACCGGTGTTTGTAATGTTGCTATCGGCGGTATAACGATGGACAATGTGGAAGATGTTTTGAGAGCCGGCGCCACGGCGATTGCGGTTTGTGCAGCGGTAACGAAAGCCGGTGACCCGGCGGCAGCCTGCCGGGTGCTGAAAGAGAAAATAGAGGATTTCGATAAAGGCTGATTGCAGCACTTTCAAATAAATTTGAGTGTGCAACCCGATTTTCAATAATGTGGAGCTCAAAGATTCAAGGAGGTATGAGAAATGACTAAGTCAAGACGTTTGAAATGTACCGTTGCAGGGCTGGTTTTGTTGGCGGCCCTGAGGTGTCAATCGCAGTCGTTGTGGGAGCTGGCAAATGAGAA
>JBAQFY010000027.1:0-5718 GCA_049287505.1 Sedimentisphaerales bacterium | reverse complement strand
TTATTCGAGTTCGCATCTGCATTGGGAACAGTAGGCTTATCTGTAGGCGTCACTGGCCCGCAAGCTTCACCTGTTATTCTTTGGACAGAAATTTTCGGGATGTTTTTGGGACGGTTGGAATTCTTCGTTATAATTTCGGGAATTTTGACGATTGTACGTGACATTTCGAAAATATCCTTTACAAGGTAAAATAGAGGCAAGTAACAATGGCTAATATTGGATTCTACCTTTTTGTTCTTATTCTTGGAATTTATGCACTTACACTAACAGAGAGAACTTCATTTAGAGATATTTTTTTTGAGGCTGCTTCTGCTCTGGGAACAGTCGGTTTAAGCACAGGAATTACATCAACGCTATCGGGACTCGGTAAAATAATAATCTGCGTTCTTACATTTGCAATAGCTTTATCAGCAAAACCCTTACCTAATGATGACGCTCTTCATGATATGGCTGTTTAAACTACATAATATATTCCGAGGATTAAACAGTTTCAATCTATGCGAATAGGATATAAAAACAAACGGCTGGAAATGGTTTTAATCGCTATCAATGTCGTAACGGCGGCTATGGTTGCGGCCACCTTTGTCTTGCTGTTCGGTTTCAAGGAGCCCTTACTGGTCGAGACGATATTATATACTTTGCAGGTCGTTTTACTTTGTGTCTTTATTGCGGAGAAAATAGTCCGATTTTCTAATGCGGTTTCAAAGGTCGAGTTCTGGCGGGCCAACTGGTTTGAAGTTCCGCTTTTACTTTTGCTCGGTATTGCTGTGGCTGGGGCAGGCCATTGGTTCGCTCCTACGAAGGGTGAAGCGGCGGTGGTTCGACATTTCGCAGTGGGTGTTTATCTGATTTTGCAGGTAGTTATTAAACTATGTCGGACCAGCGTGAACCTTGCAGCATCGGGCAAGAGCCCGACACGAACCCTAATCGCAAGCTTTCTGGTTTTGATATTTTCCGGGGCAGGGTTGCTGATGCTGCCCAGGGCAACGACAGGCGAAAGCCTGAGATTTGTTGACGCCTTGTTTACAGCGACCAGTGCGACCTGCGTAACGGGGCTTATCGTGAAAGATACAGGCCGGGACTTTAGTTTGATGGGACAGGTTGTGATTCTTTCGTTGATTCAGCTTGGCGGCCTGGGGATAGTTATCTTTGGTGCGGTATTTGCGCTGCTATTGGGGCAGGCATTGAGCGTGCGTGAATCGGCGGCAATGCAGGATTTACTAAGTGCCCGCACACTCAGTCAAATAGGCAACATGATAGCTTTTATCTTCATCGGAACGGTTTTTATCGAGGCGGTCGGGACAGTCGGCCTTTTCGGAATGTGGAATAATGTGCCCGGGCCAGTTGCTAACGTTCACCAGCAGTGGTTTTGCAGTATCTTTCATTCAGTCAGCGCTTTTTGTAATGCGGGCTTTAGCTTGTTTAGTAACAGTTTTGTCAGCTATAACAGAAGCTGGGGTGTGTATGTAGTAGTTTGTCCACTGATAATCTTAGGGGGACTCGGTTTCGGTGTGCTTTACGACCTTGTCAATACTGCTGCTGACAGGGTAAAAAGGTTCTTTAAAAAGTTGTTTTACAAGCGCTATCGGCTGTCGATGGAAACGCCAAAAAGGTTGCGGCTGCAGACTAAGATTGTTCTTAGCGTAAGTTCCTGTTTGATAATTTTGGGTATGTTAGCTATACTTTTGTTTGAGCGATACGCGAGTGGAAGCGATTCTGCCGGGAAAACCGGCGTGCTTGGAGCATTGTTTCAATCGATTTCGGCCAGGACAGCAGGATTTAACACGGTCGATATATCAAGCCTGTCGGCATCGAGCAAGTTTGTTCTGATTTTGCTCATGTTCATCGGCGGCTCGCCCGGCTCTACGGCAGGAGGAATCAAGACAGTTACACTTGCTGTGGTAATAATGACCGCCGTCGCGGCGCTGCGAAAACGGCAGGAAGTCGAAATGTTCAAGCGCTCGGTTCGGATAGTCGTTGTCGGCAGAGCAATAACCGTTACATTGCTCTTTGCGGCGGTCTTGTTCGTTGGGGCTTTAGCACTGAGTGTTACAGAGAACTCAAACGGCTTTACCCTATCGGAGATTATGTTCGAGACGGCTTCCGCTCTGGGGACTGTGGGCTTGTCAACAGGCGTAACCGGCCCTTTGACAATGTTGACGGACATCGGTAAATTGATTATTATTGCGGTGATGCTTATCGGCAGACTTGGGCCTTTGACATTACTGGCGGCACTGACGTTTAACTTAAAACCGGTTCGATATAATTATCCGGATGAGGCGGTAATTGTAGGATAAACTGGATGCTCGATGCCGGATGCTCGTCGAGAATCGAGAAATGAGGAACGAGAAATGAGGAATAAGTTATGAAGCGGTTTGCTGTAATAGGGTTGGGACGTTTCGGCACGAAACTGGCCATCGCCCTTGCCATGAGCGGAGCGGAGGTTATCGCAATTGACAAAAACCGAGACGAGATAGAGATGATTCGAGACCAGGTAAGCCACGCCGTCAGGCTGGACAGCACCGATGAAGAGGCGCTTAAAGCACAGGGCCTTGATAAGGTTGACGTTGCTATCATCGGTATAGGACAAAGCACAGGAGGTGGTTTTGAGGCTGCGGTCCTGACGGTCGTGAACCTGCGGCAAATGGGGGTCAAACAAATATACGCAAGAGCAGAGGATTTGATTGCGGGTGAGGTCTTTTCCAAAGTAGGCGCTTCGGAGGTTATCTATCCTGAAATCGAATCGGCTCAACGATGGGCGTATAAACTTATCGCACCACAAATCGGAGAAAAAATAGACTTTACGCCCGGCTACAGCTTGGCCCGGATAAAGGCACCTGCCAGCTTTGACGGCAAGACGGTTATGGATTTGCAGCTACGACAGAAATATAACGTTAACCTGGTCCTGATTAAGAGGGACGAGCACGGCAAAGGCAAAAAAAGCGAGAAAGGCAAGATTATTAACGTCCCTATGCCCAATACCGTCATTTATCAGGACGACATTCTAATGGTGGCCGGCTCCGACGCAGACCTTGCAAAACTGCCGCAGGAGTAAAATATTTGGGAGAGGCAAAAAAAATCTGAAATTCAGGAAATTTTATTTGATTACGTATCGCAAATATGCGATACTTTAAGTGGCAATAAAGATGCCAAAAACAGATATTGTTATATATCAAAACAGAGATGGGTCGGTTCCACTGTTTGAATGGTTTGATGACTTGTCTCAAAAAGCTGTAGATAAGTGCATTGTGAAAAT
This sequence comes from Sedimentisphaerales bacterium, assembly GCA_049287505.1. Classification (GTDB taxonomy): domain Bacteria; phylum Planctomycetota; class Phycisphaerae; order Sedimentisphaerales; family Anaerobacaceae; genus NIOZ-UU13. Next base: position 2,462 of record JBAQFY010000027.1, on the reverse strand, counting down.
AGAGTTGCTTGAGGAATTTGGATATGATCTGAGGAGGCCTCATTGTGACTTGCTGGAATAAGGAATTTATGAGTTGCGAGCCAAGCTCAAGCGGCTTAATTACCGTATATTGTACTTTTTTGAAGGCAAAAACACAGTTATTGTTTCACACGGTTGTACTAAAGAAAAAAAGGTTCCTAAAAGTGAAATTAACAAAGCTGTAAGACATCGTAATAACTATATTCAAAACCCAAGGGCTCACACATATAAAGGTACGCTGCGATAATGGCAAAGAAAAAAACAACTACAACTAATGCTGTTAAGATTTTGCACAATCGATATATTAAAGATGCCCCAAAGCGACTTGAGTCTCTTAAAGAGGAACGAGAAAAAGCTTATATAGCAGGCCAAATTTACAACCTTAGGACACAAGCTGGGCTGAGTCAGGCGCAATTAGCTAAACTGGTTGGAACCACCCAATCTGTGATAAGCCGGCTGGAAGATGCAGATTATAGCGGCCACAGCTTAAATATTCTCCGCCGCATTGCAAGTGCGTTACATTGCAGAGTCGAGGTTCGACTTGTTCCGGAAACAGCCGTATCCTCAGGTGCATAATAAATATTTGCCGGCTCCGACGCAGACCTTGCAAAACTGCCGCAGGAGTAAGGACAATTACAAAAATTTTAGATTTTAACCAGACTCTGTTAGAGACCGGGACGAAAAAGTCTCTAACGAGGCTGAAGAGAGTTCCGTGAGAGATGTGTATATATGAAGGAGATTTCTACAGAATTGCTCGATGAAATTACTAAGCGATTAGCCGAGTCAATACACCCGGAGAGGATTTATCTTTTTGGCTCACATGCTGCGGGCAACGCTGAAAATGACAGCGATGTCGATTTACTGATAGTCGTTCCGGATACTAATCAATCCCGTCACGACTTAGCCTTGAAAGGCAGGGCTAATATGAGAGACTTAATCATTCCAATGGATCTGGTAGTGTGTACCCACTCGGAAATAGAAAAATGGGAAAACGTCAAGTGCACACTTATCTACACGGTTATGCGAAAAGGTAAGCTTCTTTATGAGTCCGAAGGAAGAGCTGGTAAGAGAGTGGCTCACACTGGCCGATGATGACCTAAGGCTGGCCGATTTGACTATGAAAGACACTGAGCCGGTATATTGGGCGGCAGCTTTTCACTGCCAACAAGCTGCGGAAAAGTCTCTCAAAGCCTTTCTTGCGTACAACGAGTATCACGTGGAAAAAACGCACGATATAGAATTTCTTATCAAGCTGTGCATGAAAATTTTACCAGAAATGGAGCAATTTATAGAAGGCGGTGCTGCCCTGTCGGAATATGCCGTTGCCCCCCGTTATCCGACAGCTAAATTTGAAATCACTAAGATAAAAGCTGAAAAGGCAATGGAAACCGCCCACAGCATATTCGAATTCGTCCTTAACGCATTGCCGGACCTTTCTAAACTGACACAGGAATAAAAAAATGCGAACAGAACAGCAACCACCACCACCTATGGATGGTGCATTTAACCAGCTTATTGAACTACTGGTTAATCCAGAGATTAAAAACCGGCAGGCTAATGGAACTCTGCCTAAGGAATTCCAGTTAAGTAAAGCCCAGATACTTTTTTACCCTGACGGGACAAAGCCAAAGATACGATTAAATGACGAGGTAAAGGCTCTCGTAGAGTTCAAACTCAAGAAGGGCATCTCAAAAAAAAGAGGTGAGTTTATATATGAGAATGAAATCGATTGGCCTAAAAGTGTAAAACTAACTGAAGATGACAATCCAGATTGTGGACACGTATTACTTTTCAAGATTGGTAGTAATTGGTTTATCGGATTTGACTTACGTTACAACAAGGGCTTTTCGAAGAGGAACATCGAGACAGCAGAACAATTTTACGAAGCAGCTCAATTTTCACTTGAGAAAAATAATTTGAGAGCTTTTATTGACAACTTGTTCAGTGCTGTTGAGCTAACCGCGAAAGCAGAATTATTATTGTTACCCGATCCAAAATTTAAAAAAGCAAAAAAACATAAAGCTATTGAAACAAGATACAATTGGTATACAAAAGTTGGAAATGCAAAACCAAAGTATCGAGATGCGCTTAACAAGCTTTCTAAACTAAGGTATCCGGCGAGGTATTTGAATGGAAAACTGTCCATTTCTTCGGATGAAGCTCGCAAACTTTTGACCGCGGTGAAAAGCATGATCGATGACGCTAAAAGTTATGTTAGATGATTGGCAACCATCCGAATTCCAATTGGTTTATTTACATTTTTCGATACTTTCTTAGCATATTGAGGAGGTTTTGCATATCTTGGGGTAAGGGGGCTTCGAATTTTACCATTTCGTCGGTTTTCGGGTGTTTGAATTCGAGCGTATGGGCGTGTAGAGCGACTCGGCTTATGACCGGCTGCTGCACGGCGGGTTCGGCATCGGCCAACTGCCAGGGGTAAACAA
>JBAQFY010000026.1:0-20568 GCA_049287505.1 Sedimentisphaerales bacterium | reverse complement strand
GCAAGCAAGGTCGTGGGAATGGTCTGTGCTCGCCTGGGAGATAGTATGATTTGGAACTGAGAACCGACACAGGGTGGTTTTGTTGTCATCTGATCAAATTACTCTCGGCTCATCCGAGTTGAAAGCGCTCGCAACCACTGGCTGCTCGCCCGGATTCTACCCAGATATGAGTTTTTGTACCCTACGGGATGCGCACAAGGCAGAGAGCTTGGGGTCTCAAGTTTCTCCGGAATTTCTCAAGAAACTTCGTGAAGCTTCAGGAAGAGGAAGATGAATTAAAGGTAGGCCAATCTCTTGTCTGGCTTGTCCTGTCCAAGCTGAATAGCAACAAAATTATGGAAAAGGGATTGATTACGTAAGTCCTTTTATGGTTTCACATCGTCATCAAGATAGAGTTTTCCGAAGGGACACCGAGTTTTTCGGGTGGACAGACAACTCAGTATCTTTTGGGAAAATCTCATCGGCCAGGTCATCGCCTACACGGCTGGCATAATACTGTTTGATGACTTTTTGGCCTTGGGTCTGGAACAGAGCCATAGAGGAAAAGACACCGATTTTCGTAAGAAGCAGGATTGCAATACAAGCCGCTACATTTGCCGCAGAGTGCGCATACTTGCCGCACCTTTCCAGCAGCTTTGGTTCAGGTAGCATTGTTTTCAGTTTCCGAGTTTTCGGTGCCTTGCGAAGACTGTGTTTCAGTACGCCAATGGCCTGTGCATTCGCACACATCAATAAGTCAAGCCTGTGAGGCTGAGATTTTATGACGGACAGGGCAAGATTGACTTTACCGTATGATACAAGTCGCCACTGACATCTCGGACAATCGCTAATGTGGTTTTGCAACCAGTTTGCGTCAAGACCAAAATGCCTGCTTATAGCTTCACTCAACCAGCCCCTGATACGTCTACATTTATTATTTTTATTTATACCTGTCATTTTTCTTCTTTACCCATCCACATAGTCAATATCTGTAGCGCTTTGCATCTATAAACCCTCGCTGTCGCTGCTGATATTCCCAATATCCTGCCAATTTGCGCATAAGACAATTCTGCCAGGTCGCGTAATGTTATGACGTTTCTTAGATGTTCAGGCAGTTGAGCTATGCAGCCTCTTAAAGACTCCTGCAGGTATTTAGAATCGAGCTCTTTCGCAGGCGAGGTTATATGTTTTCCGGTAAATATAGCCGTGGACATTCTCCTTCTATCTGCTATTCTGCGCCTTAACATCGAAATGGCTACATTGTTCGCGGTGCGGAAAATATAGGCTTTAACATGTTCGGGTTTCTGTCCTCCTTCATAATGTGCCAGCTGCAGAAACGTATCCTGGTAGGCATCACAAACATCCTGCTCGTTACCCAATATTCGCCAGAGCATTGTAGTTAGCTCCTGGCCGTGCTTGAGCATTGTGGACAATATCCACCGCTGGTCTTCGCTGACGGCTTCGGAGACAGCAAAATCCCACAACAATCCGTAACTTACGGTCTTACCAAACATAAGCACCCATTTCGAATGTCTTATGTCCTTCTATTTGTTAAGACGCAACACCTAAGGATATGTTAACATAAATTATACAAAAAAAGCAAAAAAAAACGCTTTTTCAGGTAACGTTTTGAGGCTCCATTTCGTCTTAGCTTTGCAGATGAAATATCGGAATAATTTGAAATCTGTTAATCCACTACAAGAATATGGCTACAAGTAATCACAAGAATGGTCCTTCCAGCCAGAAAAAAGATGCCCAGGATGTAGTATCTCTGGTGGACGAACTACTCAAAAGAGCTGTAACATCCGGCGCGAGTGACGTCCATTTCGAACCTACCGGTGCTGGATTAATGGTAAAATTCCGGCTCGACGGTGTCTTAAACACAGTAGAAGAACTACCCAGGTCCCTGTCTGACAACGTAATTGCAAGACTGAAGGTATTAGGAGGCCTTTTGACCTACCGCAACGACATACCCCAGGAAGGCCGGATTGAAATCAGCAAGAGCAAAGATGGAACCCGCCCCTGCGGCAGGGGCGGGGGTGAACGGATTATGGACCAGCGGCTGGCTGTTTTCCCGACAATACACGGTCAACGAGCGGTCGTGCGATTATTTTACAGCAATATTGAACTTATGGACCTGGGACAATTGGGCTTCTCAAAAGATATATACAAAGCGTTGAAAATAATTGCCGCTAAAAACCAGGGGGTCTTATTGCTGACCGGCCCCGCGGGCAGTGGAAAAAGTACCACATTAGCTGCTCTCTTGCGGCATATTCTAAAAAGCTTTCCCGGCAAGAGCGTTGTTGCCCTTGAAGACCCCGTAGAAATAATGATTGAGGGCGCTACACAAGTTCAGATTACCCCTCACGGCCAAATGACATTTCCGACAGGTTTGCGGTCGCTTCTTCGGCAGGACCCGCAGGTCCTTATGATTGGAGAGATACGGGATGCTGAAACCGCAAAGATAGCTATCGAAGCAGGACTGACGGGACATCTTCTAATGAGCACAATGCACAGCGGCACGCCTGCGGGAGCATTTCTTCGGCTGTTGGAGATGGGTATTGAGCCTTACCAGGTAACATCAAGCGTCTCAGCAGCACTGAACCAGAGGCTTGTACGGAAACTCTGTAAAAAATGTAAGCGAAAGATTGAGAAAACAGGTTTGTTCGAAGCTGTAGGATGTGAAGCCTGCTTTAATACCGGCTACAAAGGCCGAGTGCTGATTGCAGAGATGGTTCAGCTTGATAGTCAATTGCGAAAGGCCATTTTGGCCAAAGCCGACCTCGAAGAACTTGAGGCTTTGCTGATGTGTAAAGGTCATACCAGTATGCTGGCCGACGGAGAACGTCTGGTCAGCAAAGGAATCACAACACGGGAAGAATTAAATACGGTTTGTGGAATAGCTTCAGATGATTCTTGAGCTAATGAGATAATTGTTATGTTTGTATATAAGAACAACTTTATTAAGAATTTGGATAGGGACTAAAGAATGGCGACATTCGAATATAATGCACTGACGCCGGCAGGCAGACTGATGAAAGGCACGATTGAAGCCGGCAGCCGTGAAGAAGTGAGCGAACAGCTCAAACAGATGCAGCTTTCTGTAAATTCCATCGACAAGTCCAAACCCAAAAAGCCCAAGACGGCCATCGGTAGAAACCAGTTTATGCTTTTCAATCAGCAATTGGCCTCCATAACCAAAGCCGGCATTCCTCTGGAGAAAGGCCTGCGAGAACTTTCAAATGATGTTGGCTCGAAATCAATGCGCAAGCTCATTGATGATATCGCAGGTGAACTCGAGGCAGGTGTCAAAATCGAGGAAGCATTTGAAAAGAGACAGAAGCGTTTTCCACCATTGTACGGTCGAATATTAAAAGCAGGAGTGGAAACAGGCAGACTGAGCGAGATGCTGACAAGTCTGAACAGACATCTGGAGCTGGCCGGTCGGACCAGGAGAATAATCTTCGAAGCAATGAGTTATCCTGCGGTTATTCTGGTCCTGGGTGCGGTCGTTATAACAGCAATGTTCCTGATTATAATCCCACAGTTCAAACCGGTGCTTGAGGAAATGGTTAGTGGACGCCTGCCACCTATTACTTTGTTATTTTTCAGTATAACCAAGAATGTGGTGCCTTTCTGGATAGCAGTAGGATTTCTTATAGCAGCGACACTTGTTGCACTCGCGATACTTTCCACATCTGCAACAGGACGTAGATTTAAAGAGTCGGTGTTCTTAAAAATTCCCGTTATCGGCAGAGTCTATCATAGCAGCGTGCTCGGCAGGATGGCCGAGGCGATGGCAATGATGGTATCGGCCGGCTGTGATATGCCGGCGTCTTTGAGATTAAGCTCAGGTGCAACAGGGAGCGAAAAACTTATTCTGGAATGCGAGGGTCTTGCAGGCCAAATTGAGCAGGGAGCAAATATTTTAGAAGCGGGACAGTTTTGCAAGATGATACCGAGGCTGTTTTTGTATTCGATTCAATTAGGTACGCAGCGCAATGAGCTGCAGGACAATCTCTACAGCCTGGGCCAGATGTACTCAGAGCAGGCACGATGCGGCCAGGCAAGATTGCAGGCGGTTCTGTTACCAATTATGCTAATTGTGGTGGGAGGTTTTATTGCGTCGGCTATCCTGGCGATGTTTTTGCCAATGATACAGGTTATTACGAGTTTAGGTTCACAGGGTTAAGGTATGATTGTAGTTATAGCAATATTATTGTTGGCTGTTTATATCTACCTTGGATTTAAGGAGCCGGCTATCGCTCTGGTTACATCACCTTTTGTAGCCCTTACAATATTTGTTGCCGGAGCTGCAGATGAATCCGCAGCTATGATAATTGCACCGCTTATTTTCTTTGCGACAGTTATAGCTGTATCGGTATCAAAACGTGAGCCCGGCTCTGAACAATGGCCTCAGATATGTGCAAAATGGATTCTGATAATTTTTCTATTCCTGCTTTTGTTAGTAACTGCGGGTGTTGTATTTGGCCCTTTGGGCGTAGCCGGTTTAATATTTTTCATTTTGTTTATGAGTTTAGTTATAGCTTACACCCTGACATCACGGCATGCGGTTGCTACGTACGTTATCTCGACGATTGGTTCGAGTATGCGGCAGAATCTGCCATTATCGATGGCATTGGAATCCGCAGCCGGTGGACGAGCAGACAGCCGCTCAATAATTCTGCAAAGAATACAAAAATGGCTGGTTCAGGGCTACTCGTTGAGCGAGTCAATTAAGAGGGGCTATCCGAAATGCCCCGGTCATGCGGTGGCAATGATAGCTGCTGCCGAGCGGATTGACCAGCTTCCACTTGCGATTGGTGCAATCGAAGCAGATATGGTTATCAAGGCTGACGAACGCAGAATAATCAGGCCGGTTCACCCACTTTATCCGGTAATAGTAATGAGCTTTACGCTTTTTATATTGTTGTCAGTTATGAAGTTTGTCATCCCACAGTTCAAAAGTGTGTTAGAAGAAATGGTTGGGGAAGCAGGACTTCCAACTGCCACTCAATTTTTAATTGGGATAGTACGTTTTATTGGAGATGAATTTGGGTGGTTAATTTGGCTGGCATTTGTACTGACGATTTTTGTGGTAGTGCCCGTTTCGATTCGCGTCAGGTTCCGGCCTCGTCGTCCGGAGAAGCCGTACTTGCTTTCGCGCATCGGTGACTATATTAAATGGCATCTGCCTATTCTGTACTGGTTCGAAAAGAATTATTCGATGGTTCAGGTTGTCGAGCTTCTGCGGCTGTCGCTTAATGCAGGTTATACAGTCGACGATACTATCAAGAATACACTTGAACTGGATGTAAACAATTGTTTTAGAAAACGGCTCAAAGAATGGCTGGAAAAAGTAAAACGGGGTGACAATATTGCTACGGCAGTCAGGGAAAGTAAATTAGGCCCTGCCTTAGCGTGGGCTTTTGATGAACAGGTTAATCAGAGCAATACTCTGTCTATATTAGAAACGCTTGAGTCGTTCTACCGCTCAAACTATAGCTACTACGTCAATCTTGCAAGGTTCATAATGTGGCCTTGTGTAACACTTATTATGGGATTAACAGTAGGATTTGTACTTTATGCAATCTTTTCACCAGGTATTGCTATTATTAGAAGCTTAGCTGAATCAGCTTACCCGTAACAGGCGTAAATGGAGCAATATTGTGTCAGATAAAAACAAAAAATACGGTGGCTTCTTTATAACTGAAATCACGGTCGCATCGGCTATTTTAGGAATTCTTATGGTTGGGCTGGCCTTGTCACTGTATGGATTCGCAAAGTTTAATCGCTATCAGTTAGTAAGGCAGCAATGTATAGCGGCAGCCCAGGCCGAGCTTGACAGTATAACCATAACGGGCAAACCAATCTCCGACGCGGACTTTAAGCGGCTTTGGCCCAAGCTTGGTGTTAATATCAAAAAGTCGGCAGGGACCGGTCAATGGCAGGCGATGAGATTAGTAGAGGTAACAGCAAACGGCATGAGCTATAGTAAGGAAGTAAAAGTTCAGTTGGCCAGATATGTTTTAGCAGACGAGTCCATAGCCAAAGGGGAGTGATAAATATGCGTAAAGGCTTTACTTTAGTGGAAGTATTGATAGTAGTAATTGTTCTTCCCTTTATGATGCTTGTTCTTGACGACTTTTTTAGAACGCTTATAAAGGATATTCCGCGGTCATATCAAGTCGTGCAGGAGAATGCAAGTCTGCTAAGTATGTTAGAGCAAATGCAGAAGGACATTGACAGGGCAAAGGGACTGCCGGAATCGTTTGATGAATATATTAGCGGTGACAAACTGCTTTTGATTGAGCTGGCAGAGGGTATGATTTGCTATCAGTTAAAAGATAAGAAGGTGCTCAGACGTAAGCTAACGGACAATCAGCAGAGCCCGCCAGCGGCGGGTATCATACAAAACCCAGCGTTGCTGAGTGCTTTAGGACAAACGGTATGGTCGGTACCAAATGCAAAAGTGGAATGGCAAGTCTGGCGAAAAGACGGGGACGGTTATGCAGTGGAGGTTAAGACTCATATAGAGCATAAGATTCGAGGAGACCATTGGGAGAAGAAAATGGCTAATTCACATCTGTATTTTGTGGGTGCTTTTTGAAAGGTTCTGAATCAAAGATGAAAAAACCAAGGCAAAAAGGTTTTGCGCTGGTACTTGTGATAACGGCGATGGCCATAATAGGACTCGAAATGTACGTATTAACGGGTGGCTCGAACACTATGTTGTTTCAATCGGATACGGCTTATCTTGAGGCGTGTAAACGGAACCTGATAACGAGCGGCTTGGCATGGGCAAAACGAAATATCCGGAATAACAATAGAGAAACCTTTGATATGGCTGTAGAATTGGATGTTAGTAAGATGAATATTCGCGCTTCAAGCCTGATTGTTACTATAAGTATCCCAACAGACAAAGAGCCGCAAGCGCAAATAAATGTATCATGCAGCCGTGGCAGACGAACTTTCAGAGGCGATGACAAACACAAAATCAGGTTATGATAAGCAGGAAGCAATTATTAGAGCACGCAAAAGCCCAACAAGCCACCGATATACATATTTGTGTCAACGCTCCCATTTTTGCTAAAGACTTACAGTAGCCCAAAGTTCTTCAGAACTTTTTCCTACTACTCTGGCGTAGGGTACATTTATTCATCCGAGCCAGCAGTCCTCGGAATTAAGCCTTGCCAAATCATACATTTATGTTATCCTCTGGCCTTCATGGATGCAAGTTGAACTTGGAGGATGGTTATGTCCACGCAAATGCCTTCTGAACAACCAGCCAAATGGCTCGGCTTACCAGTGATTGCCACGATTGCTCGACTATTATGCCAAGAACTCACCCTGCAAAACGAGTATCTGAGCTTGGAAAACAAGATTCTCAAGTCCAAGATCGTAGGTCGTATCTGTTTCACCGATGATGCAAGAAGATCGTTGGTCGATGCGGCTTTGGCCATGGGCCACAAGCTCATGGAGTCCGTTGTCAACATAGTCAAACCTGCAACGATTCCGGCTTGGCAACGCCGGATGATAAAGCCAATGCTCGCCCAGGCGAGGTCCGAGCCATTCAACTGCGATAAGCACCTTTTTGAAGTAAAGTGGGATGGTACCCGCTGCCTTGGCTTTATTGAAGATGACCGTTTACGGCTGCAGAATCGCCATCTTATGGATATAGGCGATAGATACCCGGAGTTAGCCTGCCTGAGAGGTCTTCCGGCAGGGACGGTCATAGATGATGAAATAGTTGTGCTAAGGCATGGAAGGCCATCTTTCCAGAAGCTTCAGCAGCGGGACCATCTTCAGGACCCAATCAGGATCGAGATATTGAGCAAGCGAATGCCGGTCAAGCTGATGGCATTTGACCTTCCCTATGTCCGAGGGCGACGAATTACAAGCCAGCCGCTGACCGAACGACGCCAGCGGCTAATTGATCTGGTAGGCAGACTTGGCCAGCCGCTTCTGATTGTACCGGACTGCGTAGCCGGGCATGGTATGGAGTTCTTTGCCGGTATCGTTCGGCACAGGCTGGAAGGGATGATGGCCAAGCGTCTGGACAGCCCTTATCTTATTGGCAAGCGTTCAAGTGACTGTCTCAAGATCAAGGTCGCTCACACCGCCGACTTTGAAGTTATCGGTTGTGTCCCGATGCGGGGCGAAAAGGCCGTACGTGCGCTGCTGCTCGGTGAGAGGGTTCAGGGCAGGCTGATGTATAAGGGCAGTGTCGGCAGCGGCCTTACCAGACGGCAGCGGCAGGATTTCCTTGCTGAATTGGCCAAAGCACCAAAGCTGCAAGAGCCGGTGGATTGTCCTTCCGAGTCTATATGCCAATTGTCGGGCTGGCGGTGCAGAGTTCGCTACTTCGGGCTGACGGAAATGGGTCATCTGCGATCGCCGACCTTCGAGCGAGGGTTTGATTTGAGGGGAGCGCCGAACCAGGGCCACTCCCGGAACCCCCGCCAAGGACTCGAGCTGGCTACCAAACTACCGGCAGTTAGGAAAATAGACGCCTTTTATCTCACTATCGCCCAGCACTGTATGTGCAATACGTTTCTCTAATGCTATACAGATTTATCTTTCTGCAACAATAATTTTAGTTTTACATTTGGGTATCGCAGCTAAAAACTTCGCGCCATAAGATCTGCTGATTATTCTGCTGTCCAAAATAACCACGATGCCAGTATCGATTTTGCTGCGAATCAGCCGCCCAAATCCTTGCTTGAACTTGATGATCGCCGAGGGCAACTGGTAGTCATAAAAAGGATTGCCTCCCAGCTCCCTTATTTGCTCAAGCCGGCCAGCAAGCAACGGCTGGTCTGGAACCGCGAACGGCAGCCGAACAATAATTACGTTGGAAAGCGTCTCGCCCGGCACGTCAACTCCTTGCCAGAAACTGTCCGTGCCAAACAGCACGCTGTTGCCCTCAGCCTTAAAACGCTTCAAAAGGGTAGTCCTGTCAACATCCGACCCTTGCTGGAGTAACTCAATATTATTTTCAGCCAGCCAGTCAGAAAGCTTATCAGCCATTTTTTTGAGCATTGCGTAGCTGGTAAAAAGCACAAATGCTCTACCGGTAGTTTTGAGAACATATTTTTTCAATACCTCAGCAGCAACTCCAGTAAAAGCCGATTCATTAGGATTCGGCAGGTCTTTCTCGATATAAACGGTAACCTGCTTTTCGTAATCGAAGGGCGAGCCGAGTTTAACCGCATCAAAATCATCTAAGCCGATTCGGCTGACAAAAAAATCAAAACCACCTTTTTCCCCCGCCTCACCAGTGCTCAAAGTCGCACTTGTCATTATCACAGATTCATATTTATCAAACAGACACCTTTTCACGTCCGGCCCAACATTTACTGCTGCGCTTCTCAAGCGTACAGTTCCAATTCTATTACCATTTACCTCGACCCAGTAGACATAATCTGCCTTCTTCTGCAACAAAAAGTTCTCTAAATCCTGGACCAACGCTCTGCAATGGTCAACGAACCGCATAATCTCAAGTTTTTCATCAACCTCTTTTGATTGCTTTGACAGCTTTGTTAATTCCGATCCAAGGTCCTTCAAGTATCCTGAGATTGTATTATCGACAAAATTCTTATAGCATCGGCCTTTGGTTTCCTCCTTTGTGCCTTCGTACCAGTCCCGAATATGATTCAGGAAAATCCCAACCTCTCTCCTTGTTCGGCTGACCATGTCAATTGCTTTTTCAGCATTCATATAGGCCAAAAGCCCCTTATGTGTTCGTGGATTGTAAAGGCCGTCCAGTAGAAATCTGATTCGGTGATTACTGATATTTATTCCGAAATGGTCTTCGGCGACATGTTCAATATTATGTGCCTCATCAATTACCACAAAGCGGTAATCAGGCAGAATCGACACTCCCTCTTCTTTGAGTACGAGGTCACTAAACAACAGGGCATGGTTAGCAACAACAATATCAGCCTTCTCTAAGCACCGTCTGGCGCGCCAATAAAAGCAGGCACGAAAATGAGGGCATTTGCGACCGCGACAATTGCCGTGTTCACTTTTAACTCTGTCCCAGATTTGATTTTTTGGTAAAAATGGCATATCACTCAGCGATCCGTCCTCGGTTTCATTAGCCCAATTGCTTATCAGTTCGAGCTTAGAGCCGAAATCATCGAAAAGGCTTCTTTGCCTTCGCAGGGCAAATTCAAGCCGGCGTTTGCATAAATAATTGCCTCTACCCTTTGCCAGAGCGGCTACGAACGTTTGAGGTATACAATCAGCCAGAAACGGTATGTCTTTATTGATTAGCTGCTCCTGAAGAGTGATGGTATAGGTGCTAATCAATGCCTTACTGCCTGTACGGCAAACAAGCTCGATAAATGGAATAAGATACGCAAAGCTCTTGCCAACACCTGTGCCAGCCTCAACAGCCAAGTGCCGACCATCCATAAGTGCTCGTTGGATAGCACCGGCCATTTCGACTTGTTGAGGACGCACCTCAAAGCCGGTTAGGGAACGCGAAATAAACCCCGTTAGGGCAAATGCTTCTTTTATATCTAAAGATGTATAAGGTCTTATCATTGTCAGGTGGATAAAAAGGCCCGCCAATAAAATTCACTACCGCCACGCCGAATGGCCTGAATACTGACAAATATTATGATAATAAGCATTGCAGAACAAACCAAATATCCTTTTGTTTTCCAACTATAAGAGATCAATTAAGAAAAGACGTCATTAGCTTATCATCTTGACAATTGCTTTTCTCATTTCACCCGAAAGGTGTGGCCAGACTTTTATGATTTTTGCTAAGTCTGGGTCATAGGACAAAGCATTGTCATGATTTTGTGGAGTATATGTCAAGTAACTTTTGGGAGTTCTTTGTTTACAAGACTTTACGACGTTTTGTTGCGGACTTCGAATCTGAAGGTCATGATCCCGGTTTAGCCCACAACATCTTGATGGTAGTGAAACCGTTTCTGGTCAGCTTCCCCTAATCTCCAGCATGAATATCTCCCAAGGATCCAACGTCTCTGTTCGGCTGATAGGCTCGCATGGAACAGCTTCTTCGACGTGATTTTCTTCAGGTCGGATTTGTGTGATCGTAAGTTTAGCAGAACCACCAAGCCCATACCTATGCGGATCGATTTGAAATTCGACGGTATTTTCTTTCTCAAGATAATTCACGAGGAAAATGCCAAGCGTTCCGTCCTCTGCCCTCCAGATAGCCCCCTGGACACTTGGGAGCGTTGCGTTGCGGGGATTATTGCCATGGTCAGGCCAGACCTCTGTTATGGTCTCAACATGATTTGTAGGGCTTACAAGGTCAACTAATTCCCCATATGTGAGGAATTTCTTTCCTGCAATGCGGTACTTTCCAACCTTCTTCAGAAAGGCTGCCTTCTTGGCGTGCTCTGGCCTAAATAGCTCGAATCCCATCCATCCGTTCTGACTGCCCCAAAGAAAGGCCCGTCCTTGCGCCATAATCCAGGCTCGGTCGCCGTGTTCAAACCAAGCAGGACTGCCAAAATAGATACTGTATCCTGAATAGACCGCTGTTATCATCGGGATGGATCGAGCATCAGGTTTTATCCAGGTGAGGAAAGCGTCAATTCCGTCCATGAAGGGTTCTGCAGCACATTCGGTAGTAATAATAATATCTCTCCCTTTTTCGTGTGCTACTTTTTGAACTTTCTTCAGCATTTTTCGATAGCCGTCAACCCACCAGCCACCGCCACCAAGCGGGTGTCCATGTGTCTTGTCAAAACAAAGAACCGGGCCTGCGGCAGCTATTTGATCAATATAAACCGCATTTACACCGACTTCTTCTGCCAGACGCTCGACAATATCTGCAATTTTATCCTGCCAGAACTCTGTATAGCTGCACATGGGGGCCTGTTTTACGCCGTTTCCATACGTTTCGACATAGTGCTTTCCCATTTGATCTTTAGCGCAATAAGGTTTGTACTCATAAAAATCATCGTTAGATATATCAACGATCCTGCCGTTGATATAGGGCATGATAACAAGACCCCTTGAGACAAGGTCATGCGCCTGGTCTGGAACGCCTGGTTTGGTCGGGAAATAATGTGGATAATGAGTATCAAATGGGATTGCATGCCAGTTATACCAGTGCGCGGCAGTGGGAACTTCAAAATACCTTTGTGCGTCAATCAATGGTTTGTTCTTCTCTTCCAATGTGCCTGCCTCCGGCCCAATATAGTTGCCCACATGCATCCATAGCCCAATGTTTTTCAATGCCTGCGGCATACTTTTACGCTGTGAGATTTTCCCCTCGGATGTCCAAGGAGCTGTAATCGCGAATTTTCGGTAAATCTTGCACGCCTCCATCCAGCTTCCACGATATACGCCCACCGCCACTGGAAACGGGGCTTTGTGGTCTGAACCAGGAATCCCCATATCCTCAACATTCGTTCTGATATAAAACTCCTTGCCAGGTTCTATAACAAAACTTTTGTCCCATGCGTTTGGATCGTGTGTAGCCATATAGACTGCACTTGTTTCTTTCATTGCGCACAAAAACTGCATAGGCATTGACCAGCCGTAGGGATATTTATATGACATTTTCTCGCTGCAATTTTTGAAAAGTTTGCCCCAATTGCGTCTGGGTACGGCAATGTCGTATTCTCCTGATTTCAAATATCCCCTGAATTTCGGGAAGTTAACTTCATAGAGACCCCACACCTCAGAATTGTTATTGACCCATATCCTCCATGAGGCTATACCAATATTTTGAGGAAGTTCCACTGTTACCCGTACTGTAACAACTCCTTTTTCTTCTCCCAAATCCATATCAAGCCATTCAAAAGTTGCTCGCTGAAAGCCATCTGTAAGCTTTTCAATTTTGTAAGAAGTGCACGGTGTCTGAATACTTGAAAGACTACGTTTTTGGCCGTCCCGGTAAAAAGTGAGTTCCCAGAGCGTATATCTTTTATCGACTGGCTGGATGTGGTTCACTCCTGTTGCACGGTCTGTCATTTCAGTCAGCCCCATATACTGGGTGTCGAATTCAAAACGGACAATATCATTTGACAGTATAACTCTTGATGCCTCAATCGAGGATTGAGCAGGAATCTTGTCAGCTACACATATGCATGTAACAAGAATGACAAGCAAGTGTACGGCTACACAACGACCTTTGAATATTCCAGAATTCATTTCTCGCTCCCATAAATACTAATAACTTATTGCTTGCTGGATGATGTTCATCACAATAAGTCGCTACAAATTTTAATCATTAGCGCACACTAACTAAATCTCGCGATTTTTCTTAGCTCACTCAAGGATAAATTTCTATCATAGCTTCACATCATAGACTATGATAATATCGAATCGCCGGGTCCACCAGTGACAAGTCCCTTTCTAACATCCAAACATTCCCCTACCCCTATAAAATCACCTAACTCCACAGAAATAGGTAAAGGATTAAGATGTCTCTCAGGCGGCAAAGATTGGTGATCGGCCAACCACAGGGCAAACGGTGGCCTCGAATTTCGGTGAATTCGGCGAATATAGCCTGTTTTCAGCACTGCTGCAAAAAATCACATCGCTTGCGTGTCTCAAGAGACCTTGCCGGGCATGGATACAAACAAGGCCCTTCTAATCAAATACTTTATTGTTTTTTCTCTAACAAAGTCTCGTTGTTATCTATCCACACCACTACCCGGTTTGGAGTTTTTCGAGAAGGCTAACAAAGGGTGGTCGTAGGTTCGAAAAGTATGTTCCGGCATCACCGCTGCTCCGGAAGGTCGTATGTTCGAAACGCGCCCCCGCTATGAACTTATGACCACGGTTGCATAGGAGCGGCAACGGACAGCGGGAAGGAGCTGGGTGTTGGGAGTTTCGGGAGAAGCTTGACGGAAAACGTCAACTGTTCTTCAAAACGAGTGTGAAGAGCCGCATCTCACCGTACTGTGGGCGATATTACTTAATTTGGGTTGAACCAAATCCATTAATTGAGAAATACCTGGAAGGCCAGCACAAAACGATGCACCTCCGCCCAGAAGAAAGGCAATATTAGGCTCTCTTAATTTCTGTGTCAGAGTTTCTTTCAGCGTATGTTTCTTTGCCACTTGTATTCACCTACAGATTCTCTAATAGTAAATCCAAAACATCAGCTCACGCTCTTGAGCTTTACAAGGTCTAAAACACTTGAGCCATAGGATGCTCCAGTCTTCATTATATCAGAATGTAGTGCGAACCTCCGCGTAGTTAACAGCCCCACGCTGTATATCCTCTTGTAAAGCATTTTTGATTTCGTCTGCAAAATAGCGAATATCACCTTCTTTAAGTTCATCAGATTCGCGATCCGTGGAGCTCCCGAAGTAAAGTCACGAAAGGATTTTGTCGATAAACCAGCAGCCAAGTCGTAGCGTAGGAAAATGAAGAGACAATTCAAATGGTATGGGAGGTTGAATCATGAAGCTGAAAAAATTACAAATCATAGTTATCAGTATCGTGCTTGTCATTGCCGCTGCAATTGCACTTCCGATAATTCGGGGTCGGGCATTGAACAGAGCGGAAGAAAAAGCAGCCGGGACAACGAATATTGCTACTCCCGATGTTGACCCGAGTGTGTGGTCGGAATTTCGCGGACTGAAGTTTGGTGCAGACTTGCCTGAAGAGAATTATGCATTTCAGGGAGACGCGTCTCAAGGCCGCGTAACAATATACTCAAAATATCATGAGAACGATAGCATTGGAGATGCGTATCCTGTGCAAATCGCCTACACCTTTTATAAGGTTGGTGGAAAAGAAAAATTTTATGGAGTCACAATATTTGCAACCGGCGTTGAGAATTTTAAGCACATGCTCTCCGCCATTAATGCCTACTATGGACCAGGCAGAGATGTCAGTGAGAAAGCAGAAGCAGAGAACAAGGACGTAATAGGCAGATTCTTATGGCTAACAAGTGAGACGGGTGGAGTAAGTTCTGGAGTATTGGAATATGACGTACACGATGATTCCACAACATTCTCGATACGTTATTCGGAACTTGATGCACTCCGGAAAGCCGAGGATAAGGAAGCAGCAAAATCCGGGGCAGACTTTTAAGTAGTAGTACAAAAGCAAATGGCTGCTGATATGCGCATAATACTTTATATAATCCAGAACCCCCTTGTCCTGCCCGCTTCCCGAAGAGACAACCCCAGCGACGTATTTACCTAAGAGCCGCTTACAGTGGATAAAATGA
The DNA here is from genome assembly GCA_049287505.1 of Sedimentisphaerales bacterium. Lineage (GTDB taxonomy): Bacteria > Planctomycetota > Phycisphaerae > Sedimentisphaerales > Anaerobacaceae > NIOZ-UU13. Next base: position 5,408 of record JBAQFY010000026.1, on the reverse strand, counting down.
GCCGAGCGGTCAAATAGCGCCTTCATTGAAGCGGTAACCTGATTGATGTAGTTGGGCGAGGCTAAAATTATCCCGTCTGTCTCAAGCATCTTCTTAAGTATTACGTGCACATCATCCGGTAACGGGCAATGCAGAATATTCTGATGGCACTCCTCACAATGCTTGCAGAAAAATACCCTGAAATCATCTAAGTGGATAGTTTCAGGCACCAACCTGTTTGTTCTTCTTCGACATTTCGGGATCGGCTCTCGAACACATTCATTGACGACAAAGTAACATACATGAGCAAAAGAGCAAGCTTTTTTCGGTGAGGAGTTACATAGCGACGCGTCGCAATATTTTCTGGTTCAGATACGCCACTGGCATGCCACAAATAAACGGCAGCGGTGTTGGAGAAATCTATGGAGAAACGGTTTGTGGCTGAAGCAGTGTGGCAACGTCGCCGCTCCTATGCAACCGTGGTCGTAGGTTCATAGCGGGGGCGCGTTTCGAACATACGACCTATCAGATCTTTGTGTAGGGGTCTGCGTTGCCAAGAACGTCGTCTCGCGAGATGCCTGTTAGTTTATCTCGCAGCAGTTATATGAATAAGCCCAATAATATCAGCGGGCAACAACCTCAAAAAGAAGAATCCTACCCTAACGAAACCATTTTGCGGAATCTACTGTGTCTACGCAGCCAGCCAGAATCTCAAGTCCATCGGTTTATAGACTTGATTTGGCTTAGATTGCAGGGCTTTTCCTAATGAGAAACAAGCCTTTTTTCCGTTGAGAATGTGTAGTTCTATGTGTTTTGAGCAGAAATGAGCTGGCCAATTTGCATTCCTCTCAAAGTAGACTATGATTTAAAGAAGGTGGGAAAACTTTCTCGATAAGAACGATGCTGAGAATTTGCAGGATTTCGCCCAAACTCAGCTCGATTTTGAGTCCTTTCTTGAGAGTTGCAACAAGAACATAAATGCCGATGGCAATCCAAATTTTAGTTCTCACTGCGTTCTCGATAGTACCAAAAAATGTTTTGATACGCAGACATTGCTTGTTCCATTTGAAAAAGATTTCTACTTGCCAACGGCATTTGTAAAGCTGAGCAATAGTCACCGGTGGGCGGCGCGGTGTTCTCATTTGAGGTCCCGATCTATACAGAGACAACAAACACTATACAGCCTGTACTGAGTGGTGCGGGTCATAGCTTTGGAGTATGTGAACAAACCGAGTTGGCGCACACTAAGTCAAAGTATGAAATATGAGAAGGAACAGGAATATGAAGGCACAGAAAAAAATATTAGCCGTCGATGATAATCCGGACAGTACTACAATTGTTGAGGAGTTGTTTCATGAGGACTACGATCTTAGGACTGCCGCAACAGGTGAGGAGGCTCTGGAGATCGCGCTGGATTTCCAGCCTGACCTAATTTTGCTTGATATTATTTTGCCCGATATGGACGGCTACGAGGTGTGTCGACGGCTACGAGAGCACTCCTCGCTTTCCCATACAAAGATCATCATGGTGACGGCCAAAGGAGCATTAGAGAACAAAGTTACAGGTTATGAAGTTGGTGCTAACGATTATATTACGAAACCTTTCGAGGAAGAGAGCATCCTGGAGAGTGTAGCATTCTTTCTGTAAACTGCGTCCAGTATAGGGGCCATTGAGACCTCCAGCCAGATTTCTATTTAGGTACGTAGAGCTTGGCCTCTTCATGGTTTTTGCTGTTCGCCTGGCGGTCGGCCAGTCGCCTGCTTCAACTGCAGGCACTCATACAGAATTCCTGTAAAAAAAATGCAAGCTTGCTCTTCAAAAAAGCTGCTCCAAAATCTTACGCGGTTTATACCACAAGCTACCCTTCCCACGAGTTGCAAAACGCCAGAATTCTTCGATAAATTCATGTCTCTAAAATGTCTCCACAGATGTTGATATTGCTCAGATCGACCACAAACAAACATCAGTTTTTTGCGGAAAAACACAATTTTTCAAAAATATTAAACAATTCTCGGATTAAGTAGACGGATGAAAATAAATGTATCAATCGTATAACTCTTTTGGGGATACCCCGCCAAGGGAGAGCACCACCATGAGACAGCTTACCTTAATCTCATCAGCTATCAACCCTAATACGAAACATGCACCTTCAGTGTACATGACAATACCGGTCCATCTATCCAGTGAAAAAACGCCCCAAATTTGTCACCGTTCAGACCTGATAAGCCACAGGTCGTTCCCAATAGACCAACCAATCCCCCATAGAGCAAGATCGAATCGCACCAATCCGTCCGCTACTCACGGATGACACGGAATTCGTTTGGTTATTGAAATTCCAAAGAACCCGTCAGCGGTTCAGTCCAATAGAGCATTTGTGTCGGCTACGCGACACAAAAACTCTTAATTGATTAAGTAGACGGAAGAAAAGAAATGTATCAATCATATAATTCTTTTCCTACACTTTGGCTTGCGTGTGGCCATTATAGACCGATAAAAACACCTATCATAGGAGACCTAAAGAAAAACACTGAGTTGGCTTGACTTTATTTCCGCCTTTGTGGACATTCTCTGCCATTGTTATAAATCAGGGCCTATACCGAATCAATCCATATAAGCCCCGAGCTAATACAAATCTGTAATATCAACTATACAATCTTAGATGTCGGTTCTGGTTTAAGGAGCATACAGACGAATATCGTCAAAGTACATCATACCTGCACCGCCGGCCACGGGATTGCTCCTGTTACCAAAACCAAGAGTAATCGTATTGACATTGGTAAGGTTCACATTGAACTCTTGCAGGCTGATAGTCCATTCGGTCCAGTCTTCGACCTGTGCTGCATTAGGATTAGGATTATCGACTCCGCTGGTACCATTGAGAACAACATACATTGTCTCAGCATCGTTAGCTGAATCGCCTATGAACCAAATTGTCAGCGTGTTGACACCATTCTCAGTCCAGTCAAGCGGATAAGTCAGCGTCTTCTGGGCCTCTGAATACCTGAGGACGCTGTTGTCATAGAATAAAGGCATCGATTGGCTGCCTCCGTGAACGATAGTTTCCTCACAATAAGAACCGGTGGATTCGTCGCCAACCATTGAGCCGGTCCCGTTACCGGGATAGGCCGGTTCATTACCATGCGCTGCATAGCCAAGCCCATCTTTCCACGACCACCATATCTCGTTGTTGCCAATGTCGTAGTCCTCAAAATCATCGACTACAAGGAAGTTGGCTGTTGTAAAGCTCCAGACAGGGCCTATCCACGGACTGTCGGGATTGGCGTTATTGATTTCATCAATACGCCAGTAGTAGATGGTGTTCCACTGGAGTTTTCCTGGGTCATAGCTCTCAGCACCAAGGTTCCCAGCGCCCTTATACTCCGGCGAACTGGTATCGGCATTTCGTACGGCCTCTTTATTTGTGCCGAAGTAGACCTGATGCGAAGCGGCGTAGACTCCCGGCGTCCAGATGAGAATCTGTGTCTGTTTTACATCCAAAGCTCCATTAGCCGGATTCGGACTCCCGACGGCGCCCTCAGTAGTAAAGCTCCAGACTTCGCCTTTATACGTGGCGATAATATCAAACTCATCGACACGCCAGTAGTAGGTCTTAGCCAATTTAAGTGGGCCGGGAGAATAGGTTGTAAATCCCAGAGGGGCAGCTCCAGTGGCATTGTTCACCTCGTCAAAATTATCGCCGAAGTACATATAGTGCAGTTTTGAGCCGAAGCCAATCTCCCAGCTAAGCCTGACATTCGGATCTACAAGCTCGGCACCGTCAACCGGGCTTGGGCCGTAGGCCTTCTTTGGGGGAATCATAAAGCTCCAGATATTACCTTTCCACGGACTTTCCGGGTGCGTATCATTGACCTCATCAACTCGCCAGTAGTAGGTCGTCCCTATCGTAAGGCCGTCCGGGTAAGGAAAACCGGGAAAGCCAACAACATAATACGTAGTGGGCTGGTTGCCCCGGAATGCGCTCTCGGCACTGGTGTCAACGTCGTCAAAATTATCAGCGAAGTACACATTATGCGAGAGAGCATAAGCCCCCGGGTCCCAGCTCAGGCTTACCCAAGTATCGGCAAGTACGGCACTATCAGACGGGCTGGGATTAGTGGCGATGAAGTTGGTCGGTCCAATCACAGGCGATATGTACTGGCCAGAGATGACTTCGGGGCCTTCTCCAATTCCCGGGCCTCCCCATCCCACAGCAACGCCGTCGCCACCACTGCCTTCCTTAAACCACACATCGACATAGTACTTTTGACCGGCTTCGAGGGTTATGGTGTCGGACTTCTGGTCATTGGGAAATTTGTCCCATTCGCGGTCTCCTGTCCACTGTGTGCCGGGCACCTCGCACATCATAACCACGTTGGATGAGTCGAAATTTGTGCTCAGCCAAAATTGGCTGCCGTTGTCGCCGGTAATCCAGAAGGTGTAATCACCAGTGGCCGGCGGGTAGATGTAACCCTGAAGCCTCGCTCCATAGTTGTCTACGTCACCCTCCCAAAGACTTGCCGGCTTGGTCGTCGGCAACTCCACAGAATCCACCATTGCGCTGCCGGTAGGGTTGTCCGGGAAGTTTGGATTGTTGATGAGATCGGTCACTGCGTTGCCAGCCCCTATGTCGAACCACCACTCGAGCAGAAACTCACCGGTAGGCTGGCCATTGGTGTTGCTGACTAAGCCGAGCACCAAAACAAAAAAAACCAGATAAATCAATTTCCTGCACATAATAATCCTCCTTCAAAAGGTCAAAAATATAACGGTTTTTTATCGCACAAAATACCTGTTTTTTCAACAAGCATCAAAAACCATTTGTCCTCACCAAATGGTGTTTCCTTCACAGAATACACCAGCATCCTTAACATAATTGCGAGTCCGCCTAAGGGAAAGGCGGACTCGCAATCTCAGACTTGTAAAGCCTAATATCAGCCAGGCCCCCATATCTTGCTTCGCAATCCGCAGTCCGCAGGATACCTGTCGGCAGATGCCTTTCGGCAGAAGCGATGGGGGTCACCTAAATCACACGGCTTACGGTGCCGGCTCCGGCGGCGGAGGATACAGACGAATATCATCGAAGTACATCGTACCTGAACCACCGGCCTGCGGGTTTTTCTTATTGCCTAACCCAAGGGCAATAGTATTGACATTGGCAAGGCTCACGCCCTGGTCTGCAAACGCCTGCAGGTCGATATTCCATTCGGTCCACTCATCTACCTGTGCTGCATTAGGATTATCATGGATGACAATCGCACTGCCATTGAGAGCAACATACATTGGCTCAGCAGCGTTAGCTGAATCGCCCCTGAACCAAATCGTTAATGTGCTAACACTATTCTCGGTCCAGTCACGCGGATAAGTCAGCGTCTTCTCCACCTCCGAATACTTGAGGGCGCTGTTGTCATAGAATACAGGCATTGATTGGC
>JBAQFY010000025.1:0-22143 GCA_049287505.1 Sedimentisphaerales bacterium | reverse complement strand
GTATAGGCCCTTTTTAAAATTGTCTATTGGATATTGATTATTTGTCGATTCAGTGCATAACTTTTGGGTAAAAGCTGTTCTCACCGGATACCCTTTTTAAAATCGGTCATTGAAAATGTTTACAAATTTCGTGTTTTTTATAATTCCCTGGTATCAAAGAGCTTATGAAGTGAACATTTTTTCAGAATTGGCAGATAACGAGCCTTCTGGTTGTAGCCGAGTTGTAGGCGCCACTCGCAAAAATGGGGCCGTTTTTCGGGTGATCAGTGCTCGACTCGTGCGCTCGGTTTGACTGGTGGGACCGGTCTACGAAACACTGAATACTAAGCGATCACGTATCACTTAAAGGATTTCTGGACTTATTGAACTATCATTGTGGGACGATCACCCTTCCTCGACGATTTTAAGTTGCATTAGAGGGGCCAGATCCTTCACACTCTCGAGACGATTGCCATAGAAAACTACGCGATGAAGCAGCGTCATCATATCATTGCTGAGTACGCCACTACCCCAATTGTGTGCCATCCTTCGCGCATTGGGTACTTCTGTGGTAATCTGAGTACGACATCCACGGTCGTGGAAATCAGTCAGTTCGATGATCTTGCCGGTGGAGATGAGCATCGTGTCAAGGTTAGCCAACTTGGCGCAGGTAATCTCTTGTCCCACTCTCATCTGAACTTCCAGAGATACTCCTGCGTTGCTGTCGCACTGGGTGCGAATCAAGAAGGGAGCCCGTTGTCCGTTCGGCCCATCAAGTCTTGTGGTCGAAGTGCAGTGGGCATGAATCACCGCGTTCTTCGAGGTGTCGAAGAGCGGATCACTGACAAAACCGGGAACGCCAAACGCGTAGTTGAAAATAAGCATAGTTAGCGTTGAGTCCATGTCCCCCTCACAGGCGCCGACCAATCCAAGGTCATTTAGTTTGCTGAACGTCAGACAGTCTTTGGCCGGTGCGCCCATGCAGTGAGAACTCGTGATGGCTTGTGCCTGTTCTTTGATCATGATGTCCTTGATTGCCAGATACATGCGAGCTGAGTTGACAATAGCCGCCTTAGACGGCTCAATAATGTCCTTGGCTTGACCGATCCAGTATTGCTCAGCCTCAGCCTCGGCGGTCTTAGGATCAACAGCTTTGTGTGCCGCAGCAACCTGGTCCTGGCTAATCAGAACCACTTCAGGGCCGAGACGCTGCCTGACCTGCTCCGCGGAGCAAGTGGGGGCTGTTCCCTTAGCTTTTCCTACAACAATGATTCGTGATTGGCGAAGACGTACAGGTACGCGTAATAGCGCTGCTGCCCGTTCCAACTCGCCATAATCGCTGGACGGCAGCAGGATCACTCTTTTGCCGGCTTTCTGCCATTGGGGAACGTACATCCAGTCGTGTCCGCTGAAAGGCTGTGAGAAGATGGCCGTGGGTAATCCTATATCGACCAACTTCAGCAGCGGCCGGCCGCTCCCGAAGCTAAGATGGACAAGGATCGCGGCGTCAGCTTTGGCCATGCCAGTTGCAACTTTAGTTGCTGCTTGTACAGTATTGGGAATCAACTCCCCGCCAACAAAATTCACATCGCTGAGCCTGGCTTGCACTCCAGCAAGGTATTTCTTGAACTTGGCGACCTCTGCAGGAGCATCGAATGTCGGGGTGGGCCACGCCCCCCCCGTACCCACGTAAACTACATGGATCCTTACAGGCGGCAACTTGGGCCATCCGGCGTTTTCGGCTGCCGCAAGCGGTCGGCTTGCAAACCCACCGGCCAGTAGCATGCCGCCAGCTCCGGCGGCCGTACTAAGAAATTCTCGTCTTGAAATCTCATCCATAACTGATATCTCCTTACGACACTCTTGGAATAAGACTCTCTTTTGTCTGCCCTTAAATGGTAACGCCCTGTAGAATACAAATGCTCATCTGTCTTAGCTGAGAGCAACTATATAACCAAGACTTTCATGGATAAAACATTGTATTCAATATAGATATGCAGTGCAAAAACAAAGTAATACGAGGTGAAAAAAGTGTGTGACTATCTTTTGTGGCGGTTAGGCTGGCGTTTTTCGTTGTATCTGCCAATACGCTTGCCAGAGGTGACTTGAGCGGACTGAGGCCAAGGCCATGATCGCTTCTGCGTGATGCTTGTCCCAACGCATGCCCGGACATTTCAGCCGGGAAGTAAGGCTCTTGCAGAAGGCTTCGGTCGGCCCTGAGCCAATGTCATAATCACATTGCTTGAATCGGGGATAGTCCAACATATATAGGGCAGTCGTCAAAACCGTCATCAAAATAGGTGACAATCTCTCCCTTGCTCCACGAATAATTAATTCCTCACCGAACGGCATATTTTCTTCGGCCTCCAGTTGACAGTAATGGCTGAACAGCATTATGCCATTACGCCCTACAATGCCCAAAACGGTAATGAAACCCACTATCGAACCCAATGACAGTACGCCTCCGCTGACAAGGGCTGCGAAGATGCTGCCGGTCAAGGCAAAAGGCAGGCACAATATCACCAGCAGAGATAATCTCAACGAGTCAAAATCTGCGTAAAGTATCAGAAATATCCCAATGATGGATAAGGCTGCCACGGCGAGTAAACGGTTTTTCGATTGTTGCCTCTCGGCATATTCCCCGAGAATCTCCGGATGATAGGCTGTCTCAAAATCCATTGCTTCTACTTCAGGAGCCACGAATTTTGATGAGAATACTGTACAAGGTGGGGGTCGCAACGAGAGAGAGCAGCACCGATATACAGACTGCACCTATGACGGCAATGGCCAAGGGCCTGAGCATGTCGGCGCCGGAGCCGACTCCGTATGCCAACGGCAACATCCCCAGTGCTGTTGTGCCGGAAGTCATCAAAACCGGCCGCAGTCGCCGCTGCCCGGCTCGAACCAAGGCGTCCTCCATGTCCAGGCCGGAGCTGCGCAGTTCTCCCGCAAAGTCAAGCATGAGAATGCCGTTCTTCGCCACAATGCCGACCCCGATAATTGCCCCCAAAAGCGAAACGACATTGAGCGATGTGCCGCTCATATACAAAGCTATGACGGCTCCAAACATCGCCAGGACAGCGCCAAATACGATTGCCACCGGCGCGGAAAAAGTCCGGAATTCCGTCAGTAGTACCGCAAAAACCAGAACGATGGCCATGGCAAGAACCACCAGCAGATGTCTGAAGGATTCCTGCTGCTGCTGGTAGAGTCCCCCGAACTCAAGAGCCTCCGGAGGAATAGAGCTATCCTGAGCCAGGCGGCTGCGGATTTCCGCCATTGCGCTGCCGAGGTCGCGACCTTCCAGGCGGGCCGTGATGGCAACGTCCTGTCGCAGATCTTCCCTTCGAAGCTCAAGCTGCCCCGGTTCTTCGACAACATCCACCACCTGCGATAGTTTGACCACGGCTCCATTCGGACAACGCAAAGGCAAGTTTTGCAGGCTCGCAACCCGGTCGATATCGCATGGGTCCGCGACGACGCGGATATCGACGAGACGGTCGCCCTCCAAAACCAACGAGGCTGTCTGGCCGAGCATGGCTGTCTGGACAGCCGCAGCCACGTCGTCAGTGGTCAGACCAAAACGCTGTGCATCGGGGCTGCGAAGCCGCAGACTCAGAGATGGGCCCGTAATCATCAAGCCATCAAAGGTATCCACTACACCCTTGACCTTTTTGATTTCTTCTTCGATCTGTGGAGCTTTGCTCTTCAGGAATTCCGTATCAGTCGAAAATAGCTTAACCTCAATTGGCTGGGGTGCCCACATAAGATCGCCGATCAGGTCAGAAAGGATGCCGGGAAACTCCCATTGAAGACTGGGTACTGCAACATTGAACCTATGCCTAAGCTCGGAAATTACCTCCTCGGTCTTTCGCCGGCGGTCGGGTTTGAGTTTAACCAAGAAGTCTCCCGTATGAGGCTCGGCAATGGCTAAAGCCAGCCGTGCGCCGGTACGCCTTGAGTAACTCTCAAGCTCGGGGATGGTACGCAGTATCCCCTCAGCCTGCTTGAGCTGGCGGTCGGTTTCAGCCAGGCTCGTTCCCGGTCGCGCCACATAGTCAATGACGAAGGCGCCCTCATCCATAGGCGGCAGAAATTCACTTTCGAGACGGCCATATATTGCTATACTCGCAAGCAAAACAAGCACGCACAAGCCCAACGTGATCCAGCAGTGATGCAGTGCTACTCGAACGACACGCTCGTAAACCACCACAAAAAATTTCAATACGACACCGCCTTGCTCATTCTGCGTTTTTGTCTTCTTACGGTACATCCCACCCATGAACCATGCTGCCATAGATGGTGTAATCGTAAGCGCCAAAAGCAGAGAGATGAGCAGTGATACGGCCATAGTCAGTGCCAAAGCCCTAAAAAATACGCCCACGATGCCGTCCAGAAAGGCCAGTGGGATAAATACAACTACCGGTGTAAAGGTCGAGCTCAGAAGTGGCTTGAAGATTTCTCCTATGCCCTCTCGCACAACCGTCCCGCGAGGTGCTCCGCTCAATATCTTAACGTATATCGCTTCTACAACGATGATGGCATTATCGATGATCACGCCGATAGCAGCAGCGATACCACCCATAGTCATCAGATTGAAACTCAGTCCCATTGCTTTTATCGCGATTAATGTAATCAGAACCGTTGCAGGGATAACCAGCGTCGCTACAAAGGTTATCCCCCAGTCTTTGAGGAAAAGATACAGCACAATAACTGAAAGAAACAACCCGAAAATAATCGCCTCCCACACACTCTTGACCGATTCGCGTACGATCAAAGACTGGTCATAGAAGAATGCCAGCCTCAGGTCGGGCGGCAACTGCTTTTTCAGCCGCTCCAGTTCCAGCTTCAACTCCCGGGCGATGTCGAGCGTGCTTCCATCGGGCTGACTGCGAATATTCAACAGCACTGCTTCTTTACCATCCGCGGCAACGACATTGAAGACAGGCTCGGGTGCACGCTCGACTCGGGCAAAGTCCCTGATACGAATCGGATGACCCTTTACTACCGTAATAGTGAAATCCTCAATATCTTTAGGGTTGTGCACTCGGCCATCGACCACGGTAAGGTAAAGCGTGTGGTTTTCCTCGTGCATGCCGGCTGGAGCTATGAGGTTCTTTTTTATGAGCGTCTCGGTTACATCAGAGAGACCCAACCCGGCGGCCTGCAATCGCAGTGGATCTACTATCACATGATACTCCGGCGCTCGTCCCCCAACAATGTCCACCCTGCCGACGCCAGGAATCCGTAGGAACTGCGGTTTCAAAGTATAGCGAGCTATCTCCCAGAGATGTGTTATGTCGCGTGTCTGGCTTGTCAGGCTTACGCCAATAATTGGAAATGCCGAAAAGGTTAGGCGGAAAACGTTTGTTGTTGCCGTTACCGGTAAGTTACTGCGAATTTGAGACAGGCGGCTGAGCACGTACAATTCCGACTGTATCATGTCCACCTTCCAATTGAAAAAGACACTGACTTCCGCGGAACCCCGCCCTGTCGCGTCACGGATCGTCACCACGCCTGGAATGTCCTTCATGGCCTCTTCGATAGGACGGGTAATGGTCGCCATCATCTCATTTGCCGGCATAACTCCGTTATCCACCAGAATCACAACGCGTGGAAAGTCAGTCCGTGGAAAAACCGAGGAAGGAATCTTCATTGCAGAATAAATGCCGCACAGGCACAAGGCAAACACTACAAAAGTAATAGCCACTGAATGATGGGTGGAAAATCGCCCCAATGTCGATCCCCGATCTTCCAAATAATGATGCTTTGGAGTCTCTTCAATATTTGACAGACCATTATGTGACATCGAATCTTCTTTTTTGACCTCTTTTATTCTGTTACTATCCTGACATTAGTTTCAGGGGGCAGACCATACGCGCCTACTGTCACTACCTGCATGCCCTCATGAATTCCCTCTCCCTGCACCTCCACCAGCCCGTTTTCGCGCAAGCCGGGCTGAACCACTCTCTGAAAGGCTTTGTCGTTTTCTACGACAGCGATAACCGTTTGGTCCTCGGTGGTTGTGACAAGGCTTTCTTCGGGTACGACAAGGCAGTCGCTTTTTTCCAGATAGATGATGCGCACCCTGACGAACCGGCCGGGTTTGAGCTCGGTGCCATCCGGCACCGATGCCCGAGCCAGAACAGTATCACTCTCAGGGTCAACCACAGAATCAACAAACGTCAGCTCAGCAGGCACTCGAGATGTTTCACCGTTCGGCCCGGCGACCCTGCCGCCGGTTTCTATTTCCACCTTCTGTCCCGGTTCAAGCGCTGTTATCTCATTGCTCGGAACCCGAAATTCCACGATTAATCGCTTACGGTCGATCAATTCCGCCAACGTACTGGTCATGTCCACCGCTTCACCGGGCCGGGCCGGCACTCGGACAATCGTGCCGGATATCGGCGCTGTGACCTGGAGCAAAGACAGCTCAGTACGAGCTTTTGCCAGTTCATCTTTTGCCGTTACGAGCCCGTATTCGGCTTGTTGCAATAGTTTTTTTGATGTCCCCTGGCTCTGCATCAGCTCTTTCTGACGTGCAAAATCCTTCTCTGCGAACTCCACCGCTTGCTCAGCCTGCTTTACAACCACTTCAGCTATGCGACTATCAAGACGGAACAGCGTATCTCCCTGACTCACTTCCTGGCCTTCTATGCATGTTACTTCGCTGATAATTCCAGCCGCCGGCGCCGTAATTCTAACGCGGGCCGGGGGGGCATCGCTGCTGCCCAGAGCAAGTTCAACTGTTCCATAAGCCAGAACATATCCGTGAAGTGTGGACCGCGAGATTTTTCCCACATGTACGCTCACCTCGGTAACAACTTGACTGGCCGGCTCTTCTGAAGTCTCGGTCGGCTTTGCCTTAAAGAGATAGTACGCCACCAACGCACCTGCCAGCAGAATGATCAACCCTAAGAATGTTCTCAATTTATTCATAACGTCTTCCTATTAAACCGGCCTTTTTGATAGTATTGACTTCGGCTGGCCCACCAGGTCAATCGAGCTAAAGCGTGGCATCTTCCAGCCATTCGCGGCTAAATCATTTTCTTCCCGATGCAGTAATTGAGCTGCGCGGCACTGCGGTGCAGATTGGCGGCTAATTCCGCTTTGCGCATCCGGGCCTCAACAAGTGTCTGCCGAGCTTCCAAAACCAGGAGACCAGAGACCTCGCCAGCCTCAAAGGATTTCCGTGTCCGCTCGACTGTTTGCTCTAAAGAAGGAATAATATTGTTGCTCCACAATTCGAATTCTTCGTGGGCCGAGACGTACCGAGTGTGAGCTTGTCTGACCCGAAGAATAATGTCCTGACGGACCGCTTCATACTGTCGAGCGGCCTGTTCCAGTTCTGCTTCGGCCAGTGCGATTTTGCCGTCATTCTGATTGAAAAACGGAATTTCAACCGTAAAGCCTGGTCCGACCGTGAGAGAATCTTCACCCTCATCTTTGGCATCGATAATGGCGATGAGATTGAAGACTTTGGATTTCTCCCAGCCTATACGTTCGCCGGCAGCCTCGATGGCAAGCTCAGCCGCTCGAAGGTCCGGCCGGGCGACAAAGGCCGTCTTGAGTATTTCATCGATGGATACATTGGATATCAGTGCAATCTCCGATGGAACAATATCAAACTTTATATCATCCGAGTTTATTCCAAGCAGATTATCGAGTCTTTGTTCTAATATGTCGGCTTCTTTTGAAAAACGCTTTACGGCATCGGCTGCTCGAAGCGTATCCATATAGGAGGTAGTCGTTATAAGTTCACTTATTTCACCGGCTCTTAGACGTGCCTGGTCAAGCTGGGCTATCTGAATCTGCAGTTGAGCCTCTTCGGTAGATAGGATGAGTCGCTCCTGGGCTAATAAAAGATCTCCATAGATTATCTGAACATCCCGTACAAGACCGAGTCCGTTTTCTATAAGGTTTTCCGAAAGTTTCTGAGCGTCAAACTTAGCGGCAGCTACACGGTGGGGCCTTTGCCATAGGGTATCAATAGGTATATCCAATGCAGTCTCGAGCAGTTTTGGACTGACCGGAAACAGCACAGAAAATATCGGATTGCTCAGCATGTTCGCTTCAAGCAGATCTGCACGGGCAAAACCCAAAGCCGCCAGGTCGGATTGAAACTGGGCGTTATTCCAGAGGGCAAGAGCTACCGCTTCATCTTGTGACAGGCCATCATCAAGTGTTACCCATTCAGGGAACTCGAATTGGCCGGGTTCAGAGGCCTGTCTCAGCGTATAGTCGGTACGTTCCTCAATACCTTCTGAAATATAGGAGAAATTATAGGAGGCACTTCCATTAGGAGGAGAAGCAGCGCAGCCTGCTATCAGAAGAATCAAAAAAGCAAGGTGAATTTTTCCATTCATATTCTATCACATCATTATAATGTATATGCTATCCTGGCATTATATAACATCTTGTTAAGACGGATAACAAAGAGAAATTATTTCAGGTTTTTCATTTTTTGGATTTGTTCTCCGGCTGCGCGTCTCTTAGCGTATCGTCCAGGGCAAATCCTTGAATGAAATTGCTTATTTTATCGGCCTGCTATATCCGGTCAGCAGCAAATCTTCATCCTGAATTAGACCCACTCCGGGTGCATATGTTTTGTAGCATTTTTCATCAGGATCTATTCCGGAGGTCTCTTCTACTCTTATACAGTTCTTAAACGTACCCGCCGGTGTTTTCATTGTCACGTCATCACTGATTATCTCCGCCCGGTCCATGGCTTTCGGTGAGATTTCCTGATAGTGTCTGGCTCCCAGAAGTACCGTACCGGGCATAATAATACCGGCTTTGGAATCTTTCTCATCAGCCCTCCAGGCTCCCGAGTGCCCAATAATTTTGCCGTTCTTATAGTTGTCCACTTCCTCTCCGAAATAGAATACGTCCCCGTGCTCTTTACAAATGGCGAAGAAGTTTTTCGATACCTCTTTCAGTTGCCCATTTACTTCTTCCCGCTCTTCCACAATCCTCGTTTCAACGTTTCCGATTTTCTTTGTTTCGCTCAGGACGGTAATCACCACTTTTTCTTCTCTACTTTCCAGAACCAATTGATAGCCGGGTTCAAGAATGAAGAACTTATTTCTGCCAACAGAAGAAAAAGTGCGGTTCTCCTGATCAAATGAATCCGTCCATTTTTTGCTCACTTTGATTTTCGCTGCCGGCAAATCAGATGACTGGGCAACAACATTTCTTTCCTGTGTTACCGACAGTATCGCGCATAAGCCAACTGTCATAACAATTGCGTATAACCAGTGAGAATTCTTCATGATAGCTCTCTTTTGCTTATCTGGATATTTTCTATTTGATACTCTCAGCTACAATGCTGGTATTTTCTACTTTTATTATATGAAGTCCGAAAGGTATATCCAGTGATTTCGGATTCACTTATGGCTTCAGTGCACTTGCGAAGGACTTTTTACAGCCTTTATCTCGAACTAATACCGCACACGCAAGTTTCGAGAGAAGACTATATCTCGGCACCCATTTCTCGACAGTCAAACCACATTTGTGGACTTCTTCTGTAAAAGCTTTGCGACTCAGACGGAAGTGATACTTTATTCCATCTATATGAGATTTTTGCTCTTCATATCGTTTGAGTTCATAAATCATTGTATTGCAGAAAAAGGAAACAATAATCGGTCCGGTACATATCCTTCGAAGCCCTTTCAAAATCAGCTTACGTATTTGTGTTTCAGGCAGACAACGAAAAAGCTGATTTACAATCACTGCTCCAAAACAGTCATCATCAAAACCGGTCTGGAAAATATCCACGACCTTGAAGTCATCTTTATCACCAATGCAGTCTTCCCCAAGCAAACCGCCGTACAGACGGATCCGGCCAACCGCATCAGATGAAGAATCTGCTGATGTGACATTATAACCTAACTTTTTGAGAAGGGGCAAAAGCCGGCTGCATCCACAGGGCCAGCTCGATACAGATGTGCCACGAGGCACACCTGCTAAAGCCTTGGTGACATACCTTTTTTCAAGTTGTTCCTTCGCTCTACCTTCGAACCGCACGACATATTGGTTGGCTCTATGCTTACTACTGAAACCAGCAGCATGCCCGGGACTGAAGTCATTCCTTATAGAAGCAAGTGCAGGTTTTTTATACTGCTTTAATGGCCGAATTTTCTCAATGTCTTTCATTCTCACCATTTTCAAGCTCAGAGATAAAAGTCGATTTTTATCTGGCCGATAACGCCATATATAAAACAATAATGATAACAGACCGTACCTTAAAATAAGCTGAAGACATGGTTAAAAAGTAAAAGCCTCCGAAAAAAGCATTTCCTGTTATTACAGCCTGTGATAAAATAAAATTGCTTAGATTATGAGAAAAACAGAACCTGTGAAAATTTGAGAATGCATCCCACATAGATATGCGTGTACTTATTATTGAAGACGAGATCAAAATAGCCCGTAACATAACCAGGGTGCTGGACGAGGAATACTCCTGGGCTGTTGATATTTCTACAAATGGTGAAGATGGCCGTCACATGGCTATGACGAACCCGTATGATCTGATTATCCTTGACCTGGGACTTCCCAAAATTGGTGGCCTCGAGATTCTCAAGGGCCTTCGTAAAAATGGCATAACTACTCCTGTACTTATCCTGACTGCCCGTGACGATACCCGCGACATCATTCAAGGGCTTGAATCAGGCAGCGACGATTATATAGTCAAACCCTTTGATATGAGGGAACTGATGGCTCGCTGTCAGGCGCTTGTACGTCGTTCGTACGGCCACGTTGAACCTGTAATCAAAATCGGGGATATAAGTATAAACACTGCCAAACATCAGGTAATATTCAGAAAAAAACCAGTACGGTTGTCCGCCATGGAATACCGCCTGCTTGAATACCTGGCGATGAGAGCTGGAGAAGTAGTTTCCAAAGCCGATATTGTGGAACATCTGTATAGCTTCGGCTCAGAAAACTTCTCCAATGTAGTGGAAGTTTACATCTGCTCCCTGCGAAAGAAACTTGGCTCAGGATCAACCAGTGAAGTGATTCATACCCTTCGAAACCAGGGTTATGTACTTGGAGAATTGCCCGCATGAAATCCCTTTCTCTAAAGTGGCGTGTGTCCCTGTGGGTCTCGACCGTGCTGGTGGTCGTTATCGCCACCATTTCCATTGCGGCATATATTGAGTTTGAAGAATCCCACCTTCGAAGCATCGACCGAACATTGAAGGCAATGGCCAACGGCATCGTATTAAGCTTAGATACCAGTTCGAATAAAGAGAAATGGGCGGAAGAAGTAAGCAAGGTCACAGGAATATCTGACGAAAATTCTTCGACATTATATCGAATCTGGTTGGACGGAGCGTCTGCAGATTTACTTGTGAGCGATGCGCCGGATAATGAACATGGCCGCTGGTTACGCAAACTTTCAGAACAAAACAGGCCTTTAATTGAGGAGTCTAACTTCGTGAATATCGGCCTTTCCGGCAATGAATACAGGGCTGTTTGGTTGCGTCATAAGATTAATGGGGACATTGTGAATATTGTAGTAGCTGGTTCCAGTCATTATACCTACCACGAGATGCATGAATTTCTGAGACTGCTGCTCATTCTGGGGACAAGCCTGATCATAGGCTCGGTTGTGGCAACTATATGGACCGTTCGATGCGGCCTGCGGCCTATCAATATGACCGCAGAACGATTACAGGATATAACACATCCGAATATTGGAGAGGTTATCTTTGATGATAAAAAAGTACCAAAGGAATTACGTCCATTCGTGGAAGCATTAAATGATATGCTTAGTCGTCTGGATAAGGTTTTACAGCAACAAAAGCAATTTACCTCCGATGCCGCACATGAACTTCGCACCCCCCTGAGTTTAGCCAAAAGTACCCTTCAAGCGGCACAAATACACCAGAGGCAACCGGGTGAATACAGGCAGGCAATCAATGATTCGTTAGAGGACATTGCCCGCATGGAACACCTCATAGAGCAACTATTGGTCTTAGCCCGTTTAGACGAAGTTGGTCGGGATACTGCCAACGGGGAGGTACAGCTCGATGTGTTACTGCGTGAGCTTGCAGAAACCTACGGAAAGAAGATGGAACGCTCAGGGGGAAAAATAATCTTTGAAGAACCGCCTGATATGACTATTCAGGGTAACTTAGATGAGTTAATCCGTATGTTTAGTAATGTTCTTGATAACGCAACTAAATACGGACCGCCTGATGGGACTATTCGTATATCACTCAAGTGCGAACCTGACGGTTATGCTACAGTATGCATTCATGACGAGGGAGGGAAGATACCTCCAGAAATTCTGCCCCATCTGTTTGACCGCTTTTACCGGGCGGATCCGTCACGGTCCAAAAGCACAGGCGGAACTGGATTGGGATTGGCCATTACCCGAGAGATCGCCCGTCGTCACAACGGTGATATATCAATTACCTCAAGTCCTGACTCCGGCACGCTCGTTTGCATTCGATTGGCCCTTGTTTAACAGGGCTTAGAGCCTATCCCAATAACCCGCTCTATTGCGGCCAGCTGCAAAGCCCGATGCCTGCGTTGTCAGCCAAAAATGTTCTCAACGTGGAGAAAACCACGCCTCCGAGCATTTTTGGCCTGCCGCCTTGGCCTCGAACTTTTCACTCGGCCTCATAACGACCCGGTTATTCGGATAAGCTCTAAAGCTGTAAATGGGGAGATAATATCAAAAGAATTCCCAGATAATCCTTGATTCAACTGCATATTATTATTAGAATTCCGGTTTTGTTCTCAAAAATGGTAAACAAACAGCCTTAACCGAAAGGAGGGCAACGATGCAAAAACCCTCGTCAATACAAAAAGGTTCAATTATTTTTTTTGTTTTAGCCTTTTGTTTTTTAGCCCCTCAATCGGTCAGCCTTGCTGGTTCTCTGGCGAAAATCACTGTCGAGACGGGCGAGCACATGCGCTTTGGTACACCGGTGTCGCTGGAACTGACGGGTGTGCCGGTGGGCTTTCCGACGGATAAGGTTCGCTTGATCGAGATCAAAGGTTCCAAGCGGATTAATATCCTGTCGCAACTCGAACCAGGCTCACCGCCGCGATTGTGGTGGATCCTTTTAGAGAAACCGCCAGCGGGAAGTAAACTCAACTACGAAATTGAGCGTGTTAAAGGCGAAGGGCCTATTCTTGATGTGACCTATGAGGATGCGCCGTACGTCCAGGCGGAGAAGAACGATTCCTTCTTGCAGATACAAACGCACGGACCCAGCGGTATCCATAAGATTTTAAGGTACCATCACGCGATTGTTCCGGCGCCGGAAGGGCAGAGTAAACTATACGACCGCAGCGCGTTTATTCACCCCTTGTGGTCGCCGGAAGGGTCTGTGCTGACAAACATTCACCCACCGGATCATTATCATCATCTGGGCATCTGGATGCCCTGGACCAAGACGAAATTCGAGGGCAAGGAAGTGGATTTCTGGAACCTCAATAAAGGAGAGGGGACGGTTCGTTTCAACAAGTTTCTCTCGACGTCAAGCGGAATGATCTTCGGTGGCTTTCAGGCCGAGCACGATCACGTGGCGCTGAAGACCGACGTCGGTGAGAAAGTCGTACTTAAAGAGATATGGGAGGTCCGTGCTTATAGTAGTATCGGCGGTCCCGGCTGGCTTTGGGATTTTGTTTCGACCCAGCGCTGCGTGGCGGAAAGCCCCTTGCTGCTCGAGGAGTATCGCTACGGCGGCTTCGGCTTTCGCGCCACCGCCGACTGGAAGGGCGAAACCGCGGCGTATCTGACCAGTGAGGGCAAGACCCGCAAGGATGGCCATGCCACGCGGGCACGGTGGTGTGATACGGCCGGTGTCTCCGATGGGAATTGGAAGGGTGTAACACACTTTAGCCATCCGGAGAATTTCAGGCATCCTGAGCCGATGCGAATCTGGCCTGAGTTCGAGCAGGAGGTGTTCTTCAACTGGGCGCCGGTGCAGGCCGGGGATTTCGAGATGAAGCCCGGCGAGGACCACGTGTTCCGGTATCGCATGTATGTGCACGAAGGAAAAGTCGATGTCGAGAGAACCGAGCAGCTCTGGAACGACTATGCTCACCCGCCGAAGGTCAAGATTGAAACTGTTGAGTCGAGCGATGCGATTATGCTGTTCGGCGGCACGGACTTTATGCACTGGACTACCGAAGATGGGAAGGATATAGGATGGAAGCTTTTTGATGGTGCGATGAAGAGTGTGCCCGAGAGCGGCAGCATAATGACCAAGCAAACCTTCCGGGATTTCAAGCTGCACGTCGAGTTCAAAACTCCGCAAATGCCGGCAGACGTAAAGGGCGAGGGCCGGGGTAACAGCGGGGTCTATATACAGCGTCGCTACGAAGTGCAAATCCTCGATTCATACGGTCTGGAGCCGAAGAAAAATGAGTGCGGCTCACTTTACCAATTCAGGGCGCCGGACAAGAACGTTTGCAGGATGCCGGGCCGGTGGCAGAGCTACGATATCATTTTCCATGCGGCGAGGTTCGATGGTAACAGGAAAATTAAGAACGCCCGTATAACGATATGGCATAACGGAGTTTTGATTCATAACGACGTGGAACTGGAGAATAAAACCGGAGCGGGACGACCCGAAGGGCCGGAACCGGGACCCATTCTCCTTCAGGAACACGGCAATGAGGTATCGTTCCGCAATATCTGGATAGTCCCCCTGCAGGGCGAAAAGTAATGGAAATGGTTTTGAATCCGGTATAGAAAAACAGGCTGAGGTACGAAAAGCAGAATAAAATTTGAATTGCGTATCAACTTCTGCAAGTTATAATGTAACAATTATTTCGGCGTGTCGGCAGGGGCAGATAGTCTTTGTTGAGCGTAAGTCCTTTTAATAAAAACGGTTATATTGAATTCGCAATCTAACCGGAGGAAAATGCAATAAAATAATGCTCAAAGGTATTATTTTCTGATAGTGCAGGATACATTTTACGGAAAGCTTGTGACAATTTTTTATAAGGAGAATGACAAATGGCAAGACCTGTAACACTTTTTACCGGGCAGTGGGCGGATTTACCGCTGGAAAAACTGGCGAAAAAGGCGGCGAGCTGGGGTTATGATGGTCTGGAGTTAGCTTGCTGGGGCGACCACTTCGAGGTGGATAAAGCCCTGAGCGACCAGAACTACTGCAAGGCCAAGCGTGAATTATTGAAAAAACACGGCCTTAAAGTTTTCGCAATCTCGACGCACCTGGTTGGGCAGGCTGTTTGCGACAATATTGACGAACGTCATAAGGCAATCCTTCCGCCGGATGTCTGGGGTGACGGCGAACCCGAGGGCGTCCGCAAACGTGCAACCCAGAAGGTAATCGACGCTGCCAAGGCGGCGAAGAAGCTGGGCGTAGAGGTCGTCAATGGATTTACGGGAAGCTCGATATGGCACATGGTTTATTCGTTCCCCCCGGCCTCGCCAGATGCGATCGAGGCAGGTTACAAGGACTTCGCGAGGCGCTGGCGGCGGATTCTCGATGCCTTCAAAGCCGAAGGCGTGAAGTTCGCTCTGGAAGTTCATCCGACGGAGATAGCGTTCGACATCGCCTCTGCCGAGCGAGCCATTAAAGCGGTCAGAGGCCACCAGTCTTTTGGCTTCAACTACGACCCGAGCCATCTCGGTTATCAGGGCGTGGATTACGTTAAGTTCATCCGTACCTTCGGTGACCGCATCTTCCACGCTCATATGAAAGATGTCTGGTGGGGTCACGGTGACGGGACGGTTGGCGTCTTCGGCGGTCATACCGAGTTCGCCGACCCTCGGAGGTACTGGGACTTCCGCTCAATCGGTCACGGGGATATCAATTTTGAGGAAATTATCGTCGCTCTTAACGATGTCGGCTACCAGGGACCACTGTCGGTTGAGTGGGAAGACACCCGAATGGACCGAGAACACGGCGCAAAAGAGGCCTGCGAGTTTATTAAGAAGGCGGACTTCAAGCCTTCCCAGGTCGCCTTCGATGCGGCGTTCGAGAAATAGCAATTACAGGAAAGGTTAGCATGACCGTCAAAAATAGTGTGAGCGCTCCGTCGCCAAGGCTTCGGAGCGTCTGTGACCGGCGTCAGTTCCTGAAGGGAGCGGCCGGGACTGCTGTGGGGGCAATGGGATTTCCATACATTGTTTCTTCGCCGGCTTTGGGTAAGGCCGGCAGTGTGGCGCCGAGCGAACGAATAACAATGGGCTGCATCGGTGTGGGCTGGCAAGGCGGCAGCAATATGGACTCATTTCTCCGCGAAAAAGACTGTCAAATTGTTGCCGTCTGTGACGTTGACAAAAACCATCTTCAAAGCGCGGCCGAGCGAGTCAATGAGCAATACAAAAACAAAGACTGCGCTGCGTACGCGGATTATCGTGAGCTGTTAGCCCGCGATGATATAGATGCGGTATCGCTTGGACTGCCGGACCATTGGCATGCGATACCGGCTATAGAAGCTGCGAGGTCGGGCAAGGATATTTTCGGCGAAAAGCCCCTGTCGCATAATCTAAGGGAAGGGCGAGCTATGTGCGATGCGGTCAAGCGTTACGGCCGGATATGGCAGACGGGCAGCTGGCAGCGTTCGGAGGCCAACTTTCGCTTTGCCTGCGAGCTGGTTCGTAACGGCCGCATCGGCAGGATACACACCGTTGAAGTGGGGCTGCCTTCGGGGCATAGCGACTTTGGCGAGACCAAGGGTCAGGAAGGGATTTGTCCGCCGCCCATAGAGCTCGACTATAACTTCTGGCTTGGTCCGGCGCCTTACAGCCCATACTGTCCGGCCCGTGTGCATAAGAATTGGCGATGGGTCCTCGACCACGGCGGCGGGCAGTTAATGGACTGGGTCGGCCACCACGTCGATATCGCTCACTGGGGTCTGGATATGGATTATGGGGGACCCTACGAGATAGAAGGCTCCGGAGAATACCCAAGAGACGGATTGTGGGACAGCCCGACAAGGTATCGGCTCACAGCGAAATATCCTGACGAGATTACAATGATTATCGCCGGTGGGCACAGCGACATCCGCGACGGGACAAAGTGGATAGGCAAAGACGGATGGGTGTGGGTTAATCGCGGCGGTATAGACGCTGAGCCCAAGAAGCTGCTCGATGAGAAATTCGGGCCCGGTGAGATACACCTGTTTCGTTCGCCCGGACATTGGCGTAACTTTCTGGACTGTATCAAAAGCCGTGAGACCACGCTAACGCCTTGTGAGGTTGCACACCGCTCGGCGACGCCGGGCCACTTAGGACAGATTGCTATGCTGTTAGGGCGCAAGATACGCTTTAACCCTACAACCGAAGAAATACTCGATGACCCGACAGCAACGAGCCTGCTCGGAAACGCAATGCGCAGCCCGTGGCATCTGTGAAATTGACTATTGACTATTGAATATTGGAAATTGATTATCCTTTGTTAATCGTGAGCCTGGGGATTTTCATATGAAGAAAAGAGAGATTAATCGGCGTCAATTTATCAAAAGAGCAGCCGGTACAGCAGCGGCGATTATAAGCTTTCCACAAATTGTTCCGGCGTCCGCTTTAGGCCAAGCCGGCGACGTTGCGCCGAGTGAACGGATTACATTAGGCTTTATCGGTGCGGGCAAGCAGAGCAAGCACCTGATGAGCTCTTTTCTGAACTCGCCCGGCACACACGTTCTGGCCGCCTGTGACGTCGATAAACTCAAGCTTGCGCGGGGACAGAAGATAGTGGAAGACCACTATGCCGAAAAAAGCGGGGGCACATACAAAGGCTGCGATGCTTATGGTGATTTTCGGGAGCTGCTTGCCAGAGATGATATCGATGCAGTGGTGATTTCCACGCCCGACCATTGGCACGCCATTATTGTCATTCAGTCCGCAATGGCCGGCAAGGATATTTACTGCGAGAAGCCGCTATCAGAAACTATCGTCGATGCGAGGTCTATGGTCAATGCAGTCAGACGATACGGGCGGGTTTTCCAGACCGGCAGTATGCAGCGTTCGGACCGGCACTTCCGCTTAGGGTGCGAGCTGGTGCTGAATGGATATATCGGGGAACTCAAACACGTCAACGTCAATGTCGGCGGCCCGCCGGGAGATAGACCTCTACCGGCCGAAGCTGTGCCGGATTATCTTGACTGGGATATGTGGTTGGGCCCGGCGTTGTGGAGGCCATATAACTCGGAGCTTTCTCCGCATTTAAGCTGGGACGGCTTTCCTAACTGGCGCAATCACAGCAGCTTTGGTGGCGGAGGAATGACCGACTGGGGTGCACATCATTTTGATATCGCCCAGTGGGGTATGGGTATGGATGAGAGCGGTCCGGTTGAAATAATCCCACCCGCCGGCGAAGATTATAAGGTGCTTACCTATAAATATGCCAATGGCGTAACGATGACGCGCAGTGAGCTTGCCAGGGGTGTTTTGTTTACGGGCACTAAAGGCGAAGTTAATACCGATAGAGGTTATTTGCAAACGAAGCCCGAAAGTTTGAAGGACCAGCAAATCGGCCCCAATGAAATACACCTTTACGAAAGCAGAAATCATTATGTTGACTGGCTGGATGGCATCCGCAAACGCAGCAGGCCGATTTGCGATATAGAGACGGGCTGCCGTTCTGTAACGGTTTGCCATTTAGGGAATATAGCTTACAAACTTAGCCGGCCGCTAAAGTGGGACCCTGAACGGGAGGTGCTTATTGGAGATGCCGGGGCCAGCCGTTTGCTATCGCGGCCCATGCGCAGCCCATGGCATTTGTAGAAGTGAGTGGTGAGTAGTGAGGAGTGAGTAGTGAGTAGTGAGCAGGTTATCAGAGTATCAGGTTATCAGGATATCAGGGTATAAGATGGCCAACTCACCAATTAACTACTCGCCAATTAACCAATTAACTACTCACCAATAAGCTAAAGGACTAAAGATATGAAAAACAGAAAAACTAAAAACTCAGACATAATAACTCGGCGTCATTTTTTGAAAAGTTTGACCGGCGTTACCGCCGGTGCAATAGCATTTCCTTATGTTGTGCCGTCCTCAGCGTTGGGTAGAGCCGGCAATATCGCAGCGAGCAATCGGATAGTTATGGGCGCCATTGGGGTAGGCTCCCAGGGAACGGGTAATATGCGTGGATTCCTGGGTAAGAAAGAAGTTCAAATGGTGGCCGTCTGTGACATTGATAAGAGGAATCTCGACAAGGCCAAGGGAACTGTGGACAAGAGGTACGGAAATAATGATTGCGAGATGTATTCGGATTTCCGCGAACTGATTGCACGCGAAGATATTGATGCATTGTCACTGGCGGTTCCAGACCATTGGCATTCGATTCCGGTAGTAACGGCTGCCCGTGCCGGCAAAGATATGTACGGTGAAAAGCCATTGGCGCGGACAATACGTGAGGGCCGTATTATGGCCGATACGGTGCATCGCTACGGCAGGGTCTGGCAAACCGGCAGCTGGCAGCGTTCGGTTCGCGATTTTCGCTATGCCTGCGAATTAGTTCGCAATGGTCGTATTGGCAAGGTGCATAAGGTCGAGGTCGGCCTTCCGACGGGCAGCGGCACCGACAATAAACCGGTACAGCCTGTTCCTGAGGGTGTAGATTGGAACTTCTGGCTTGGTCCGGCTCCCTGGGTGCCGTACAGGGGCGTTATGCACTGGGATTGGCGTTGGATTATGGACTATTCCGGAGGACAACTAACCGACTGGGCGGGCCATCATATCGATATCGCACACTGGGGCCTCGGTTTAGACTATACCGGCCCGGTCGAGATAGAGGGCAAAGGCGTCTATCCAAGAGACGGCATCTACGATGCGCCAACGGCGTATAAGTTTACCTGTAAGTACGCGGACGGGCTGACAATGGTTGTGGCCAACGACCAGCAGCAGCCGATGGGGATGGGAACCGCCTGGTACGGTGAAGACGGCTGGATACACGTCAAACGCGGCAAGCTCGAGGCCAGCCCGGAAAGTATCTTAAAGGAAGTCATTGGTCAGGATGAAATCAGGCTGTACAACAGCCGAGACCATCAACAGAACTTCTTAGACTGTGTTAAATCTCGTGAAAAGACCATCGCACCTATAGAAATAGCACACCGGTCGATTAGTGTGGGTCTTCTCGGCGAAATTGCGATGCTCACCGAGCGAAAGCTAAGGTGGGACCCTGAAAAAGAAATCTTTCTCAACGACGATGAAGCCAACAGGATGCTGTCACGGCCGATGCGAAGTCCGTGGCACCTTTGAGATTGACTGGCGCCAAAAGACGGCGGGTATAGGATATTTGTCTATTGAATATTGAAAAACGAGGTGTTTTTTCTGAAATAAATGTTGGATAAAAACGAAAGGAATGAAAATGAATAAGATGCGAAAACTAATTGGCATTGCACTTCTGGGGCTGTGGTGCTTGTCATTGCCTGTGAGCACTTTGCAGGCACAATCGCCGGCGAAGCTTCGGGAAGTTACGGCTGATGAAATACAAAAAATAGAAAAAGCAATGCCGACAAGGTCAACCGTCAGCCCGGCCAAACCGAGGAAACTGCTGGTTTTCTGGCGTTGTGAAGGATTTTTCCACACATCGATTCCCGTGGTCAACAAAGCTCTCGAGATTATGGGTAAAAAGACCGGGGCATTCGATGTGGTAACCACCGATGATTATTCGGTGTTCACGGCCGAGAAGCTCAAGCAGTTTGACGCAGTGTGCCTGAATAATACGACGGGCCTGAAGTTTGACCCCAAAGAAACGCCTGAGCGGTGCGAGGCGCTGATGGATTTCGTGAAAAGCGGCAAAGGCATAGTGGGCGTCCATGCGGCCACGGACAATTTTAACCAATGGCCGGAGGGACAGGAGATGATGGGCGGGAAATTCACCGGCCATCCCTGGGGCAGCGGCGGGACCTGGGCGATTAAGATCGATGAGCCGGAGCATCCGCTTATGAAGGCCTTTAAGGGTAAGGGATTTAAGATAAATGATGAGATATATCGAACGGACCCGCCACTGTATTCACGGGATAAGCAGCTTGTTCTGATGAGTCTGGATATGAGCGATGAGATTACGCAAAAACCCTCAGAGAAACCCACCGATGCAGATACGGGTATAAGCTGGGTCAAGACGTGGGGAGAGGGCCGGATATTCTACTGCTCGCTGGGACATAACGACCACATTTTCTGGAATCCGACGATATTACAGTATTATCTCGACGGTATTCAGTTTGCATTTGGCGACTATAAAGTTGATACAAAACCGAAACCTATCGTTAGTTCAGGAAAGGGAATAGAAATGGCAACGTTACAGGAACTACTTGAAAAGGTAAAGACGTACGATTGGGGCCAGAGCCGATTGGCGCTGACCGAGGTAAGCGACATCATCAAAGAGGCACACGGCTCGCCTGCGGAACTGAACAAGATTGAGAAAAGTCTGCTGGACGTTCTCACCTCAGACGCGACCCGGGCCGGCAAACAGTTTGTCTGCAGGGAGCTGAGCATTATCGGCACCGATGAGTCTGTGCCGGTCTTAGGTAATATGCTGACCGATGAAGAGACCTCTGATATGGCGAGGTATGCACTGGAGCGAATACCCGGTCAGGCAGTCAATGAAGTATTGCGAAAAGCATTGAGGAAGGCCAAAGACAAACCGCAGGTCGGCATAATCAATTCATTAGGTCAGCGTCGAGACAGAAGAGCGGTTCGTGCCCTGAGCAGACTAATTGACAATTCCGACGAAACGGTAGCTGCCGCCGCTGCCGCCGCTCTCGGGCAGATAGCTGATTCGAGGGCCACCGAGGCGCTGGCAGAGGCAAAGGATAAAACAAGCGGCAAATTGCAAATGCTGGTTCTGGATTCTTATTTGAGGTGCGCCGACCAGCTTGTAGTCGAGGGCAAAAGAGCTGAGGCCTTAGCTATTTACAAAGAGCTCCAGAAAGAGGACATGCCCAAGCCGATACGTACCGCTGCACTGGCAGGTATGCTTAACGCGACGAAAAAGTAAAGATAACAAATGAAAATCAAGTATGCAATTCGTAGTCTTGTAGGGTGGGGCCTGCCCCACCAGCTTCGTCTCGGTGGGATAAGTATGTGTTTAGCCAGGGAAAAACCATCCCCAAAGCCTTCGGCTTTGAGGCTGCCACCCAATAAAATTAATAAAAAATGTGTGGCAGCCTCAAGCGCAGGACTCCAGCAAAGCGGAGTCCAAACTTGGGGATGGCCATTTAAGC